>JAFAEZ010000174.1 GCA_023423775.1 Pseudomonadota bacterium
GCGCAGCGGCGCGGCGCTGCCGAAGCGCTCGCGGACGAGCGGCGCCAGCGTCGGGCCATTGCCCTCGCACAGCACGCTCTCGGTGGGCGCCTGGGCCTGGAGGCCATGCGCCATCAGCTCGCGCCAAAGGCGCGTGACCAAGGGGGCGGGCGCTCGGCGGGCGCGGCCCAGTTGCCGTGCGATCACCGCATCCTCGCGGCGTGGGCGGATCTTGAGCAGCCCGTCGGCAGGCTTTGACCGGGCGACGGCGGCCGAAGCGGCCATCCTTCGCTCGACGAGATCGAGAATGGCATCGTCGAGACGGTCGATCTCGGTTCGGAGCGCCGCGAGCGGCGCCGAAATCATGTGGGTCATGGCGTGTCCTGTCGCCGCGTCCCGGCCGCGCAGGGGTGCGACCTGCCGGGGAAGCGGCGTTTGAGCTCGAATTTTCAGAAAAGGTGGAGTGCGGTATTCTGTCCCGATACGCCCTCAGGCGTATCGGCCGCTAAACGAGCTCCAGGTGCCGAAATAGAAGCCGCGAGCCAACAGCGACGAGGGTTGGACCTGTCCTTTGCTCATGATGGGCTCCTTACGACTACACGGCTTCACCTCCCTTAGGCTGGAGGGGCGGTGCCCGGCTGTCAACCCACCAATGCTGCACATGCACAAAAATTGTATCCCGACACGCATCGCAAGGGGACTGGTCCCGCGATATAGGGAGTTTGTCGCAGAGGCTCGGGATCCCATGAGCGCTTTCAGGCTGTTGCCGCGGTAGCGGTCGCGGCGCGGCGGTCCGGGACGGCCTGGCGCGCGGCGATCCGGTCTGCGGTGCGCAAGGCGAGGGCGACGATCGTCAGCGTCGGATTGGCCCAGCCCGAGGTCGGAAAGAGCGAACTTCCCGCGACATAGAGATTGTCGATATCGTGCACCCGGCCGTCGGCGTCGGTGACTCCATGGCGCGGATCTTCGGACATGCGGGTGGTGCCCATATGGTGGTAGCCGCCGATGGGGTGGGCGCTGATCAGCGGGTCGATCGCCCAGCGCCGCGAGGGATCGGACAGCCACGGCGCCGCCTCGACATGGCCGAGGCCCAGCCGCGCGAGCTCGCGCCCCAGTGCGGCGACGAGGCCGGCGGCGCTGTCGACGTCGAGTGCGCTCGTGCGCCAGTCCAGCGTCGCGCGCGGCATGCCGAGAGCGTCGGTTTCCGGCGCCAGGCGCACCCGGCTGTCGGGGTTCGGCGCCTGTTCGCCGCGAATGACCAGCGCGACGTCGAGCCGGCCCGCCTTATGCAGCAGCCAGGGGCGCAACGGATCGCTGATATGCTGGACCTGACTGGTGAGATGCTTGGTCACCCGCCACAGCCTGCGCCCTTTCCGGGTCGGCGCGAGCCGGTGCTTGGCGTGGAGATAGGCGCGCATCAGCAGCGCCTCGCTGCCTTGCGCGGGGCGGCGGCCGGCGATCGTCAGCGACGTGTTGAGCAAACCCTGGTCGGCCTGGAGTCGGGCCGACGGCGCGATCAGCGGCGCGAACTCCCTGCCGCCTACCCGCCGCTTCTTGAACGCGTCGAGCAGGCGCCATGCCGCGCCGCCGACAATGCGTCCGCCGCGGGCATGGGGATGCTCCATGAAATAGCGGCCGACCTGATCGTGATCATTGCCAAGCCCGTCGCGCTGGACCGAGCGCGAGGCGAGGAGAAGCCGGGGATTCTCGATGCCGCCGGCGGCGAGCACATAATCCCGCGCGCGGACGTCGAGGCTGCGCCCCGACAAGCTGCGCACGTCGAGCTTGCGGATCGCCCGGCCGTAAGGCTCGGCCACGATTTCGCGGACAGTGGCATGGGTGACCACGGTGCACCGCGGGTGCTCGATGAGGTCGCGGCAGCGCAGGAACGAGAAGCGGTCGAACTGGTCGTCGAATGCCCAGAGCGGGGTCGTCAGCTCGTCGGGCGAGAAATCGGGAAGCAGGTGGCGCAGCGGGTCGGAACGGTAGGCAGATGCCGTGAGCCCCAGCACCTCCCAGGCAGCGTCATAATAAGGGCGCAGCGCGGCAGGCTCGATCGGCCAGCCGCTACGGGGTATCCAGTCGCGTCGGGTGAAGTCGATCGGGTCGAATTCGGCACAGCGGCCGCCCCAGATGGCGGTGGTGCCGCCGAAGAAGCGCAGCCGGCAATCCTCGAGCGCGTAATAATCCTCGCCGACATTGTCGCCGGCATTGAGGTCTGCCGTTTCTTTCTCATAATCGAGCCCGCCGCTTTCGAGCAGGATGACCGAGAGGCCCTCGGCGAGGAGCCGGCGGGCGAGGGTAATGCCGGCCGCGCCGGCGCCGATGACCGCCACGTCGGCGTCCAGCCGGTCAGGACCGTCCCGTTCCAGATCGCAATGCATCGCAAAAATGCTCAGTAAAACGACGGTGGCGGAGCCGGGTGCAGCGCAATCGCAACGAAAATCCAGGGCGAGCGACGAGTCTCGACAACATTCCCCACATGCCGACGGCAAATGTCCGTCACGATAGCTCTCCTCTCTTGATGGCGCAGATCGTACGTCCATCGTTCGCGACGCACAAGCAGAGCACCGGAAGACTGCGGTTGGGAAGGCGGATCATTGGCCGTTCCGGCGTCAATTCTGCAAAGCGCGATACTGACTTTGCCATCGCCAACCGACGATGCCGGTGCCTCAGGGCACCAGGCGCGCGATCATCGCCATGCGCACCAGTTCGGACAGGCTGCGAGCGCGCATCTTGGTCATCACGTTGGCGCGATAGACCTCGACGGTACGTGCGCTGATCGCAAGATCGTCGGCGATGACCTTATTCGCGTGCCCCTCGACCAGCCCGTCGAGCACTTCGCGCTCCCGCTGGGAAAGGGTGGCCATGCGCGCCACGATTTCGTCCCGTTCGGCTTCGACCAGGCCGCGCTCCTGCTGCTGCGCCAATGCGGCCCGCACCGATCCCAATATGGTCTCGTCGCTGAACGGCTTCTCGATGAAATCGGCGACTCCCGCCTTCATCGCCTGGATCGCGAGCGGCACGTCGGCATGACCGGTGATGACGATCACCGGATCGGGTACGCCGAGCGCCTTCAATCTGCCAATGAGTTCGACGCCGCTCATCTCCGGCATGCGCACGTCGGTGACGATGCAGCCATGCTCCATCGTCGGCACTGCCTTGAGGAAGGCGACAGCCGATTCATAGATGCGGGCGTCTATGCCCGCGCAGTCGAGCAGGAAGCCGAGGGCGTGGCGCGCCGCTTCATCGTCGTCGATCACGTGCACCACGGGCTCAGTCGCCATCGTATAATTCCTCCTTGCCTACGCGCTGCAGGGTGAAGCGGAAGATCGCGCCGCCTCCCGGATTGTCCTCGACCCAGATGCGTCCGCCATGCGCCTCGACGATCGTGCGCGAAATGGAAAGGCCGACGCCCATGCCGGTGCGCTTGGTCGTGATGAACGGCTGAAACAATTGGCCGGCAATCTCGGCGCTGATCCCCGGCCCGGTATCCGCGACGCTGACCAGGGCCATGTCGTCGGGCAGAGCGGCGACGCTGACCGTCATCTCGCGGCGCGGCGAATTCTCCATCGCGTCGCCGGCGTTGCGGATCAGGTTGAGCACGACCTGCTGGATCTGGACCTTGTCGGCGAGCACCAAATCGACCTCGGGGTCGAGTGCGTAGCGAACTTGGACGCCACTTTCCTTGGCGCCCACCAGAGCGAGCGCGCTGGCTTCCTCGATCAGCTTGGGCAGGCTCTCCAGCCGGCGCTCGGTCTCGCCGCGCGCGACGAAATCGCGCAGCCGGCGGATGATCTCGCCCGCCCGCAACGCCTCGTTGGCGGCGCGATCGACCGCGTCGCGAACCTTTTCGTGCGGCACTTCGTCGCGGCCGAGCAGCATCTTGCTGCCCTTGAGATAGGAGGCGATTGCGGAGAGTGGCTGGTTAAGTTCGTGCGCCAGCGCCGAAGCCATTTCGCCCAATGCGGTGAGACGCGAGACGTGAACGAGCTCGGTCTGCAGTTCCTGCAAGCGGGTCTCGGTCTGCTGCCGCTCGGTGAGGTCGCGGACGAAGCCGGTGAAGAAGCGCCCCTTGGCTTCGTGCATCTCGCCGACCGCAAGCTCCATGGGGAATGTCGACCCGTCCTTGCGCTCGCCGACAACCACCCGGCCGACGCCGATGATGCGGCGCTGGCCGGTTCGGTAGTAGCGCTCCAGATAGGAATCGTGCGCCTCGCGATAGGGCGAAGGCATCAGCATGTTGACGTTGCGGCCGGCCACTTCGGCCGCCTGCCAGCCGAACAGGCGCTCCGCGGTGTGGCTGAAAGAGCGGATCAGGCCCTGCTCGTCGATCACCACCATCGCGTCCGGCACCGTCTCGAGGATCGAGCGCAGATGCGCCTCGCTCTGGGCAAGCTCGCGGTGCGCTCCGCCGGCGCGAGCCCTGGCGCGCTGGAACCACTCGCCGCCGATCGTGACCGACAGACCGACCAGCAGGAAGACACCCGCGCCGACCCAGTGGCCCGCTTGCAAATTCCCGCTTGAAGCCTCGAGCGCCAGCCCGGCCGCGGCGCCGAGGACGGTTGCGAACAGACCGGGCCCCAGCCCGGCGAGCGCGGCTGCGGCGACGACCGCCGGCACGAAGAAGAGGAAGGTCTCGCGGCCACCGAGCAGTGGCTCGAGCCCGAGCCGCGCCGCCGCGCCTCCGGCGACCGCCGCGAGCGCGATCAGGCAGGCTCGACCTTGGCCCACGGCGGGGACTGAGAATGTGTTCGGACGCAACGCCAAGGCCATGCCAGCCTGCATAGCCGCTGCCGCGGTGCGGCGCGACCTCCGGGATTCACCCTAGGGCGAAGACCCGAATTTCGCGGATTCCGGCCTGCGGGTAATTCCGGGCCAACGGCAACGCAGACCTGATTGCGCTGTCTGCAAAGGAGATTTTTCGTCGTGACCGCACCGCTTATCGACCTTTCGGTCCACCACCGCCCCAAAGGCCTGTCCGACCGCGTGGCCGTCGGTTTCACCAAGATGCTGCGCTGGTGCGCCGACACTTTCTTCGCCGAGCGCTACGGCCACCGCGCGGTGGTGCTCGAGACCGTCGCCGCCGTTCCGGGCATGGTCGGCGCGACGATCAACCACCTCGCCTGCCTTCGCCGCATGTGCGACGACAAGGGCTGGATCAAGACGCTCATGGACGAGGCCGAGAATGAGCGCATGCACCTGATGACCTTCATCGAGATCTCGAAGCCGACCTGGTTCGAGCGCGGGGTGATCATCGGCGTGCAGTGGGTCTTCTACCTGTTCTTCTTCGCCCTCTATCTCGTCAGCTCGAAGACCGCCCACCGCGTCGTCGGCTATTTCGAGGAGGAGGCGGTAATCAGCTATACCCACTATCTCGCCGAGATCGACGAGGGGCGAAGCGAGAACGTGCCCGCGCCGGACATCGCCAAGCGCTACTGGGGCCTGCCCGAGGACGCCACCCTGCGCGACGTGGTGCTGGTCGTCCGTGCCGACGAGGCGCATCACCGCGACGTCAATCACGGTTATGCCAATGAGCTTGCCGGCCTGCCGCAGGTCGCGGTCTTCCCGTGCCCCCCGCACGTCGCGCTCGAGCCGACCTGGAAGCAGGCCGCCTAAACCAGAAGCAGGGAGGGGCCGGCGGCTCCTCCCTCTCTCCGTCCGGGAAAGTCCATGACCATCCTCGACCGTCGCCCCCGCATCCTGATCGTCGACGACGACGCCGCCCTCCGCTCCGCGCTCACATTCTCGCTGGAGCTGGAGGGATTTGCCGTGGAAGCGTTCGAGAGCGGGGAAGCGCTGGCGGCGCGTGAGCCGCTGGCCGGACCGGGTTGCCTTGTACTCGATTATCATCTCCCTGGCATGGACGGTCTCGCCTTGCTCGCCTTGCTGCGCGGCCGCGGCGTCGCCCTCCCGGCCTTGATCATCACCAGCCTGCCGAGCCGCAACCTTGCTGCGAGCGCCGCCGCCGCCGGCGCCGCGATCGTCGAGAAGCCCTTGTTGTGCGACGCTTTAGCCGCCGCTATCCGGGCCGCCGTGCGCAAGCAGACAGAGTCCGTATGAGCGACGCGATGCCGACCCCGCCCGCCAAGGCCATCACCGAGGCCCGCCTTCAGACCGTGGTCGATACTTTCTATGGCAAGGTCCGGCTCGATCCGATGATTGGCCCGATCTTCAACAACGCGATCGACGACTGGCCCGAGCATCTCGACCGCCTCCAGGCGTTCTGGTCTTCGGTGATGCTTGGCAGCGGCCGCTACAAGGGCCGGCCGCTGCCGGCGCATATCAAGCATGGCGATTCGATCACACCCGCGATGTTCCATCGCTGGCTTGCGCTGTGGCGCGAAACGACGCTGGAACTGCTGAGCGGTCCCGCTGCTGCGGCGATGCAGGAGAAAGCCATGCGGATCGCGGAGAGCCTGCAAATGGGGATCGCCTTCCACAAGGACGGCGGCCAGACGCTCGCCGCGCTCGATCCTGCGCGGCGCCGCGCGGACTGAACGGAACTCGGATCTAGAGGACGGCAGTCATTCGCCCGCAAAAGCCAGGCCAGGTCGGCGGCGGACCGCGCGCCATCCTCAGATTGGAAGGTGCGCTGCTGATGGCGGGCGCCGCAGGCCTTTATGCGGCGGACGGACACAATTGGTGGCTGTTCGCCGGACTGTTCTTCGTTCCCGACCTCGCCTTTCTCTTCTATCTCGCCGGGCCGCGCGTCGGGGCGCTGGCCTATAATCTTTCGCACAGCACGAGCGGGCCGATCTTGCTCGGTTGCTTCGGCCTCGTGGCGGATGCGATTCTGGCCCAGATGGTCGCCCTCGTCTGGATCGCCCATGTCGGGTTCGACCGGATGCTCGGCTATGGCCTCAAATATTCGACCGGCTTTGCCGATACGCATCTCGGGACCTTGGGCGGCAGCCGGCGCTGAGCCGAAGCCTAGGTCAGCCCGGAATAGCGGAAGAACTCCTCGGCGGGCATGCCCGCGAGCTGCTTGACATCGCCGGCCTCGATATAGCCGACGGCGGCGGCATAAGCGTCCCATTCGGCCTTGAGTTCGGCGAGCTTGCCTGGCTGCGCGCCGGCGCGATTGACGAGCTCGCTGGGATCCTCGTTGAGATTGTAGAGGTGCCATTCATTCTCGCCATAAGGGGGAGCGAGAAAGATCAATTTCCACTCGCCTTTTATGACCGCGCGGCACTCGATCATCTCGAAGCCGATCACGTCGAACGACCCGCGCACCGGCATGCCCGTCGCGCCGGTGAGATAGGGCTTCCATGATCGGCCGTAGAGCGGCGCCAGCGGCGCGCCATCGCGTTCCTCAGGGCGGGTTATGCCCACGAAATCGAGGATAGTCGGCAATATATCGGTCACATGGAGCCTCTGTGTCACATCGACGCCGCGCTTCACGACGCCCGGTCCCGTCACGATCAGGGGGACCTGCGTGCCGCCTTCGTAGGTCGTGGTCTTGAAGTAGGAGAGGGGGGTGTTGGCGACCTCGGCCCACGCGCCGCCGATCGACACGAACGAACCCTTTCGGCCCATATTGGCCAGGCTGTTGTCGAATCGCGCCTCGATCAGCTCGGGGGTGTTGGGGGCGTAGAAATAGGGCTCCTTGGGATTGGCGCCATTGTCCGACAGGAAGAGGATGAGCGTGTCGTCGTAGCGGCCCTGCGACCGCAGCAAATCGAGGACGCGACCAATATTGTGGTCGGCATTGGCGATCATCGCCCCATAGATTTCCATCTTGCGCGCCTGATCGGCCTTTTCGTCGCTGTCGAGGTCGCCCCATGCGGGGAAGAGGCCGCTGCCGGGGTTTTCTGGCAGCCCGTCCGGTATCAGGCCCAGGTCCTTCATTCGATCGAGACGCCGCTCGCGGATGGCGTCGTAGCCTGCGTCATAGGCTCCCCGATAGGCGTCGAGCCAAGCGTCCGGCCCCTGCAGCGGGTCGTGCGGCGCGGTGAAGGCGAGATAGGCGAAAAACGGCGCGCCCTGCGGCTCCTCGGACAGATAGCCGATCAGCTTGTCGGCATAATGGTCGGACGAATAGAAGTCTTCAGGCAGCGCATCAGTGACGTCGTCGCCATCTTCGTCATAGCGGGTATGGGCAAGCTCGCTCGCGCTCAGCGCGCGGTGGTCGTCGAAATGGCTGGCGCCGCCGCCGAGGAACGCAAACACGCTGTCGAAGCCGCGATGCTCGGGCCGGTAGCCGGCGATCGCGCCGAGGTGCCATTTGCCGGCCATGAACGTGCGATAGCCCTCGCCCTTCAATATTTCGGCGATCGTCATCACGCGCCGGTTGAGCGGGCCCTCGTAGCCGGGCTGCAGATATTGGTTGGTGGCGTGCATGGGCGGCATGGTGCCGAGCCCGTTCTGGTGGTTGTCGACGCCGGAGAGCAGCATCGCGCGGGTCGGCGCGCAGAGCGAGGAGACGTGGAAATTGCGGAAGCGCACGCCTTGGTCGGCGAGCGCCTGCAGCGCCGGCGTGCGGATCTCGCCGCCGAAGGGCTGGCAGTCGGAATAGCCCATGTCGTCGACGACTATCAGCAGGATATTGGGCCGCGCGTTCGTGTCTCGATCTGCCGTCACCCCTGCCTCCTGCCTAACGCTGGTCGCTGTCGTCCTCGTCGTCCATCCGGATCGTATATTCGGCGGTGAAAGGCCGGCTGAGCCCAAGCACCAGGACCAAGGCCAGCGTCAGCAAGGCAGCCAGCCAGAGCAGGCCGAAGCCGCACACGAGGCCGATCGCTCCGGCGGCCCAGATCGAGGCGGCGGTGCCGGCGCCGAACACGGTATGCGATTCCCGAAACAAAGCGCCCGCGCCGATGAAGCCGATGCCTGTCATGACTCCGCTCACCACCTTGGCCGGATCGATCGAAAGCTGCGGATCGTCGGCACGATAGGCATATTCGGAGATGCCCAGCGTCAGCGCGCAGGAAGCGAGAGCGATGATGACGAACGGCCGGAAATCGACCGGCTTCTTGCGCAGGAAGCGTTCGAGCCCAAGCATGAAGGATAGCAGCAACGCCGCGCCGATCCGCGCCAGGGCGTCCAGCCAGGCGATATGCACCGGTGCGAAGGCGCCGATTTCCATCCAGCCCTAACGCCGCCGGCCGCGGCTGGTTGCCACGAACGAACGACCCCGCGGCAAGGGGGCTCCGCTATGCCGGCCAGTGATATGGCCGCCGATGCATACCCTTTCGATATCGCGCCGGCGGAACCCGTCCCCCTAGCGGATTGTTTCGGTCCAGTATCGCAATCGATTGAGGGGCGGTGCCATGATGCCGGCGAACGTGCCGCAAGTCGCGCCGTCGGCGGATTCGGACGCGAGGGAGGAATAAAGTGCAGGCTGTTACGCGAGAGCGCGTCGTTGCGAGACCGATCCATCCGCTGCATGCGGTGCTGCTGGCGGGGGCGTTTCCGCTGTTCCTCGGCGTGCTGCTCAGCGACTGGGCTTACTCCTCCACCTACGAAATCCAGTGGAAGAACTTCGCGTCCTGGTTGCTGGTCGGCGGCCTGGTGTTCGGCGGCTTCGCCTTGCTGGCGGCGCTGGTCGGCTGGTTCCGCGGCGATCGCCGTGCGGGGCGCTCCACCCTCTATGTCCTCCTGCTCCTCGCCGCCTGGGTCCTCGGCTTCATCAACGCGCTGGTGCACGCCAAGGATGCCTGGGCGAGCATGCCGGCGGCGCTGATCCTATCGGTTATCGTCTTCCTGCTGGTGGCCGTGGCGACATGGCTGGGTTTCTCCACGTTCCGGACGGGAGCCGTGCAATGAACCGCTCCCTGATCCCCGCGGGCGCCATTCTCGCCTTGCTAGCCGGCTGCGGCAGCGAGCCCGCAACCCAGGAATATGGACCCAACCCGCAACTGCCGGATCCCCAGCGTGGGCTGCTGCCCTCAATGGTGATCGCGAAGCCGGCGAAATGGGGAGACCAGCGGCCGACCGTGCCGGAAGGCTATCGGATAGAGGCGATCGCCACCGATCTCATGATCCCGCGCCAGACTCTGCTGCTCCCCAATGGCGACATCCTCGTCGCCGAGGGCCGGGGCGGCGGCGCGCCCAAGCTCACCCCCAAGGACGTGATCGCCAGCATCATCAAGGCGAAGGGGACGAGCCCCGTCAAAAGCGGCAACCGCCTGACCCTGCTGCGCGACGCCGACGGCGACGGCACCTATGAAGGGCGCACCGTTTTTGCCGAGGGCCTCAACGCGCCTTACGGCCTCGCGCTGGTCGGCAACCGGCTCTACGTCGCCAACCAGGATGCCCTCGTGCGGTTCGACTACCAGGTGGGGCAGACCAAGGCGGCCGGGCCGCCGGCCAAGGTCACGGATCTGCCCTCGCAGCTCAACCACCATTGGACCAAGGCGCTGACCGCCAGCCCCGACGGACGGTTCCTCTATGTCGGCATCGGCTCCAACAGCAACATCACCGAGCGCGGCATGACGGCCGAAGCCGACCGGGCGCTGGTCTGGCAGATCGACGCCGAAACGGGTGCGCACCGGCCCTATGCAACCGGCTTGCGCAATCCGACCGCGCTTACGATCCAGCCCGGTACCGGGCAGCTGTGGGCAGCGGTCAACGAGCGCGACGAGATTGGCCCGAACCTCGTGCCCGATTACGTCACCTCGGTCCGCGAAGGCGCATTTTACGGCTGGCCCTACGCTTATTGGGGGCCCAATGCGGACGTGCGCGTGCGGCCCGCCAAGCCCGACAAGGTCGCCGCCACGGTCAAGCCCGATTACGCGCTCGGCTCGCACGTCGCGACGCTCGGCCTGGCTTTCTCGACCCCCGCCATGGGCGCGCGTTTCGCAGACGGCCTGTTCGTGGGCGAGCATGGCAGCTGGAACCGCAGCGTACCGGTGGGTTACAAGGTCATCTTCGTGCCATTTCGCGGCGGACGTCCGGCCGGCCCGCCGGTTGACTTCGTTACAGGTTTCTTCGGCGCCGACGGCAAGACCCGCGGCCGCCCGGTCGGGGTGACCGTCGATCCGCGCGGCGCCCTGATCGTCGCCGACGATCTGTCGAACACGATCTGGCGGGTAACGCCGGTGCAGCGCCCCGCGCCCGCGCCGGGCTGATCCAGGCCGGAGGCCGAGATGGCCGAGATATTCGCGCTTACCAAGCCGGTCTGGGAAATCGCCGTCCGCGGCACAATGGTCTATTTGGCGCTGGTCCTGCTCGTGCGCGGCATCCCCAAGCGCAACGCCGGCCATATCTCGCCCAACGACCTGCTCACATTGATCGTGATCGGCGGCATGGGCACCGACGCGATCATGGGCGGATCAACCTCCGTCGGTGACATCCTGCTGATGATCGGGCTGGTCGTTGCGTGGGGCTATGTCTTCGACCTGCTGGAATATCGCTTCCCCGCCCTCCGCGGCCTGCTGCGCGACCATCCGACCATATTGATCGAGCGCGGCCAGATGGTCCGCCCGAACATGCGGCGGGAAATGGTCACCGAAGAGGAATTGAGGGCGGTGCTGCGCAAGCAGGGCGTTGACGACATGGCGTCCGTCCGCAGCGCCCGCCTCGAAGCCGACGGCGAGATCAGCGTCATACTCGCAGAGCAAACGGGCGCGGAGGCGATAGGCCGGCCTTAATCGGTCACCAGCGGGACGCCATAGTCGGCGAGCAGGGCGTTTACCTCGGCTCCGCGGCGGCTGAGGACGGCATCGAGCTCGGCCCTGAGCGCGGGATCGGTCTTCCGGACGCCCATCGAGATGTCGAAGATCATCGGAAGCTGCGGCCCGTCGAAATGGGGTGTGACGGGCTGTATCGCGAGCGGGGCGGCGGCGCGCTCGGCGAAATAGCCGGCGACCGGGCCCCAGACGAAGGCGACATCGATCTCGCCGGCGGCGACGGCGTCGACCAGCTCTTTCTGCGGGTCGGGGCGGTCATAGTCGCCATAGATCATGTAGCCGCGCACATTGTCGATCATGCCGCGGCGCATCAGCGAATGGGCGGGCGGGGGATTGGAGCCGTCGTCGCCGATCAGGTGCACGCCGATCTTCAGGTCGGGCAGGCGCGGGTCGTCGAACGAGGCGATGGCGAGCTTCCGGTCGGCGCGGGTCACCGCGACATAGGTCGAGCGGTAATATGGTCGCGTCGTGGCGAGCATTTCCAGGCTGCTGGCGACGCCGGGGATGAGGTCGCAGAGCCCAGCATTCAAAGTCTCCCGCACGTTGCCGCGGCGCTGCGCCCACCAGACATAGGTGACCTTGGCGCCGAGGTCGGCCGCGACCAGCTCGACCAGCTTGTTCTCGAAGCCCTGTTGGGCGGCATTGGAGAAAGGCAGGTTGTTGGGGTCGGCGCAGACGCGGAGCTCGCGCTGCGGCGCGCCGGCGGCGGACAGAGCGAGCGCGAGCAGCAGCAATTTCATGGCGCGGCCACGATTCCCCAGGGGCGGCCGCCGAGCGGGACGGTAGCTATCACCCGATTGGCTTGCACGTCGATCGCCGTCATGTCGCCGGTCAGCCCGTTGGCGGTGTAGAGGCGCGTCTCGTCCGGGGACAAAGCGAGGTTCCAGGCGCGCCAACCGACGTCATAGGTGCGGACGATGCCGAACTTCACCGGATCGATCTCGGCCACCAGCTTGGCGCGGCCGAGCGCGACGAAGGCGCGCCGTCCGTCGCGGGTGAAAACGATGCCGACCGGCTGGATAGCCTGGTCGGGCGGCCGATCGGCCTTGAGCGCCTCCTGGAAATCGACCTTGCCGATCGGCTTGCGGGTGGCAGTGTCGAAGATTGTGACGGTGCCGCGGATCTCGGAGCTGATCCAGAAGCGCTTGCCGTCGGGCGTGAAGGCGACGAAGCGGGGCCGCGTATCGACCATCAGATTGTCGATCACGACGCCGCTCGCCGTGTCCACGACATGGGCCATGCTTGCGCTTTCCGAGGTCTGGATCGCGAGCGTTCCGTCGGGGCTGACGGCAGTCCCTTCCGGCTCCCCGCCGACGACGATCTCGGAGGCGATGCGGCGGCCGTCGATGTCGATCACCGACAGCAGGCTATCGTCCTCGTTGGCGGCATAGATATATTTGCCGTCCGGGGACACGGCGAAGGTCTCGGGATCCGCACCGGACGGGATGTGGCCGAGCACCGCGCCGTCCGCGGCGTCGACCATGGCGATCCGATTGTCCTTGCTGACCGCGACGTAGAGCATTTTTCCATCCGGCGAGAGCACCATGCCGCGCGGGCCACCGCCGATCGCGATCCGGCCTGTTTCCTTGAGCGTCGCGCCGTCGATCTTGTGGACGAGGTTCACTTCCTCGTTGGAGACGTAGATCGTCTCGGCGGCCGCCGGCGCGGACAGCCACAGCAAGGCAAAGAGGAAACGCTTCATGACTGGGTATAGAGGAAGGCGGCGATGTCGCGGGCGCTGCGCTCGGACACGGCAAGGTCGGGCATGGCGGTCCCGGGCGAGACGCGCTGCGGGTGCATGATCCAGCGAACGAGATTGTCGGGCTTGTTTTCGAGCTTGCCGGCGATCACCGCGCGGCCGCCGACGCCGTCCAGCGGCGGCCCGACCATGCCCTGCGCCTGGGTGACGCCGAGCACGGTGTGGCAGCCGCCGCAACCATAGGCGATGAAGGCCCGTTCGCCACGGTCGATATTGCCGCCGGTGATCGCTTCGGCGCGCTTGCGCAGGTCATGCTGTTCGTAGCGATAGTCGGCCACGCCCGCGGCGGCCGCGACCGTCACCAGCCCGAGCGTCCCGAACGTCCAGATCATCAGTCTATTGCGCCGGAGCAGCATGGAGCGCCTCGCTGGCCTTCAGCCATTTGTAGAGAAAATAGACGGCCGCGCCCATGTGGACCAGTCCGCCCGGAATCCACATGACGAGCCCGGCAAGCTGCTGGTCCTCGATCGGGGTGAGGCCGATCGGGGTCATGCCCATCGCCGCATAGCTTTCATACCAGGGGCTCGACGAGAAGCTCATCAGCGCGCCCAGCATCCCGCCCACCAGCGCGGTCACGAACAGACAGGCCGCCGACACGCCGTAGCTGTGCCGGCCGCGGCCGTGCGTCATCGCCCACCAGAAAAGCAAGGCGGTGACGAGGAAGGAGAGATGCTGGGCGACGTGCCAGCCGGCGTGGCCGAGCGCGCGGTTGAACAGAGGCGGCATGTGCCACGCCCATAAGGCGATCGCCTGGAGGATCGTCGCCACTACCGCGCCGCTGACGAAGCGCCATCCGGCGCTGAACCAGCCTTCCTGGCTGAGACCGCCCAATCCGCTGCGCGCTTGGTGCGGCAGCGCCCAGAGCATGACCGGCAGCGGCCGCGCCAGCACGAGCAGAAGGGCGGCGACGAGCATGATCAGCTCATGTTCGATCATATGCATGGTGAAGCTGCGCTCGCCGGCCTCATGCAGCGGCGAGACCACCGATCCGGCCAGCACGATCCAGCCAGCGGCGAACAGCAGGATGCGCCGGTCCAACTCGCTCCTACCATGGCCGGAGCGGCCGCGCAGACGCCAGGCGCCGATCCCGAACAGCAGCAAGGCGAGCAGCAGCGGCGCGGTGACCGCGGGATCGAGGGTCCAGCCGGCCGGACCCGCTTCGCCCGCATGGGCGCCGCCATGGGCCAGCGCCGGAGCCGGGGCCACCAGCAGCAAGGCGGTAAGGCGTTTCATCCGTAGCATTGCGGGATGATCAGCGCCGAGACCGTCTGGAAGATCAGCGCCACTCCGAACAGGCCGGCCATCATCATGCCGATCAGGCTGACGAAGCGGCGCGCCTCGGTTTCCGCCGCGCCGCGCTTCCACAGCCGGCGGGAAAGCAGCCCGCCCGCCGCAATCACGGCCAGGCCGATCAGTCCCAGCAGGACCATCGCGACCGGCGAAGCCTGGGGACATTTGTCGAACACGGTGTTAGAGCCGATCTGGTGCGTCAGGGCCCAACCTGCCGCCGCACCAATCATCCCCGACCAAGGCAGGAGGTGTGCGCCCCAGTCTCTCAGACGCTGCTTCACGACACCCACCTCGGCAGCCAGTAGATGAGCAGATAGATCGGCAGCCAGGTCAGCCAGACGAAGCGCCAATAGAGCGAATTTTCGCTGACATCGACGAAGCGCCGCCCCTGCAGTCCGTGCCGGGTGAACATGAGCGCAGTCAAAACGAACGTATCGACCAGATCGGTGAGCACGTGCGTGGTGTGGAGCAGCAGCAACAGCCACAACACCGATCCGTAGGGATTGTCGGTCCACTGGACATTGAGCGACGCGAACTCGAGCCCGCGCAACACCATCAGCACGATCCCGATGAAGCTCATCAGCACCAGGCCCATCCGCACCGGCCCGATCTTCTCGGCCTCCGCCGCCTTCTTGATCAGGCTGTTCGGGATTTCGCTGAGCAGCATCAGCAATGTGAAGAGCGTGCCGGCGGCGAGGAACGGCGGACCCACCGGCTCGGGCGGCCAGGTCGCCTGGTGGTTCATCAGCATGAAATAGGCCGCGAACGCCATGGCGAAGAAAGTGCCCTCGATCACCATGAAGGCGATCACTCCCCACCAGGTGAGGCTGCGGTGGCCGAAAGCGTGGGTCGGCAATTCGGCGAGATCGCCGGTGAAGCGCGGCTGGATCGTCATTCGATCACGGGCTCCCTTTTCGGCTCGCCTTTCGGCCAGAACCACAGGATGAGCGCGACCGCCACCGGCAGCGACAGGGTCACCAGCCCCCAAGGCGTGAAGATCGAGACGACGAACATTGCGGTGACCGCGATCGCCGCCAGGAACGGCCAGATGGTCGGGACCGGCACCGGCTCCCTGATGTCCGGCCGGGCGTCGAGTACGGTGGTGAGGACCAACTCCTTGTCGCGGGTGCGCAGGCCGGTCATCACCGGCAGTTCGCCCGGATGCTCCCACAGCGGCGAGGGGCCCGAAACGACCGGAATATGCGGGAAATTATAAGGCGGCGGCGGGGAGGAGGTCGCCCATTCCAAACTCGGGCCGTCCCACGGATTGGCGCCGGCCGGCTTGCCCGACACGCGCGAGACGAGCACGTTGACCACGAACAGCAAAACCGCCACCGCCATGACGAAGGCGCCGATCGTCGAGACGAGGTTGAGCGTGTCCCAGCCCAGCCCGGCGGGATAGGTATAGACCCGCCGCGGCATCCCCATCATGCCGGTGACGTGCATCGGGAAGAAGGTGAGGTGGAAGCCGGTGAAGACGAGGCCGAAGGTGATTTTGCCCAGCATTTCCGACATCAGCCGGCCGGTGAATTTCGGGAACCAGTAGGTAAAGGCGCCGAGCAGCGGGAAGACGGCGCCGCCAACCAGCACGTAATGGAAATGGGCCACCACGAAATAGGTGTCGTGGAGCTGGAGATCGAGCGGGACGCTGGCCACCATAACCCCGGTCAGGCCGCCGATCACGAAGGTGACGATGAAGCCGACGACATAGAGGAGGGGGGTGTCGAAGCGCGGCTTTCCGGACCAGATGGTGGCGATCCAGCAGAAGATCTGGATGCCGCTCGGGATCGCCACGGCCATACTCGCCGCGGTGTAGAAGCTGTAGCCGAGGCGCGGCAGGCCGGTCGCGAACATGTGGTGGACCCACAGGCCGAAGGCGAGCACGCCGATGCTGACCAGGGCCAGCACCATCACCGGATAGCCGAAGACGGGTCGGTGGCAGAAGGTCTCGGTGATCTGGCTCACGAAGCCCAGGGCCGGCAGGAAGATGATGTAGACCTCGGGATGGCCGAAAAACCAGAAGAGGTGCTGCCACAGGAGCGGATCGCCGCCTTCGGCCGGATTGAAGAAGTGGGTGCCGACGAGCCGGTCCGCCATCAGCATGCCCGAGGTGAGCGCGACCGAAGGCATCGAGAAGATGATCATCAGCGAGGTCACCAGCACGCCCCACACGAACAGCGGCATGCGCGCCAGCGTCATGCCCGGAGCGCGCTGCTTGAGGATCGTCGCGACCAGCTCGACCGCCACCGCCAGCGCGGCGACCTCGGTGAAGGTCACCATCTGGGCCCAGAAATCGACGCGCTTGCCGGGGCTGAATTCGGGGCCGGCAAGCGGGACATAGGTGAACCAACCGGCGTCCGGCCCGACATTGAGGACGAAGGCGATCCACAACATCACGCCGCCGGCGAGGTAGACATAATAACTGAACGCGTTGAGGCGCGGGAAGGCGATGCTGCGCGTGCCGAGCATCAGGGGGACGAGGTAGATCGCAACGCCTTCCATCACCGGCACCGCGAACAGGAACATCATCGTCGTGCCGTGCATGGTGAAGATCTGGTTGTAGCGGTCGGCGCTGATCAGCCCGCTTTCGGGCGTGGCGAGCTGCAGCCGCATCAGCAGCGCCAGCACGCCCGCGAGGGCGAAGAAGATCATCGCCGTCACCATGTAGCGCCGGCCGATCTCCTTATGATCGACCGTGCTGAGCCAGCCGATCACGCCGCTCTTCCGGCTCCACGTGGTCTTGAGCTGCTCGTGCAGCACTTCGCCGACCAAGGCACCGCCGTCGCGCGGGATATCGAGCGCGGCCGCGTTCATTTGAGCGTCTCCAGATAGGCGACCACCGCGTGCAGCTCGTTGGCCTGCAGGCCGACATAGGGCATGTTGTTGCCCGGCTTGGCGCCCTGCGGATCGGCGATCCAGGCATAGAGATGGCCGCGCGTCATCGGGAAGGTGCCGGCGGCGATCGAGCGGCGGCTGGCGACGTGGGTGAGATCGGGCGCGACCTGACCCGAGGCGGGGGTGCCGCCGATAGCGTGGCAGGCGCTGCATTCGCGGCCCATCACATAAGCATAGCCGGCCTGCTGGAGCGGGGTCGCCGGCGGCGGCGCGGGGCGCAGCGACGCCCCGCGCCAGGCGTTGAACCGGTCCACCGGCTCGACGAGCACGTCCAGCGCCATATGGGCATGCTGGGTGCCGCAATATTCGGCGCACTGGCCGCGATAATGGCCGATCTTGGTCGGCTTTAGCACGATATCGGTGTCGCGCCCCGGAATCATGTCCTGCTTGCCCGCGACATTGGGCACCCAGAAGCTGTGGATCACATCATTCGATTTGAGGGTGATGTGAGCCGGGACTCCGACCGGCAGGTGCAGCTCGTTGGCGGTGCGGATCGTGTTGGCCGGGGTCGGGTCGACATATTTGACGTCCCACCACCATTGGTTGGCGGTGACGACGATCTCGAGCGGACGCGGCGCCGCCGCGGCCCGGGCGCTGCTGCGGTCGACGAAATAGCTGCCGATGGTCAGGACGGTCAGCCCGGCCAGGATGAAGCCGATCCAACCGACCAGCGCCTTGCCGAGGCCTTTGTCTTCGCCGCCGGGGGCGTCGGGCGCGGTGCGGGTGCGGCGGCGGCGCAGGATCGCGGCAGCGAGAAAGGCCAGCACCAGGACATAGGCAATGCCCGACACGATCATGAACAAGGTGAAGAGGCCGTTGAACTCCCGCGCATGGAGGCCGTCGCCGCCGGTCATCGACTGGATGCCGCCGCAGCCGGCGAGCAAGGCGAAGCAGGCGCAAGCGGGGAAGGCGCGGCGGATCATTTCGGCCGCCCCCGGTCGCGCTCCGGCTGGCTCGGCTCGACATCCTCGCGCGAGCGGGTGGTGAGCGGTTCGAGGCTGCTCATCGCGTCCTCGCGGCTGGGCAGCACGTCCTGGCGCGGCTGAGCCGAGAGCGAGCGTACATAAGCGGCGAGCTGCCAGACTTGCTGCTCGGTCAGCTTCTGGTCGAACGACGGCATTCCGTTGGGCCGGCCCTGAAGGATCGTCGTGACGATGTCCTCCATGCTGCCGCCATAGCGCCATTGGCTGTCCATCAGCGGCGGGCCCATGCCACCGCCGCCATGGGCATGGCAGCCGACGCAGTTCATCCAGGCGTAGAGGCGCTGCCCCTGCGCGATATGATAGGCATTATTCTCATAATCCTTGGCGCGGGGATCGGTGCCGGCGGCCAAAGGCGGCCCCTCGGGGAGGGGCGCGCCGCGCGCCTGGCGCTCCTCGCGGTCGCAGGCGGCGAGCGCGAGGAGCAGCATCGCGGCGCTAGCGGCGCGGAAGCGCGAAGACATGGAGCC
>JAFAEZ010000032.1 GCA_023423775.1 Pseudomonadota bacterium
GCGCAGCGCGTCCATGGCCTGGTCGACCTTGCTGTCGAGATCCCAGAGGCCCTGGGCCTCGATCTCGTCCTGCAATCTGGTCATCTCGTCGGCGGTCTCGTCCGAATAGTTCATCGCCAGTTCGTTGTAGCGATCGAGGATCGCCTTCTGCTTGGCGACACCCTCCATGACGTTCTCGCGGACCGACTTGTCGGGATCGAGCTGCGGCTCCTGCTCGAGATAGCCGACGCGGGCCCCCTCGGCGACCCAGGCCTCGCCGGTATATTCCTTGTCGAGGCCAGCCATGATCTTGAGCAGCGTCGACTTGCCCGAGCCGTTGACGCCGAGCACGCCGATCTTGGCGTCCGGGTAGAAGCTCAAGTGAATGTTATCGAGCACCTTCCGGGTCGGGTAGCTCTTGGTCAGGCCCTGCATGAAATAGATGAACTGGCGCGCCATCGGTCCCGTGAAACCTTCAATTTGAGGAGATTTGCTTAGCCAGCGATGTAGCGATCCCGCCCCCAAAGGGCAACGTTTTCCCTCCGTTCACTACGGATGAATACGGTCCGGAAACCATCCGGCCCCCCGATCCGGACAATTGAAACTATCTTTTAATAAATCAGGCCAAAGCTCGGTTTCGCGCGGAAACAGCGCCACCCGCTCAGAATGATCGGGCAGCACGGCGAGACAGCGTCATGGCCATGATCGAGACCAACTCCCTTCCTGTGCCGGCAGAAGCCGGACACGTCTCCGGATTCGTCTCGGAAATCCAGAGCTTCTGGAAGCGCTTCTTCGCCACGGCGTTCAACCCGTACCGGCCCGAACTGCACTACATGCGCGGCCCCGGCCCGGCCTGGCGCGCCAAGCACGGCATGGATGCGCCGTTCCGCCTGAAGCCCCGCGACCTCTAAGCTCCCGCCTCCTGTCGGATTTTTGAAGACCCTAGCTGCTTGCGCGCAGGCGTGATTGCGCGCAACCATGGTCCGGTTCCGGACGATGGCGCCTTCGCCTGGCACCGTCACCTCTCGCCATGGATGAACGCTGATGACGCGGCTGCGCTGTGCAATTCTCGACGACTATTTCAACCTCGCCCTCGATGTTGCCGACTGGCCGAGACTGTCGGACCGCGTCGACGTCACCGTGTTCAGCCATCCTTTCGCCTCGGAGCAGGCCGCAGCAAGTGCGCTGGCCGATTTCGAGATCGTCTGTGCGATGCGCGAGCGCACCCCGTTCCCGAAGAGCCTGCTCGATGGCTTGCCGAAGCTGAAGCTGCTGCTCACCTCCGGCATGCGCAACGCCGCGATCGACATGGAAGCCGCCAAGGCGCTTGGCGTCACCATCGGCGGCACGCAATATTCGCGCGACCCGACCGCCCCGCTCACCATGGGCCTGATCCTGGAGCTGACCCGCGGCATCGGCCGCGAGAATGCGCGCATGCATGCCGGCGAGCCCTGGCAGACCTTTGCCGGCGTCGAGATCGAGGGACTGACGCTCGGCATCGTCGGGCTCGGCAAGCTCGGCAGCAAGATGGCCGGGATCGCCAAGGCGTTCGGCATGAACGTGATCGCCTGGAGCCCGAATCTGACGCCGGAGAAATGCGCCGCGGCCGGCGTCGGCTACGCCACCAAGGACGAGCTGTTCGCAAAAGCCGACATCGTCACCATCCACGTCGTGCTGAGCGAGCGCTCGCGCGGACTGGTTGGCCGCGCCGATCTCGCGCGGATGAAGCCAACCGCCTTTCTCGTCAACACCGCGCGCGGGCCGATCGTGGACGAGCAGGCGCTGCTCGAGGCCTTGCAGCAGAGGAAGATCGCAGGCGCCGGCATCGACGTTTTCTCGGTCGAGCCGCTGCCGGTCGACCATCCCTTCCGCAAGCTCGACAATCTCGTGCTGACGCCGCATCTCGGCTACGCGACCTCGGACGGCCTGCGCGTCCATTACGGCCAGATGGTCGAGGCGATCGATGCCTTCACTAAGGGCGGCGAGCTGCCGCGGAAGCTGGCCTGAACGACAAAGGGCGTGCCGACGGCACGCCCTTCTTCAGTCTGAATATTTTCGACCCGCTCAGCGCACGGTGACCGGCGCGGGCAGCGGCGGCACCACGGTCGGCTGCGTGCCTGGCACGGGACCAGCCTGCGCCGCCATCGGAGCCGGACCGGCAGCACCGGAGGTCGGCGCGGCAGAGGCGGTCGCCGTTCCCGGCGGCGGACCGCCCGGCATCACCACCACGCGGGTGCCGACCTTGACGCGATCGAACAGGTCGGAGACGTCCTCGTTCAGCATGCCGATGCAGCCGGACGACACGAACTTGCCGATCGTCGAGGGCTGGTTGGTGCCGTGGATGCGGTAGACGGTCGAGCCGAGATACATCGCGCGGGCACCGAGCGGATTGCCGGGGCCGCCGGCCATGAAGCGCGGCAGATAGGGCTGGCGCTCGATCATCTCGGTCGGCGGATGCCAATCCGGCCATTCGGCCTTGCGGGTGATCTTCTGCACGCCGGTCCAGGTGAAGCCGTCGCGGCCGACGCGGACGCCGTAGCGGATCGCACGGCCGCCTCCGAGCACGTAATAGAGGTAGGTGTTCGGCGTATCGACCACGAGGGTGCCGGCGGGCTCCTTGGTCTGGAACGCGACTTCCTGGCGGCGCAGGTTCTGCGGCAATTGCGCGGGAGCCGCATCGGGCTGCTCCTCGGGCGGCAGCGAAGCGATCGTCATCGGCCGGCCATCGGCACCGACGGGCGGCTGCCCGGCCTGGACCGTTCCGGTCGCGGCGGGACCGCCGATGGCTTCCGGCGGACGCAGGCCGTCATTGGCCGGCGCCTGGCCCTGACCGGGACGATTGGCGTAGATCACCGGCGGCGGACCGGCGGGCCGGCCGTAGCGGGGATCGTCGGGCGACATCACGGGGCCTTGCGGCGCGGCCGAATAGACCGGCGGAGCGCCAGCCGGGCGGCCATAGCGCGGATCATCCGGCGACATCACGGGGCCCTGCGGCGGGGCCGCCGAATAAACCGGAGGCGCACCCATCGGGCGGCCATAGCGCGGATCATCGACCGGGCCGGGCGGCGGCAGCGAGGCCTGCGGCATCGCGTCGTCGTCATCCTCCAGCGCGTCAAAATTCGGCGTGCGATCGCCGGGCCGATATTCAGCCGGGGCGCCATAGCCGGGTGCCTGCTGGACTGGATAGCTCTGAGCCTGTGCGAGCGAGGTTCCCGCCGCAGCGACTGTCGCGGCAGCGCATATCGTCAGAAAATGTTTGATCATCATCGCTCTTTTATAGTCCCCAAGCCCGTCCGGACCGTTAACGGCCAGATGACCGAAGATAGCGGCACATTCAAGACATATCAGGCCGGTTTGCGCCGGATTTGCCGATTTGTGATCCGCAAAACTACCGTTGCCCCGTTGCATCACGGGGTGGAAATCGCCTCGCTCCGTCAGTTGCCGGAGTCTTCGGCCCGAATTTTTGGGAACGCCGGAGGGACGTTGCGATATGGTCGAATCAGCCTGATTCGCCACCGCTTCGAGCTCCGATCACCGCGTGGCGAACGCGGCAATCAGTAACGTCACCGCGTTCAGATGGCTCATGGGCCCTGGCCACCTCGCCGCCGGAGCGGAAATTCGTAACCCGTCCGATGCTTCCCGGCTTTCGCTTCCTGTTTGCCGCGATCCTGCTGTCAACCTCCATCCTGGTGTTCGGCCTAGGGGCCGCGGCGCTGCTGCGGGCGAGCCATGAGCAGTATGTCAGCAACCCCTCCTGGCGGAACGGCCCGAAGGAGCAGGTGTTTGCGCAAGCCCCCGAGCCGGCCCAGCCGGTGCTCGCAGTGTTGCGGGCGGAGCCGATCGAGCCTGCGGTCGCCGAGCCGGAGCCGTCGCTGCGCGACCAGATACCGACCATTGCGCTGCCGGTGAGCGAGCCAGAGCAGGTTGCCGCGGTGGCGAGCGAGGCCGAAGCTCAGCCCCCCGTCATTGCTCCGCCGGCTGAGGTCCAGGCCGTCGAACCCGCCACGCCCGAACCAGCCGTGGAGGTCGCGGCGGCGCCCGCCGACACACTCACCCCTGCCGACACCACGGCCACGATCCCCGAAGCCGAGCCGGCCAGCGAGCCCGCACCGGCCGACTTCGATGCCGCCCTCGCCTCCTCGGCACTCGACGTCGCCTCCGCGAAGCTGGCCGCGCTGAACGATCCGGCGGCGACGTCGGTGACGGACACGGCCGCGAAAGCCAAGACCGACGTCAAGACTGACGTCAAGACTGACGTCAAGACCGACAACAAGGCAACCAAGCCCAAGGCGAAGGCCAAGAAGCGCCAGCGCGTGGTGCGGCGTCCGCCGCCTCAGCGGTTGCAGCAACAGCTCGATCCGTTCGGTCAGCCGACCTTCGCGACGACGACCACGCGCACGCGGTGATGCACCTTCTTCGCCCCTCCCCGCTTGCGGGGAGAGGGAGCTCGCTGCGGTGACGAGGCTACGCCGGCCCGGTCGCGATCGGCGGGCCCTTCTCCTGGCCCCATTCCGACCATGAGCCGTCATAGAGCGCGGTGTCGGTGATCCCGAGGCGATAGAGCGCGAGCGTCAGCACGCCGGCCGACACGCCCGAGCCGCAGCTCGTCACGATCGGCGCCTCCAACTTGACGCCGGCGCTCGTAAACGCGGCGCGGAGATCGTCGAGCGGCTTCATCGTGCCGGTCGCGGCATCGAACAGCAGATTGTAGGGCACGTTGCGGGCGCCGGGGATGTGTCCGGAGCGGATGCCCGGCCTCGGCTCCGGCGCGCGGCCTTCGAAACGGTCGGCGGCGCGCGCGTCGATCACCTGCTCGGCCCGGCTTTCGACGTTGGCGACGAGCTGCTGCATGCTGCGCACGCGCTTGGCATCGTAGCTCGCCGTGAAGCTCGCCGGCTTCGGCTTCACCTCGCCGCTCTCGACGGGACGCCCCTCGGCACGCCATTTCTTCAGCCCGCCATCGAGGATGCGCACGTTGTTGTGGCCGAAGGCCAGGAACATCCACCATGCGCGGGGCGCTGCGACCCAGCCGCCGGCATCGTAGAGTACGACGGTGTCGGCGTTGGAGATGCCGAGATTGCCGATGTCGCGGCCGAACTGCTCGGCGCTCGGATACATGTGCGGTAGCGGGTTGGAATGGTCCGATACCGCATCGACGTCGAAGAAGGCCGCGCCCGGCAGATGCGCGGCGAGATAGTCGTCCTTCGGCAGCGGCAGCACGCCCGGCAGCTTGAAGCTGGCGTCGAGGATCTTGACGTTGGCGTCCTTGATGTGGGCGGCGAGCCATTCGGTGGAGACGAGGGGGTCGGTGGTCATCGGTGTTTCCTTGTGGTCATTCCGGGGCGCCCGGAGGGCGAGCCCGGAATCCATCGCGCGGCTGAGAAGGTGGATGAATGGATTCCGGGTTCGCGCGTGGCGCGCCCCGGCATGACGAAGAAGGA
>JAFAEZ010000145.1 GCA_023423775.1 Pseudomonadota bacterium
GGGCGGCGCAGCGCGCGGTGCGCGCGCCGAGTTCGCCAAGCTGGGCCAGCAGGTCCGACCGGACCGGCACCGCGATCTCGGCGGCTGCGGTGGGCGTGGGCGCGCGGATGTCGGCGGCGAAGTCGCACAGCGAGGTATCGGTCTCGTGGCCGACCGCGGAGATGATCGGGATCGAGCAGTCGGCGACGGCGCGGACCACCTCCTCCTCGTTGAAGGCCCACAGATCCTCGATCGAGCCGCCGCCGCGCGCGACGATTACCAGGTCGGGGCGGGGCACCGGCCCGTCCCCGCCGAGCGCGTCGAAGCCGCGGATCGCCGCCGCGATCTGGGGCGCGGCGCCGTCGCCCTGGACCGGCACCGGCCAGACGATCACGTGGCTCGGGCAGCGGTCGGCGAGGCGGTGGAGGATGTCGCGGATCACCGCCCCCGTCGGCGACGTGACGACGCCGATCACGCGCGGCAGGAACGGCAGGCGCTTTTTGCGCTGCTCGTCGAACAGCCCCTCGGCCGCGAGCGCACGGCGGCGCTTGTCGAGCAGGGCCATCAACGCCCCCTGCCCGGCGAGCTCGAGCCGGTCGATCACGATCTGGTAGCGCGATCGCCCGGGATAGGTGGTGAGCTTGCCGGTGGCGACGACCTCGATGCCGTCCTCCGGACGGAAGCGCAGCGCGCCGGCGGTCGCCTTCCACAGCACGCCGTCGATCACCGCCTTGTCATCCTTCAGGCAGAGATAGCAATGGCCCGAGGCGGCGCGCTTCCAGCCCGATATCTCGCCGCGCACCCGCACGAAGCCGAAGGCGTCCTCGACCGTGCGCTTCAGCCGCATCGACAGTTCCGAGACGGTCTGCGCCGGTGCGTTGTCGCCGGGGGCCTGGGTTGCTAGGAGCCCGCCATCATTTGAAGGGAAGTCGTCCATGAATGTCCTGTTGATCGGCTCGGGCGGGCGCGAGCATGCGCTGGCGTGGAAGCTGGCGCAATCGCCCAGGCTCGGCAAGCTGTTCGCGGCGCCCGGCAATCCGGGCATCGCAGAGCATGCCCAGCTTGTCGACCTCGATCCCGCGGATCATCGGGCAGTGGTCGATTTCTGCCGCCGCAATTCGATCGAGCTGGTGGTGGTCGGGCCGGAGGCGCCGCTGGTCGACGGCCTCGGCGATAACCTGCGGACGATGGGCGTCGCCGTATTCGGGCCCAACCGCATCCCCGCCCAGCTCGAAGGCTCCAAGGGCTTCACCAAGGACCTGTGCGCCCGCCACGGCATCCCGACCGCGCGCTACGTGAAGGCGGGCGACAAGCTCGCCGCCGAAGCCGCCCTGCCCGATTTCGGCCTGCCGGTGGTGATCAAGGCCGACGGCCTCGCCGCCGGCAAGGGCGTGATCATCGCCGAGACCGCCGAGGAGGCGCAGGCGGCGCTGGACATGATGTTCGAGGGGGCTTTCGGCGGCGCTGGCGCTTCGGTCGTGATCGAGCAGTTCCTGACCGGCGAGGAAGCGAGCTTCTTCGCGATCACCGACGGCACCCATGTCGTGCCGTTCGGATCTGCGCAGGACCACAAGCGCGTCGGCGACGGCGATACCGGCCCCAATACCGGCGGCATGGGCGCCTACAGCCCGGCCTCGATCCTGACGCCGGCGCTCGAGGCGCAAGTGATGGAGGAGATCGTCCGTCCCACGGTGCGCGCGCTGGCCGAGGAAGGCACGCCTTATTCGGGCGTCCTCTATGCGGGCCTGATGCTGACCGCCGACGGCCCCTCGCTGATCGAATATAATGCCCGCTTCGGCGACCCGGAATGCCAGGTGCTGATGATGCGCCTCGAAAGCGACCTGCTCGAGTTGCTGTATGCGACCGCCAAGGGAACCCTGGCGGAGGCCGAGCCGCCGCGCTTCAGCGCCGACGCTGCGCTCACCATCGTCATGGCCGCCAACGGCTATCCCGGCACTCCCGAAACGGGCGGCACGATCGGCGGCATCGAGACAACTGGCGCCGCGAAGGTCTTCCAAGCGGGCACGACGGTTCGTGACGGCGTCCTGGTCGCCAGCGGCGGCCGCGTGCTCAACGTGACGGCGCGCGGGCCCGACGTTCGCGCCGCGCGCGACGCCGCTTATGCGGCCGCCGGAGCTATCGACTTTCCGACCGGATTTTATCGCCGCGACATCGGCTGGCGCGAGATCGAACGGCTCGGCTAGTCGCACGGCGCCGAACGGGATATTTTACGGGCACGAAACATTGTTCATGCTGATGGACAGGGGAGTTGGGACATGTCGCCCGCGGTTAAGATTCTGATCGGCTTTGTCGCGGTGATGCTGATGGGCTGGGCCTATCACGGCCCGCTTGGGCACGGAGAAGCGTTCATCGGCGGGCTGGAGGCGCAGGCGCAGCAGGCGGTCGCCGAGGTGCCGGGCGTCCAGGCTAGGCTCGGCCACGATCCGTTGACGCGCGCCGCCACCCTGTCGGGCCCCGCCAACACCTTCCAGCGCGAAGGCATGGGGGAATTTCCTGGGCTCAACGACCGCGTCGCCGCCGTCGCGGGCATCTCATCGGTCCGCTGGGCCGACGCCGGCCAGCCCGAGCGCGCGGTGCCGCTGCTCGCCGAAGCGCTCGCTTTCATCCTGCTCGCTTACCTTGTCGGGCTCGCTCTTGGCCGTCTGCTGTTCGGGCGCCCGAAGCGCGAAGGCTATCTGTGAAGGAACGACACCCATCATGACGACTGTGATCGAAGTCTATCTGATCCCCATCATCATCGCTCTGGTCGTCGGCCTCGCGATCGCCTGGTGGGCCTTTTCGCGCCGATCGGCTGGCACTCCGCGGCTGAACCGCGAGGCCGATCCCGCCGCCCCGCTCGAGCGGCCCTATGTCCGCCCCACCGCGCCCGCTTCTGCATCGGCATCGGCCGCTGCCGCGACGAGGCAGGCGCATGAAGGCCATGGCATTGCCGATTCGGCCGCTGCCGCGACCGCCGACGTGGCCGGCCAGATCATCGGCGCCCCGGTTCATTCGGAACTGCCCGGTGCCGGCGGCCCGCCCGACGACCTCCAGGTGCTGAAGGGGGTGGGCCCGAAGCTCGCCGCCCGCCTCAACGAGAACGGCATCACCCGCTTCGAGCAGCTCGCCGCCCTCACCGAGAACGAGGTCGGAATCCTCGAAGACAAGCTGGGGCCGTTCAAGGGCCGCCTCACTCGCGACCGCGTCGTCGAGCAGGCTTTCTATCTCGCCCGCGGCGATCGCGACGGCTTCGAAGCCCGCTTCGGCGCGCTCGGCGGCTGACCGTTAGCCGACGGTCACTGGCCGAGATGGGAGGCGAGCAATTTGTCGATCTTGTGGCCGTCCATATCGACGATCTCGAAACGCCAGCCGGAGAAACGGAACGCCTCCCCCGTCTCCGGCAGATGCTTGAGCACTGACAAGGCGAAGCCGGCGGCGGTCGCATAATCGCGATCGTCGGGCAGGCCGAAGCCCAACGCGTCGGCCATGCCGTCGGCGGACAGCGAACCCGAGATCAGCCAGCTTCCGTCCTCGCGCTCGATCAGCGGCGGATCGCGGTCGTCGCCCTGGTCGGAGGCGAACACGCCGGCCAGGGCGGCCAGCAGGTCGGCCGGCGTCAGGATGCCGTCGAAATGGCCATATTCGTCGTGGACGAAGGCCACCGGCACTTCGGCCGAGCGCAGCACCGCCAGCGCGTCCATCGCATCCATCTGATCCGGGACCACGGGTGCTTCGCGCACCAGCCCGCGCAGGTTGAGCGGGGCGCCCTCGATCTGGGCGGCAACGATGTCGCGCAATTGCACGACGCCGAGCAGGCGGTCGACCGACCCTTCCGCGACCGGAAAACGGCTGTGCGGCGTTTCGGCCAGGAATTCGCGTATCTCGCTCGGGCTGGCATCGACGTCGATCCAGTCGACGTCGGTGCGCGGTGTCATCACCTCGCGTGTCGGGCGGTCGGCGAGGCGCACAACACCGGATATGATCGCGCGCTCACTCTCCTCGAGCACGCCGGCATGGGTCGCCTCGGCGACCACCAGGTGCAACTCCTCGGCGGTCACCTTGCTATCCGATTCGCGCTGCATCCCGAGCAGGCGGAAAATGAGCGCGCTCGAGCGATCGAGCAGCCACACGAACGGGGCGGTGACCTTGGCCATCCACAGCATGATCGGGGCCATGAAGAGCGCGATCGGCTCCGGCGCGCGCAAGGCGAACTGCTTGGGAACCAGTTCGCCGATGATCAGCGACGCGTAGGTGGTCAGCGCGATCACGAGGGTGAAGCCCAGCGTCGCCGCCAGTTCCTGCTCGATGCCGAGCAACACCAGCCGCTCCGCCACCGGGCCGCCGAGGCTGGCGCCCGAATAGGCGCCGGCCAGGATCCCGATCAAAGTGATCCCGATCTGGACGGTCGAGAGGAAGCGCCCGGGATTGGCGGCAAGATCGAGGGCGATGCGGGCGCCGCGCCGGCCGGCCTTGGCCATCGCCTTCAGCCGCGCCTCGCGGGCGGAAACGATCGCGAGCTCCGACATGGCGAAAACGCCGTTGAGCGCGACGAGGAGCAGGATGACGATGACGTCAAACCACGGGAATGGCGATAGGGGGGGATGTGCGGGCGACATGGTCTGCGCGCCCTTCTTAGCCGCGAACCTCGGGCCACCACAACTGGTTCGTCGCTGCCGCGCCCGGGTGCGAGGAACAAGCCCGCTTAATGGCGGTTGGAACCAGCGTTCAACACATCCCCCTCACCGGGAAAGGAATGAGTATGCCCGTATCCAAGCGTATCACGATGGCGGTCGCCGCCACTGCGCTGCTGGCCACCACCGCCTGCGTCACTGACCCCAATACCGGCGAGCGCCGCGTCTCGCGCGCCGCGATCGGCGCCGGCCTCGGCGTCGTCGGCGGTTATCTCGCGGGCGACCTGGTCGGCGGCAAGCGCGATCGCACCGAGAAGATCATCGGCGCCGGCATCGGCGGCATCGCCGGTGGCGCGATCGGCGCCTATATGGACAAGCAGGAGCAGGAACTGCGCCGCGAGACGGCCGGCACCGGCGTCGACGTCATCCGCGAAGGCGACGAGATCGCCCTGCGCATGCCGGCGGGGATCACCTTCCCGATCAACAGCTACCAGATCCAGCCGCAATTCCAGTCGACGCTCGACGACGTCGCGCGGACCCTGGCCGCCTATCCGTCGACGATGATCGACGTCTACGGCCACACCGACCCCTCGGGCGGCGACGGCATCAACATCCCGCTGTCGCAGAATCGCGCGCAGTCGGTCGCGTCCTACCTCGCCCAGCGCGGCGTCAACTCGGCGCGCATCGCGACCCAGGGCTTCGGCTCCAGCCGCCCGATCGCCGACAACAGCACCGAAGCTGGCCGCGCAGCCAACCGCCGCGTCGAGATTCGCATCGTGCCGGTTGCCGCCTGACGCTCGGCGCATGAAACAGGCGCCGGGGATCCGTCCCCGGCGCCTTTTCTATGCGCGACGCTCGCGGAAGAAGCCCCGCAATATCTCCGCCGCCTGCTCCTCGCCGATGCCGGCGTAGATTTCAGGCGCGTGATGGCAGGTCGGCTGCGCGAACAGCCGCGGCCCGTGCAGCACAGCTCCGCCCTTAGGGTCGGGCGCCCCGAAATAGAGCCGGCCGATTCGCGCCAGCGCGATCGCCCCCGCACACATCGCGCACGGCTCAAGCGTCACCCAAAGATCGCACTGGTCGAGCCGCGACGTGCCGAGAACCCGCGCCGCCTCGCGAAGCGCCACCATTTCGGCATGGGCGGTGGGATCGTGGCTGGCGCGCATCGCATTGGCCGTCACGGCGACGATCTCGGTGCCGCGCGTCACCACCGCGCCGACCGGCACTTCGCCACCGTCGGAGGCGCGTCGAGCGGCGTCGAGCGCGAGGCGCATCGGTTCGGGGAGCGGAAAGGCCATGGCCGACGGTTAGCGGCCCGGCGCGGCCAAGGCTATGCCGGCGACGCCGGCGGGCGCTTCCTCAACAGGGTGAAGAAGGCGAAGACGACGCCCGGCAGATAGCCCAGACAAGTAAGGCCGAAGGCGATCCAGAAGTTTCTGGAAACGCCTTCGGCCAGGAACACCGCCAGCGGCGGCAGGAAGAAGGCCGCGAGGATGAGCGTGACGGTCACCCCGCGACCCTCCCGATCTTATTCCTCGCCATTATCCTTGACGCCCACGACCGGCACGTCGACCGTCTCGGTCTTGGTGTCGACGGTCGGGACCTCGATGTTGGTCTCCGTCGTGCCGACCACGACTTCCTTCGAATCGACGTCCACCGCGGGGAGCTCGCCGCCCTGTGCACTGACATCGACCTTGGGCAGTTCGCCTTCCTTGACGTCGGCGCTCCAGAAGCCGGTGGCGAACAGGATGATGACGATGACGACAATGACCGCGAGCAATCCGAGAACCTTGCGAGACATAGAAATTCCTCCTTCAGAACCTGTGTAGTTGGAGGGACAACGCAGCTTGGCTAAATCGGTTGCACTAGCGCAACGATCTGCTGGCCCGGCGTGCGGTGGGAACCGCGTAAACGGTTGACGAAAGCCGCCATCGTGGTTAGGTGCGCCCACTTTCCGGGGACATGCTCCCCATTCCAGGACGAGATGAAATGTCGCGCATTTGCGAACTGACCGGCAAGGGCCGGCTGGTGGGTAACAATGTTTCCCACGCCAACAACAAGACCAAGCGGACTTTCCTGCCGAATCTGCAGAACGTCACCTTGATGTCGGACGCTCTCGGCCGCGGCGTGAAGCTGCGCGTCTCGATGGCTGGCCTGCGCTCGGTCGAACATGTCGGCGGCCTCGACAACTGGCTCGCCAAGACTTCGGACGACAAGCTGAGCCTGAACGTTCAGCGCCTGAAGCGCGAGATCGCCAAGAAGCAGGCGACGACGCCCGCCTAAGCGGCTGTCGCTTCCGCTTCGGCGGAAGCGTCCTTTCTCAAGCGAATTACGGAGCCGGGATTTTCCCGGCTTCTTTTCGTGCGTCCGGCGCCATCGCGAACTTCAGCAGCAAGGTCCGCTGCAAGCCGCTGAAATTGTCGTCCGACGCGATCCACACGATCGTGCGGCCGGCTTCGCGAGTGACGCTCAGCGCCTCCATATTGTCGACCGTCACCGGGGCTTGGAAAAAAGCGATCTCGCGCGGCTCGATCACGGCCCCCGCCCGCCATGCCGCTACCGGAGCGACGGTGAGCTTTGCCGACACCCCTTCTAGCGGCGTGAATCGGCGGTTGAGCAGCAGCATCCGCCCGTCCGGGAGCAAAGCGGCATCGGTCACGCGGTAGCCCGCCGGGGGCCGGTAGAAGATCCGGCGCGAGGGCGTCCCTTGTACCGCCGGATCGCCGTCGAACAGCGCCACTTCGCCGACCCCGTCCGGCTGCTGCCGGGCTTCGGCAAAAATCAGAAAACGGCCGTCCGGCAGCCGTATTATGCCCTCGCCGCCCGAATTGGACCGCCAGCCGCGCATCGCCTCCGGCCGCGCCGCCGAATCGCTCCTCCAGTCAGCGAGCCGATAGCGCCAGACCGCGTTGTGGCGCTCGAACGCTACCCACGCGTGATCGCCGTGCACGGTCATCGCCTCCGAATCGCGCTCCTTCTTGCGATCGACCGTGCCCGGCCCGTCGGGCAAAGCGGCGATGCTGAGCTCTTGGCGGCCGGTACCGGGAACCGGGAAGCGGAGGAGCTGGCCGGCGTCGCTGAGTGCGGTGACCGCCCCGTCCCGCACATGCATCGACGAAATTCCGCCGAAGCGGGGATCGTTGCTGCGGATCGCCCACCCGCCGAGATAGAGAAGATCCCCGATCCGGCGGCGGCTGGGATCACTGGCGTCGAGCGGCACGCTCTCGAACGCGATCGTGGCCTTGCCCGGAATCGGCGCGGGCCGGAACATCGCCGCTGGCGCGAAGGTCGCCAGCAGCGGCCAGGCGATCAGGGCGAGGAGGGCACGCATCGCCTCCTGATAGCGAGGCGAGCGGGCCGCCGCATGGTTAATCTGGATGAACGGTGGCTGACGACCGCATTCAGACATGGCTCAAGCGAATCGCCCGATAAGAGCATCAAGGACGAGGCCCAAGGCGACGGACAGTCGACTCCGCGGACCGCCGCCCAGTGGAACAAGGAGAATGTCATGCTTAAGAAAATCACGCTCGCCGCTGCCGTCGCCGCAACCTCGCTGACCGCGTTGCCGGCCGCCGCGGAAGCCCGCCACCGCGATGGCTATTACGATTCGGGCCGCTATGAGCGCAGCTATCGCAGCGACCGCGGCTACCGGAACAACGGCTATTACGAGAACAGCCGCGCCTATCGGAACAACGGTTATTACAACCGCAATTACGGCGGCAATTATTACAACCGCCGCGGCTATGACGACCGCTATTACGGCCGCCGCAGCTGCTCGGGCACGACCGGCACCATCGTCGGCGGCGTCGCCGGCGCCCTGCTCGGCCGCGAAGTCGACCGCGGCGGCAATAGCCGCTACGGCCGCCGCGACAGCGGCACCACCGGCGCCATCATCGGCGGCGCGATCGGCGCCCTCGCCGGCCGCGCGATCGACAAGGCCGATTGCTGAGCCGCTCCCCAAATCCCTCCTGTAGCGTAACGCGGGCGGGGCCCGGCACTCCACGGAGTGTCGGGCCCTACTTCATTCGGCGTCGAATAATGCAGCGAGCTGCTCGACCATGGTGCCGCCCAATTGCTCGGCGTCCATGATCGTCACCGCCTTCTGGTAATAGCGCGTTACGTCATGGCCGATGCCGATCGCGATCAGCTCCACCGGCGAGCGGCTCTCGATCCAGCCGATGACCTGGCGCAGGTGGCGCTCGAGATAGGTGCCGCTGTTCACCGACAGCGTCGAATCGTCGACCGGAGCGCCGTCCGAGATCACCATCAGGATGCGCCGCTCCTCGGGGCGGTTGACCAGCCGGTGATGCGCCCACAGCAAGGCCTCGCCGTCGATATTCTCCTTGAGCAGCCCCTCGCGCATCATCAGCCCGAGATTCTTGCGGGCGCGGCGCCAGGGCTCGTCGGCTCTCTTGTAGACGATGTGGCGCAGGTCGTTGAGGCGGCCCGGGTGCGGCGGCCGGCCTTCGGTCAGCCAGCGCTCGCGCGATTGGCCGCCCTTCCACGCCCGCGTCGTGAAGCCGAGTATCTCGACCTTCACGCCGCAGCGCTCCAGCGTCCGCGCCATGATGTCGGCGCTGATCGCCGCAATCGAGATTGGCCGCCCGCGCATCGAGCCGCTATTGTCGATCAGCAGGCTCACCACCGTGTCGCGGAAATCGGCTTCCTTCTCGACCTTGTAGCTCAGCGACTGGGCCGGATTGACGACCACTCGCGCCAGCCGCGCCGCATCGAGCAGGCCTTCCTCCTGATCGAAGTCCCAGCTCCGGCTCTGCTGCGCCATCAGCCGCCGCTGGAGACGGTTGGCGAGCTTGGTGACCGCGCCCTGCAGATGAGTGAGCTGCTGGTCGAGGTAGGAGCGCAGGCGCCCCAGTTCCTCTTCGTCGCACAATTCGCCGGCCTCGACGGTCTCGTCGAAGCGGTCGGTGAACACGCGATAGTCGAAGTGCGGCGAAAGGTCGGAAAGCGGCCGGTTTGGCCGCATCGGGACCATGCCCTCCTCGCCTTCCTCGCCAAGGCCTTCCTCGCTCTCCGAAAGATCGTCCTCGGAGAGCTCCGTCTGATCGTCGTCGTCGCCGGAAACGCCCTGCTCGACGCGGACATCGGCCTCGCCTTCGCCGCCGGCCTCGTCGTCCGAATCGCTCTCGGAATCGCCGCCTTCGTCCTGATCGTCGCCTTCGCCTTCGTCGCCCTCGTCGGGGTCCTGCTCCGGGGGGCGGTCGCTTTCGACCAGTTCGAGATCCTGCAGCACCTTGGTGGTGAGCGCGGCGAACGCCGCCTGGTCGTCGAGCGCAAGCCCGAGCGCATCGAGATCGGCGCCGGCTTTCTCCTCGATCCATTCGCTGACCAGGTCGAGACCGGCGAGCGCTGCCTCAGGCGGTGCCTCGCCGGTCAGCCGCTCGCGCACCATCAAGGCGATCGCGGTGGGAAGCGGAACCTCGTCGCGGTTGCGCGCGCGCGTGATCGGATCCGTGCGCATCCGCATTTCGGTGACTCGGTTGAGGTTCGCCCGGACCCCGGCCATCGCCCGCGCGCCGAGCGCCTCGACGCGGGCCTGCTCGACGGCGCCGAACACGGCACGGGCGACATCGTCGGCCGGGGCCGTGCGCGCATGCAATGCGGGGTCGTGATGGCGCAGCTTAAGCGCCGCCGCGTCGGCAAAACCCCGCGCCTCCGCCACCTCGCGCTCGGGCAGGGTGCGTCCCGGCATCGGCACCTTGAGGCTCTTGCCCGATGCGGTGGGCGCGTCGGTGCTGAAACCGAGCTCCAGCTCCGGCTCGGCCGCGATCGCGCGCGATGCGCCGGTCAGGACCTGACGGAATGTCTCGAGCGGATTGTCGTTCTGCGGCATGGCCCGAAGGCTCAGCCGGTCCGGCCGACGACGCTCTCCGGCAGGTCCTTGCCGAAGACGCGCTGATAATATTCCGCGATGAGCGGCCGCTCGGCCTCGTCGCACTTGTTCAGGAACGAGAGGCGGAAGGCGAAGCCGATATCGTTGAAGATCAGCGCGTTCTGCGCCCAGCTGATCACCGAGCGCGGGCTCATCACCGTCGAAATGTCGCCGTTGATAAAGCCCTGGCGGGTCAAATCGGCGACCTTGATCATCTTCTCGACCTCGGCGCGGCCGCCCTCATGGTCATACTCGCCCGATTTGGCGAGAACGATGCGCGCCTCGGTCGCCGCCGGCAGATAGTTCAGCGTGACGACGATGTTCCAGCGGTCCATCTGGCCCTGATTGATCTGCTGGGTGCCGTGATAGAGGCCGGTCGTGTCGCCGAGCCCGATCGTGTTGGTGGTGGCGAAAAGGCGGAAGAAGGGATTGGGGCGGATCACCCGGTTCTGGTCGAGCAGAGTGAGCTTGCCCTCGGTCTCCAGCACGCGCTGGATGACGAACATCACGTCCGGCCGGCCGGCATCATATTCGTCGAACACCAAAGCGGTCGGCGTCTGCAGCGCCCACGGCAGCAGCCCTTCGCGGAATTCGGTGACCTGCTGGCCGTCCTTGAGCACGATCGCGTCGCGGCCGATCAGGTCGATGCGGCTGATGTGGGCGTCGAGGTTGATGCGGATCAGCGGCCAGTTGAGGCGCGCCGCCACCTGCTCGATATGGGTCGACTTGCCGGTGCCGTGATAGCCCTGGACCATGACGCGGCGGTTGCGCGCGAAGCCGGCGCAGATGGCGAGCGTCGTGTCCGGATCGAACACATAGGCCGGATCGAGGTCGGGGACGCGCTCGTCGGCCTCGGAGAAGGCCGGAACTTCCATGTCGCTGTCGACCCCGAAGAGGTCGCGCACCTTCACCACCTTGTCGGGCGCGTCCATCACCGTGGCGGCACGGCTGTCGAGGTTCACATTGGCAAGTTCGGCCATCATTCTTTCCAGGTTCAAGCGAAGGCGGGTCGTGATTTGAGCTGCGTATAGGCCTGGATGACGGCCTGCAACGCTTTCTCATGGCCGCGGTCGCCGCCATTATGGTCGGGGTGATAGCGGCGCAGCAGCTCGGCGTAGCGCTGTCTAAGCGCCCGCCGGTCGGTGTCGGTTCCAAGCCCCAGCGTCTTCAGCGATTTGCGGTCCTGCTCGCTGAGCTCCCGCCCGTCGGCGCGCTGCGTCGCCTGGCCGGTGGCGCGCTGGAAACGGGCCCCGATCGCGTCGAGCGGATCGACAAAATCGGCCCATTTGGGTGGCGACGAGCCATTGGCCGCGAAGGCGCGCGTCTCGCGGTCCCAGCCGCCATAAGGAGTCTGTGCGGCCTCGATTTCTTCGGTGCTCATGCCGCTGAAGAAGTTGTAGCCGGAATTGAACTCCCGGACATGGTCGAGGCACAGCCAGCGCCAGTCGCCCGGGCCGTCGAAATTGGAGCGGCGGCCTGCGGCAGGCGCGCGAAATTCGCCGGGCTCGGCGCAGCCCGGTTGGGAGCAGTGGCGCTCGCCCTCGACGCGGCCATGAAAGCGCGCCTGCTTCTTCCCCGAACTCGCCACTCATCTCCCTTTCCCAGTCCGACGCGATATATAAGGCCGGATGACCCAGCATTTAACCGGGCCGGTCGCGGCCGAGATCACAAAACGCCTCCAGCAAAGCCTCGCTCCGACGCATCTGATCGTCCGCGACGACAGCGAGATGCACCGCGGCCATGCCGGCCACGACCCGCGCGGCGAGAGCCATTTCACGGTCGAGATCGTCGCCGAGCAATTTGCGGGCATGAGCCGCGTCGCGCGCCAGCGCGCGGTCAACAGCGCGCTCGGGGATCTGCTTGCCGAACGCGTCCACGCGCTGGCGATCAAAGCCAGAGCGCCGGGAGAGTAAGCCGGGATTGGCGGCGCGCGGCGGTCTCAGGCTCTGACCAGGAGCGTCTTCACCTGCCGCGTCAGGCGTGCTTCCATATCCGCGCCGAGGTCCTCCGAGACCATTTCGCCGGTAATCAACGGCAAAGCCACTGCACCGACGAGCATCAGCAGCGCGAGTTCCGGGTCGCTGGCGGCGATGACCCCTGCATCGATCCCCTCCTTGAGAAGCGGCAGCAGGGCCCGGCGATTGGGAGCCCATAGCCGCTCGAGCACATAATCGCGGCGCTCGCCCGGGCGAGTGACTTCGTTGACGAAGAATTGGCCGAGCTCGCGATGGGCGGCATTGAAGGCGACGAAACGGTCGAGGGCGCGGCCGATACGCTCGCCCAGCGGCATCGGGTCGGCCTGGAGGGCGCCGATGTCAGCTTGGGCATCGGCCATCCGCACGGCGATTTCGTCGACCACCGCCTTCCACAGTCCCAATTTGGATCCGAACTGGCGCGCCACCAAGGCGACATCGACTCCGGCATCGGCGGCGATGTCGCGCAGGTTGGTGGCGTGAAAGCCGTTGCGCGCGAACCTGCCTAGGGCGGCGGTCAGGACCGCCGTGGGATCCGGCGCGTTTTCGCGCTTCGGCCTCCCCCGCTTGCGCTTCGCCGCATTGGTCTGGACGTCCATCGCTTTCCCCTTCTCCCTCCCCATTGACTGGCCCAGAACCAGCACTTAATCAACAGCCGTTGACTAATTACGCCGAGAGACGAGCCGTGCCTTCCTTCCGTCTGAGCTATTGGATGCATGCCGGGCAGGCTCCGCGACTGCTCGCGTTCGATGCGCCCGATCTCGACGCCGCCTATTCCATCGGCGGGAAGATGATCGCGGAGGCCTTGGGCCGCCCTGACGATTTCGTGCTGCTCGACCGGGCCACCGGCCGGTTCACGGTGGGAGCCGCGATCTGGTCGCGCAACGGCTTCTTCCGGCTCGCAGCCGACGAGGCGGCTCCGATGCCGCATGGCGAGCAGGACAAGCGCACGGAAATGCGCGTATGAGCTGGCTGGCGCTTGCCCGCAGGCGCCGTCACGTTCGGGAACTGGTCGAGGATGCCACCGCATCGCTCGAGCGGGACATGAAAAATCTTCTTCCCTCCGCGGGCGAGCAGCTGGCCCGCGAATGCGTCATCTTCATCTACTGGTCGGTCCATGTCGGGATCGTCAATGCGCAGACCTCTGCGCTTGACCGGTGGCTGGCTCGCCTTGCGCTCCATCGCCAGCTGCGCCGCGCCTCCGCCGCGCTGGGCGATGGCAGTGCGCCGTTCGATCTGGTGGCCTGCTACGAACAGAGGTGCCGCGAGGCGCTGGCGACGACGCCCAACATCTTCCTCTACCACAAGAGAGGCGCCGAGCTGCCGATCCTTCCGGTCACGCCGTCCGGCGCGAAGCTGTTCCTGCGCCGGATCGGCCATACCCGCATCCCGCCCCAGGCCGTCGCCCGGCTGGCGGAGGTGCTCGCCTCCTATTTCTGGCTCTGCGTCCAGCATTTCCAGCCGCGCATCAGGCCGCGCTTCCCCTGACGGGCGAGGCGCGAAGCCATCGCAATTATATGCTGCGCGTGCCACTGTGATCGCCTGAGTCCGCCCGTGCTCGCGCTGGAATGCAAACTGGGAGAACATGGCCTGATGACCGACGACCCGTTTCTGCAGATCCTCCATCCCGTCAGCCACGATCTCGGCGGCTTCAAGGTCCATCGCACGCTGCCGCACAAGGCGCGGACCATGGTCGGCCCCTTCATCTTCTTCGACCAGATGGGCCCCGCGCACCTGCCGGCCGGGACAGGCATGGACGTGCGGCCCCACCCCCATATCAACCTCGCGACCGTCACCTATCTGTTCGCCGGCGCCATCGACCATCGCGATTCGCTTGGCACCGCCCAGCGGATCGAGCCCGGCGCGGTCAATCTGATGACCGCCGGTCGCGGCATCGTCCATTCCGAGCGCTCGCCCGCCGAGCTGCGCCCAGGCGGGCCCGAACTGAGCGGAATTCAGACCTGGCTCGCCATGCCCCAGGACAAGGAGGAGATGGCGCCGGCCTTCGAGCATGTCGCGCGCGAAGCGCTGCCAGTGATCGAGTCCCGGGACGCGACGGCGCGGGTGATCATGGGCACGCTCTGGGGCGCGAGCTCGCCGGTCACCTGCCACAGCGAGACCATCTATGCCGATCTTGCGCTCCGGCCGGGCGGCGCGGTGCCGATCGATCCGGCGGCCGAGGAGCGCGCGCTCTACGTCGCGGAGGGCGATGCCGACCTCGACGGCCTGCCGCTCGAGCCGATGGTCCTCTATGTGCTCCGCCCCGGCATCCGCGCCACCCTCCGCTCGTTCGGCGGCGGCCATGTCATGCTTTGCGGCGGCGCGCCGATGGACGGGCCGCGCCACGTCTGGTGGAATTTCGTCTCCTCGCGCCGCGACCGGATCGAGCAGGCCAAGACCGACTGGAAGGCGCAGCTTTTCCCGCTCGTGCCCGACGACGCCGTCGAGCGCATCCCGCTACCCGAAGTCCCGATGACGGTCAGCTATCCATGAGCGAGCTCCGCACGACTCGGATCGGTCTGCCGACCGGCGTGACGCTCACTGTCCAGCTCGGCGGCGCCGAGCAAGCCGAACCGATCCTCTTCCTCCACGGCTTCCCGGAATCGCACCGCACCTGGCGCTTCCAGATGCAGGCATTGGCCCCGGACTTCCGCGTCGTCGCTCCGGACCAGCGCGGCTTCGGCGGCTCCGACAAGCCGCAGGAGACCGAGGCCTATGAGGCCGAGCGCGCAGTGGAGGATCTGATCGCGCTCGCCGATGCGCTCGGCATCGGCCGCTTCACCCTGGTCGGACACGATTGGGGCGGCGCCGCGGCCTGGCTAGCGGCTTTGCGTCATCCCGACCGCGTGGCGCGGCTGGTGATCGTCAACGCGCCGCATCCCCTGCTCTTCCAGAACAGCCTGATCGACGACGCGGCCCAGCGGGAAGCCTCGCAATATATGAACCGCTTCCGCGAGCCGCGCATGGAGCAGCTGATCCGCGCCATGGGGCTGGAGACCTTCTTCGAGAAGAGCTTCGGGGCCCATGTCGACCTGCGCCGGATCGCGCCCGCCGAGCGCGAGGCCTATCTGCGCGACTGGGCGCAGGAGGGCGCGCTGACGGCGATGCTCAACTGGTATCGCGCGTCGCGCATCGTCGTGCCCGAGCCCGGCGAGAAGGCGCACCATCCGCTCTGGACCCGCGCGCCCTTCCCGCACGTGACGATGCCGACGCTCGTGGTCTGGGGCCTGAAGGACAAGGCGTTGCTGCCCATCCAGCTGGGCGGTCTCGAAGAGTTGGTCGACGATCTCCGCATCGTCGTCGCCGAGGACGCCGGCCACTTCCTGCCCTGGGAGAAGCCCGAGGTCGTCACCGAGGCGATCCGCGACTTCATCGCCGAGACTCCGCTCGACTAACGCACGTCGCTTTGGCTATGGCCCGCGCGATGCAGCAGACTCCCGCCCGATCCCGTTCGCGTTCCGCCGCGCGGCTTGCCGCCGTGCAGGCGCTGTACCAGCAGGAGATGGAGAAGACCCCGCTCCCGATCCTGCTCCACGAATTCCACCAGCACCGGCTGGGGGCGACGATCGAGGATGTCGAATATGCCGACGCCGAGGTCGATTTCTTCGACGACCTCGTCAAAGGCGTCGACGCCCGCCGCACCGAACTGGACGCGCTGATAGCCGCGCGTCTCGCCAAGGACTGGTCGATCGAGCGGCTCGACAAGCCGATGCGCCAGATCCTGCGCGCCGGCGCCTATGAGTTGGTCGCACGCATCGACGTCCCCACCGGCAGCGTCATTTCCGAATATGTCGACGTCGCCAAGGCCTTCTACGACAAGCGCGAGTCCAATTTCGTCAACGGGCTGCTCGACGCCGTCGCCAAGGACGTCCGCAAGTAAGCGCCGCTTCGCGCCCTGGGCGGATGTGCGCTAGCCTGCCGGGATGAGCCGCGAATCCGACTTCATCGCCGCCCTGCGCCCGCTCGCGACCGATCCGGCCGCGCGCGGCCTGCGCGACGATACCGCCGTGATGGAGATCGGCGGCCGCACGCTCGTCCTCACCCACGACATGATCGTCGAAGGCGTCCACTTCCTCGCCACTGACCCGCCGGCCGATGTCGCCTGGAAATTGCTCGCGGTGAACCTGTCGGACCTCGCCGCCAAGGGGGCGGAGCCGGTCGGCGCCCTACTCGGCTATGCGCTCGGCCAGAAGGACTGGGACGCCGCGTTTCTCGACGGCCTGCGCGACGTTCTCGCCGCCTTTGCCGTGCCTTTGCTCGGAGGCGACACGGTGGCGGCACCCTCCGGTGCGGCGCGCACCTTCTCGCTGACTGCGCTCGGCACGGCGGAGGTCGCCCCCTCGCGCAGCGGCGCGGCCGAAGGCGATGGTCTCTACGTGACCGGTACCATCGGCGACGCCGGGGCAGGCCTCGAAATCGCTGCCGGGCGGCGCGACGGCCCCGCCGAACTGCTGCAAGCCTATCGCCGGCCGTGGCCGCGACTGGAGGAAGGGCGCCGGCTCGCTCCGCACGTGCATGCGATGATGGACATATCGGACGGCCTTCTGATCGACGCCAGCCGGATGGCCGGGGCTTCCGGCCTCGCCGTGGTGATCGACCTCGGCCTTATCCCGCTGTCGGACGCTCTCGCCCGCTTTGCGGGCGACGATCGCGAGGCCCGTCTCCGTGCCGCGCAGGCCGGAGACGATTACGAATTGCTGTTCGCCGCGCCGGCCCTTCCCGACGGCGTCGCCGCGACCTGCATAGGCCGCTTCGTCGCCGGCGCCGGCCTTTCGCTCGAGGATGCGGCCGGCCCCGTGCCTTTGCCGCCGCGGCTCGGCTACGAACATGGCGAGACGCGCTAGAGTCCCGTTTCAGTCGAGACAGGCACTCGACTTGAACGCTTCCTAATTCCTGCCTAACACCTTCCCGTCCGGGTACATTGCAACTGGGCGAAACAACCCTGCCCGGACCTTACAGGGGAAGGATGTTTCATGACCGTTGTACTGATTGCCATAGCCTGCGGCCTTGCCGCGGTGCTCTATGGTTTTGTGACAAGTCGCCAGGTACTTGCGTCTTCGGCCGGCTCCGAAAGAATGATCGATATCGCAGGCGCGATCCAGGAAGGCGCCAAGGCCTATCTCGGCCGCCAATATCGCACGATCGCGATGGTCGGCGTAGTCGTCGCCGTTCTCGTCTTCATCTTCCTCGGCCCGATTGAAGCGATCGGCTTCGTCATCGGCTCGTTTCTTTCGGGTGCGGCCGGCTATATCGGCATGAACATCTCGGTCCGCGCCAACGTCCGCACCGCGGAAGCCGCGCGCACCAGCCTGCAGCGCGGCCTCACCGTCGCCTTCCGGGCCGGCGCGATCACGGGCATGCTGGTGGCCGGCCTCGCCTTGCTCGCCATCTCGGTCTTCTTCTACGTCCTCGTCGACGTGATGGGCCGCGCCCCGGCGGATCGCGAGGTCATCGACGCTTTGGTCGCGCTCGCGTTCGGCGCTTCCTTGATCTCGATCTTCGCCCGTCTCGGCGGCGGCATCTTCACCAAGGCCGCCGACGTCGGGGCTGACCTCGTCGGCAAGGTCGAGGCCGGAATCCCCGAGGACGATCCCCGCAACCCGGCCGTGATCGCCGACAATGTCGGCGACAATGTCGGCGATTGCGCCGGCATGGCCGCCGATCTGTTCGAGACCTATGTCGTCACCGTCGGTGCGACGATGGTGCTCGTGGCCCTGCTGGTCCAGGGCAGCGACGCGCAATTGCTGAGCCTGATGAGCCTGCCGCTGATCATCGGCGGCGTCTGCATCCTCACCTCGATCATCGGCACCTATTTCGTCCGCCTCGGCGCCAAGCAGTCGATCATGGGGGCGCTCTACAAGGGCTTCTGGACCACCGCGCTCCTCTCGATCCCGGCGCTCTACTACGTCACTGCTCAGACTTTGGGCGACATGAACGCCGTGATCGGCGGCGCCCGCGAAGCGGCCGGTCTGGACGTCGAATCCCAGGTCGCGCGGACCGCGGTCAGCGACGGCTTCACCGGCATGGACCTGTTCTGGTGCATGCTCGTCGGCCTCGGCGTCACCGCGCTGCTGGTCTGGATCACCGAATATTATACCGGCACCAACTACCGCCCGGTCCGCTCGATCGCCAAGGCGTCCGAGACCGGCCACGGCACCAACGTCATCCAGGGCCTTGCCGTCAGCCTGGAATCGACCGCCATGCCGACGGTCGTCATCTGCGTCGGCATCATCGTCAGCTACCAGCTGGCCGGCCTGATCGGCATCGCCTTCGCGGCGACGGCGATGCTCGCTCTGGCCGGAATGGTGGTCGCGCTCGATGCCTACGGACCCGTCACCGACAATGCCGGCGGTATCGCCGAAATGGCCGGGATGGATGACGACGTCCGCCACCGCACCGACGCGCTCGACGCGGTCGGCAACACCACCAAGGCGGTGACCAAGGGCTATGCGATCGGTTCGGCCGCTCTGGGCGCACTGGTCCTGTTCGGCGCCTATACGACCGATCTCCAGCATTATGCCGCGGAACTCGGCATCGGCGCGGCCGGCGTCGATTTCTCGCTGTCCAACCCTTATGTGGTCGTCGGCCTGCTGCTCGGCGCCCTGCTGCCCTACTTGTTCGGGGCGATGGGCATGACCGCCGTGGGCCGCGCGGCCGGCGACGTCGTGCTCGACGTGCGCGAGCAGTTCCGCAGCAACAGCGGGATCATGGACGGCACCTCGCGGCCCAATTACGCTCGCACCGTCGACATGGTCACCCGCGCCGCGATCAAGGAGATGATCGTCCCCAGCCTGCTGCCGGTGCTGGCGCCGATCGTCGTCTATTTCGTGATCGCGGCCATCGCCGGCCGCGAGCAGGGCTTCGCCGCGCTCGGCGCGCTCCTGCTCGGCGTCATCGTCGGCGGCCTGTTCGTCGCCATTTCGATGACCTCGGGCGGCGGCGCCTGGGACAATGCCAAGAAGTTCATCGAGGACGGCAATCACGGCGGCAAGGGATCGGAGGCCCACAAGGCCGCCGTGACCGGCGACACCGTCGGCGATCCCTACAAGGACACGGCCGGCCCGGCCGTGAACCCGATGATCAAGATCACCAACATCGTCGCTCTGCTGCTGCTTGCGGCCCTTGCGGGCGGCGGTGCTGTCGGCTGATCCTGGTATAAATCGACAACGGAACAACCCGTCCGGACTATTCCGGGCGGGTTGTTCTTTGCATTACTTCTTTTTTGCCTGTGGCGTTCCCCGTTTCCAGCTACTAGCCTCGCAGTTGGAAAAGATAGTGGGGGACAGCAAAGATGAGACTGTGGGCGATCCGCCTAGTGTGGCTGGCGGTGGCGAGCCTGATGCCCGCCGCTGCATCCGCTGCCGCGCACCCCGAAGCGCCGGGCAAGCCGTCGCGCATCCCCAGCGCTGCCTTTGCAGAACGTCCGTTTCTGCAAGCTCCCCGCATTTCCCCCAATGGCGATCTCTTGGTGGCGCGCCTTACCAAGAATCAGGTCGAATATATTGCGATCCACGACCTGCGCACCGGCAAGCTCCAGGCAATCGCGCCGCCGGAGCATGGCGAAGTGGCGTGGTATCGTTGGGCCGGCAATAACCGCATTCTGGTCAGCTTCGCTGTGACCGCGACGTTCGGCGGCTCCGACATCCGCGTCACACGACTTCTGAGCTATGACCTTGCGACGAGGAAGTTCCTGTTCCTCGGCAGTCGCACCCAAGGCCCTGAAGGCGACGACGTCCTCTATGTCGATCCGTCGGGCGAGTGGCTCCTGCTGTCGATCCAGCAGACTATATACGACTGGCCCTCCGTCTATCGGATCGAATTGGCCACCAACCGCATGTCCCGCGTCGTACGCCCCCAGGATCAGGTCTGGGAATGGTATGCGGATGAACACGGCGTCGTACGGGCGGGCGTCGGGTTCCTCAACCGCAGCTGGTTCATGGTTTATCGCAAGAGCGAGGCGGAGAGCTTTCGTCGGATAGGCAAGGCGCGCTATGACGACGAGCAGGCGTCGCTCGACATGCTGCGCTTCACCAGCGGTTCGGATGAAGGCTTCATCCTTTCCAATGAGAAGACCGGTCGCTACGCTCTGTACAAATATAATTTCATGACGCGCGAATTGGGCGACGTCGTGTTCGAAAGCCCAACCAACGACATCGAGGGGTTTGACCTCGATGCCGACGGAAAGAATGTGCGGGCGGCCTGGTATACCGACGATCGTGATCGCGTCGTCTGGTTCGATCCGAAGCTTAAGGCATTGCAAGCGGAGATCGACGGCGCGCTAAAGGACAAGCAGAGCTGGATCGTCTCTCGGAGCCGCGACGACAAATTCATGCTCGTATGGACGGGCTCGGCGCGCGACCCGGGCAGCTATTATATCTTTCAGCCCGAGGCCGGCGTGATGAAGCGGCTGGCGCGGATCAATGAAAAGATCGATCCCAACGCGCTCTCCGACACCCGTTACGTGCGCTACAAGGCTCGCGACGGCCTAGAAATCCCTGGCTATCTCACTTTGCCAGCGGGCCGACCGGCGAAGGGTCTGCCGCTGATCATTCTGCCCCATGGCGGGCCCTATGGCGTGCGCGACAAGCTCGAATATAGTCAGGAGGTACAGTTTCTCGCCAACCGCGGCTATCCGGTATTGCAGCCTAATTTCCGTGGCTCGGGGAGCTATGGGACCGCCTTTTACGAACGCGGCGAAGGTCAGTGGGGCCGCCAGATGCAGGACGATCTGGACGACGGCATGGATTGGCTTGCTGGCGAGGGCACGATCGATCCGAAGCGCGTCTGCCTGGTAGGCTCCTCCTACGGAGGCTATGCGGCTTTGTGGGGGGCCACGCGCAACCCGGAACGCTACCGGTGCGCCGCGAGCTACGCCGGAGTTTCCGACCTGCGGCAGCAGCTCAATTACCAGGTCGATTTCCTGATCAGCCGCCGATACCGCAAGGACTGGCGGACCAAGGTCGCCGGGCAGAAGGATTTCGATCTGGACAGCGTCTCGCCGCTGAAACAGGTTGATCGCCTCAAGGTGCCGGTCCTTGTCGTCCACGGCGATACCGACAGGCGCGTCCCCTATAAGCAGTCCTCCCTCTATGCGCAGGCCCTGACCAAGGCCGGCAAGCCGCATGAATTCCATACCTACAAAGGCGAGGGCCACGGCCTGAGCTCCAAGGAGAACTGGCAGGACTGGCTCGATCGGCTCGAGGCGTTCCTGGCCAAGCACAATCCCGCTGATTGACCCGCAGCGCCACGGCTTCCCTTTTTCGCGCTCAAACGCTATGGCAGCGCGATTTTTTCCGACATCGAATAGAGGCAAGGTTTGGCCAAAGAAGAACTTCTGGAAATGCGCGGGCAGGTGGTCGAACTGCTGCCCAACGCCATGTTCCGTGTAAAACTCGAGAATGATCACGAAATTCTCGGCCATACTGCGGGCAAGATGCGCAAGAACCGCATCCGTGTCCTGGTCGGCGACGAAGTGCTCGTCGAACTGACTCCTTATGATCTGACCAAGGGTCGCATCACTTACCGCTTCAAGTAATCGGGGATGACGCCGTGACGCGGCTCGTCCTCGCTTCCGCCAGTCCCCGCCGGCTCGACCTGCTCGCACGCATCGGCGTCGAGCCCGACGCCGTGCGCCCGGCCGAGATCGATGAAACGCCGCTGAAGGGCGAGCTTCCGGTCCCCTATGCGCGGCGCATGGCCGCCGAGAAGGCCGCGGCCGTTCATGCGTCGGAAGCGGGCGCGCTCGTCCTCGCCGCCGATACGGTCGTGGCCGCCGGGCGCCGCATCCTTCCCAAGACCGAGAGCGCCAACGAAGCCCGCGCGGCGCTGTCGCTTCTCTCGGGTCGCCGCCACCGGGTCCATTCCGCCGTCACCCTGATCGACGCGGTCGGGACCGCACGCCACCGCCTCTCCACCACAATCGTCGCGTTCAAGCGGTTCAGCAACGACGAGCTCGACGCCTATCTCGCCAGCGGCGAGTGGCAGGGCAAAGCCGGCGGTTACGCGATCCAGGGCCGGGCGGAAGCCTTGGTGCGGATGATTTCGGGCAGCCATTCGGGCGTGGTCGGCTTGCCCTTGTTCGAGACGCGGGCGCTGCTGCGGGCGGCCGGGCATCCCCTTGGCTGAGTGGCTCTACGAGGAGGGGATCGGGGAGAACCGCGCCGCCCTCGTCGAAGGCGACACCCTTGTCGAAGCCCTGATCGAGCTGCCGGGCGCGGTGCGCAGCGGCAGTGTGCTACCGGCCCGCCTCACTACGATCCTCGTTCCCGGCCGCCGCGGCATCGCGACTCTGGAGGGCGGCGGCGAAGCGCTGGTCGAGCCGCTCCCGGGGAAGCTCACCGAAGGCGCAGCGATCCGGGTCGAGATAGTGCGCGAGGCGATCGCCGAGCCCGGGCGCGCCAAACTCCCCAAAGGCCGGATCAGCGACGGAGAGCCGGCCGAGGGCCCGAGCCTCATCGAGCGGATATCGGCATCCTCCCATGCGGTCGTTGCGCTCTCGCCCTTCGGTCCCGACCGGCTCGAGCGGGCCGGCTGGTCGGACACGCTCGAACAGGCGCTGACTGGTGAAATCCCATTCGAGGGCGGCGGCCTCAGGATGAGCCTGACTCCGGCCATGACCCTGTTC
>JAFAEZ010000192.1 GCA_023423775.1 Pseudomonadota bacterium
TCGATTATTGGAGCGGGAGCCGCCGCCCGCCCGAGAACGAATATGCGACCTCCCTGGTCGCGATCGACGCCACCACCGGCCGCCCGCGCTGGCATTTCCAGGCGGTTCACAACGACGTCTGGGACTATGATTTTGGTGGTCAGGCGACCCTGGTCGAGTTCCCGGCCGGCGGCGGCTCGATCTCCGCTTTGATACTGCCGAGCAAGCAGGGCGACATCTACATCCTCGACCGCCGCACCGGCCGGCCGCTCTTCCCGGTTCAGGAGCGTCCCGTCCCGCGCGGCGGGGTGGAGCCCGCGCAGCGCAGCCCCACCCAGCCCTTCTCCACCTATCACACGCTCGCTTTCCCGACGCTCACCGAGCGCGACATGTGGGGCATGTCGCCGATCGACCAGATGGTCTGCCGCATCCAGTTCCGCCGCGCCGGCTATGAGGGCATGTATACGCCGCCGCGCGCCGACCGCCGCACGGTCGAATATCCCGGCTACAATGGCGGCACCGACTGGGGCGGCGTCGCACTCGATCCGCTGCGCGGGCTGATCATCGCCAACTACAACAATATGCCCAATTACCTCCGGCTCGTGCCGCGCGCGGAGGCCGACAAGCTCGGCTGGGCGCCGCGCAGCGAGGCGCGCGGCGGCGACCTGGGCGGCGGCGCCGAAGGCGCGGGCGATCCACAATGGGGCACGCCTTATGCGGTCGACGTCAATGCCGGCTGGCGGCTGCCCTTCACCGGCCTGCTCTGCAAGGAGCCGCCTTATGGCGGCATCCGCGCGATCGATCTGCGCACCGGCCGCACCGTGTGGGACCGCCCGCTCGGCACCGCGCGGCGCAACGGGCCGTTCGGCATTCCCTCCATGCTGCCGATCGCGATCGGCACGCCCAATAATGGCGGCGCGGTGGTCACCGCCGGCGGCCTGATCTTCATCGCCGCTGCCACTGACGACCTCATTCGCGCGATCGACATCCGCACCGGCAAGACCGTCTGGGAAGACGCCCTGCCCGCCGGCGGCCAGGCGACGCCAATGGTCTATGCGATGGACGGCCGCCAATATCTCGTCATCATGGCCGGCGGCCACCATTTCATGGAGACGCCGATCGGCGACGAACTGATCGCTTACGCTTTGCCGAGGGAGTGACCGAGCCTGTGACCCGGATGCCCGCTTTGTTCATCGGTCATGGCAGCCCGATGAACACGCTCGAACGCAACGATTATACCGACGGCTGGCGCACGCTCGGCCAGCGCCTTCCCCGCCCGCGCGCCTTGCTCGTCATCTCGGCTCATTGGTTCATCGGCGCGACGGCAGTGACGGCGATGGCGCGCCCGCGGACGATCCACGATTTCTACGGCTTCCCGCCCGAATTGTCGGCCTTCGATTATCCCGCGCCCGGCGCGCCCGACGTGGCGGAAGAGATCGTGGACATCGTCAAGCCGCTCTGGGTCGGGCTCGACCATGATCAATGGGGGCTCGACCACGGCACTTGGAGCGTGCTCACCCATCTCTATCCGAACGCCGACGTGCCGGTCGTCCAGCTTTCGATCAATGCGTTGAAACCGCTCGATTACCATCTCGATCTTGCCGCCCGGCTGGCGCCGCTTCGCGACCGCGGCATCGCCATCCTCGGCAGCGGCAACGTCGTTCACAATCTGCGCAAGGTGCAATGGGACCGGCCGGACGCGGCCTTCGACTGGGCCGAGCGTTTCGACGATGCCGTGGTCGCCCAGCTCGCCGAGGCGCCGGGCGACATATTGAAGGTCGCCGAGCATCCCGACTTCGCACGGGCGGTGCCCACGCCGGACCATTTCATCCCCTTGCTCTATCTCGCCGGCCTGGCCGCGGAGGAAGGTGGCGCCCAGGCGCTGTTGCGGGGCTATGCGATGGGCTCGATCTCGATGACCTGCTACGCCGCGGGCACGAATGTCGGGCTGCACGAAGATCCGGCCGGCGCCGCGGGACTGCCGCCGGACGTCCCGCCCGACCAGACCAATATGTAGGTCCTCAGGAACGCGGCGCGTCTGTCTGTTGCTCGGCAGACATGATGTCGGAATCGGCGGGGGGCATGTCGAGCCGGCGTTCGGCGCGGTCGCGGTAGAGCGCCGCGCGGGCGAGCAGCATGAAGGTGACCGGGGTCGTCAGCGTGACGAAGATTCCGATCAGCAATTCGTGCACCGACGGGCGCGTGCGCAGCACCGAGAAGCAGACGATCGACCCCAATACGATCAGCGCCATACCCATCGTGCTGCCCAAGGTGGGCGGATGAACGCGGTCGTAGAAGCTCTTCATCCTGAGCAGCCCGAGCGAGCCGATCAGCGTCAGCGCGCCGCCGGCAAGCACCAGCAGAGCGACGAGGAAGGCTGCCCAGACGGGAAGATCCGGCGCCTGGATCATTCGATCACCTCCCCGCGCATCAGGAACTTGGCGAGCGCGACCGTGCCGACGAAGCCCAGCATCGAGATGATCAGGGCTGCTTCGAAATAGAGCGTCCGCCCGGTCTGGATGCCGAAGGTGAGCAGCATCAGCAGCGCATTGACGTAGAGCGTATCGAGGCCGAGCACGCGGTCCTGGGCGCGCGGCCCGACCAGCATCCGATAGGTGGCGCAACCCATGGCGAGGCCGAGCATGACCTGCGCCGTCGTGATCGCCCATGCCAGCATGACGGTGGTCATGACTCGAAAATCTCCAGCAGCAGCGCCTCGTAGCGCCGCTTGATGAGGCGGATCCATTCGTGCTCGTCGATGAGATCGAGCACGTGGACGAGCAGGATGCCCCGGGCGCGGTCGAAATCGACCCAGCAGGTGCCCGGCGTGGCCGTGATGATCAGCGCCAGCAGGGTGAGGCCGTGGCGGTTGCGCAGGTCCACCGGCAGGCGGACGAAGCCGGACACGCGCTCCCGCCGCGGGGACAGGATGATCGTGGCGACGGCGATGTTCGAGCGGACGATGTCGACTGCGACCACGCCGGCCAGTTTGAGCAGCGCCGGCACCGATCCGATCCGCGACCGCTCCGGCTGCAGCGCCGCCATCGCTCGGGTGGCGAGGAATGCGACGACCGCGCCGAGCAGGATCTGCCCCGGCGAGAAGGACTGCGTGAGCAGCAGCCACATGACGAACAGCCCGGTCGCCAGCAAGGGATAGGGGAACCAGCGCCTGATCATCGGGCCTCACCCGCCGGGACAGCGCCGAGAACCGACTTGATATAGCCCTGGCGGTCGCCGAGCGACTGGCCGGTCCGTTCCATGTAGCGCATCGTCGGCCCGGCGAAGACCATCAGCCCGAGGCAGACGGCGAGCAGGATGCCGACCGGCACCGCCTCGGCGATGCGCAAGGCGGGCTGCGGTTTGTCGGACGGCGTCCAGATGAGGTCGATGCCGGCGCGGGTCGTCGCCACCAGGGTCGCCAGCCCGGACAGGATGATCAGGGCGATCAGCCACCAGATCGGCGTTGCGATCGTCTGCCGGAGGCCGAGCAGCCCGTCGATGATCGCGAATTTGGCGACGAAGCCGGAAAGCGGCGGCAGGCCCGCCATCAGCAAGGTGCAGAAGACGAAGCCGCCGCCCAGAATGGCGATGGTCGCGGGGATGACGACGCCGACTTCGTCCTCGCCATCTTCCTCGAGCGACCCGGTATATTCGTCGTCGAACACCGGCTCGAGCACCTTTTGCGGCGCGGCGTCGGCCTCGCGCCGCTCGACCAGCTCGATGAGCAGGTAGAAGGCGCTGATCCCGAGCGTGGAGCTGACCAGGTAGAAGAGCGCCCCGCCGAGCACGTCGCCCTGTCCTGCGCCGATCGTGGCCAGCAAAGTCCCCGACGAGATCAGCACGCAATGGCCGGCGATGCCGGACAGGGTCCGCACCGCGAGCACGCCGATCGTGCCATAGGCCATCGTCGCCATGCCGCCGAACAGCAGCCATTCCTCGCCGAAATTGGCGGTCCAGCCGACCTCGCCGCCGAACAGGAGCAGATAGACGCGGAGAAGGGCGTAGACCCCGACCTTGCTCAAGATCGCGAACAGCGCCGCCACCGGCGGTGCCGCCGCGGCGTAGGTGCGTGTCAGCCACAAGCCGAGCGGCCACATGCCGGCCTTCACCAGGAAGGCGATGCCGAGGATCGCCATGCCGCTCTGCAGCAACGCGAGATCGGTGCCGACCACCGACGGGATGCGCACCGCCAGATCGGCCATGTTGAGCGTGCCGGTAATGCCGTAGATCATGGCGGCGCCGATCAGGAACAGCAGCGACGTCGCGATGTTGATCGCGACATAATGAAGCCCGGTCTTCACCCGGACGGTGCCTGAGCTGTGCAGCAGCAGGCCGTAGGAGGCCGCCAGCAAGACTTCGAAGAACACGAACAGATTGAACAAATCGCCGGTCAGGAAGGCGCCGCTGAGACCCATCAGTTGCAGCAGGAACAGCGCCTGGAAGCGCGGCCCCGCCCGGTCCCAGCGCGCCAGCGAATAGACCAGAGAGGTGAAGCCAAGGATGCTGGTCAGCACCAGCATCAGCGCCGACAGCCAGTCGATCACCAGCACGATCCCGAACGGCGCCGGCCAGTTGCCGATCAGATAGGCGGTCGTCGCCGGCTCTCCGGCAAAGCCGGCCGAGGCGGCGCCCTTCAGCAGCAGGATCGAGATCACGAGCAGGGCGGCGGTGGTGACGAGGCCGATTGCCCGCTTCATCATGATCCGCCGCTCGTCGAACAGCAGCATCAGGGCGGCGCCGACCAGCGGCAGCAGGATCGGCGCGACGATCAGATGGTCGGTCCAGGCGCCGGTCATTCCGATTCCTCCCCGTCGACATGGTCGGTCCCGGTGAGACCGCGCAGCGCGACGAGAATGACGAGCAGAAGCGCCGTCATCGCGAACGAGATGACGATCGCGGTCAGCACCAGCGCCTGGGGCAGCGGATCGACATAATGTTCCGGGTTGGCGGCGCCCGAGCCGACGATCGGCGGCGCATCCACCTTCAGCCGGCCCATCGCGTAGATGAAGAGATTCACCGCGTAGGACAGGAGCGAGAGGCCGACCACGACCTGGAAGGTACGCGGACGCAGGATCAGCCACACGCCCGATGCGGTGAGCACGCCGATGCCGAGCGAAAGGACGAGTTCCATCAGACCTGCTCCGGCTCGAGTTCGGTGCGCGACGTGCTCGGCCGCGGCCCGGCCGGGGTACGGATCGACTGGTGGGCGAGCGCGATCAGGATGAGCGCCGTCGCCGCGACGACCAGCAGGAACACGCCGAGATCGAACAGCAAGGCGGTCGCCATCGGCACCTGGCCGAACACCGGCAGATCCAGATAGCGGAACCAGGAGCTGAGGAACGGATAGCCGAACCACCAGGCCCCTGCCCCGGTCGCCACCGAGATTAGGAGCCCGACGCCGATCCAGGGCAGCGGCCGCACCACAAGGCGCGCTTCGATGCTGCGCGTGCCCGACGCAATATATTGCAGGATGAGCGCGATCGACATGGTGACGCCCGCCGCGAAGCCGCCGCCGGGCAGGTCGTGCCCCCGGATCAGCAAGTAGAGGGCGAGCACGATGATGACCGGGAACAGCCATTCCATGATGACCCGGGGCACGAGCAGATAGTCGCTCAAAGTGTCGCCCAGCTTGCGGCCGTCCTGGGCCTCGTCGAACGCGTTCTGAAAACGCTGCTGATCGGGACTGCGCACGCTCTCCCGCGCAGGGCGGAAGCGCCGCAGCAGCGAGAAGACCGTGAGCGCGACGATCGCGACCACGCTGATCTCGCCGAGCGTGTCGAAGGCGCGGAAATCGACCAGGATGACGTTGACGACGTTGCGGCCGCCGCCTTCCGAATAAGAATGCTCGATGAAGAAGCGCGAGATCGTGTCGGGCAACGGCCGCGTCATCACCGCATAAGCGAGGGCCGCCATGCCGAGCCCGGCCGCAACCGCGATGGCGAGGTCGACCAGACGGCGCAATTTGACCCGGCTCGGCGAGCCGCCCTCCGGCCAGACCTGCGGCAAACGCTTCGGCAGCCAGCGCAGACCGAGCAGCAGCAAGACCGTGGTCACCGTCTCGACCAGCAACTGCGTCAAGGCCAGGTCCGGGGCGGACAGCCAGACGAAGCTGATGCAGCTCACCAGCCCCGCTCCTGCGAGCAGGATCAAGGCGGCGAGGCGGTGATATTTGGCTTGCCAGGCGGCGGCGATCGCGCAGGCCGCGCCGACGAACCAGATCACGGCGAAGCCCGGATCGACGATGGTGCCCGCGTCCCCGCCCGGGGCGTATCCGTAGCGCAGGAAGGGTAGGAGAGCGGCGAGGCAGGCGACCACGACCATTACGCGCAGCTGCGGCTGGAGCCGGCGCGTGCCGATATAGGTCATCAACCAGCGTGCACCGGAGATGATGATCGAGAGCACCGTCTCGAACATCCGGCGACCCTTCAGCCGGCCGAACAGCGGCACCGAGCGGACCGCGTTCAGCCGCTCGCGAAACACCATGTAGCCGGCGGTGCCGAACGCAAGCGCGGCCACGCTGAGCAGCAACGGCTTGGTGAAGCCGTGCCAGATGGCGAGGCTGTAGGTCGGCGTGTCCGCGCCGAGCACAGAGCGCACCGCGGTATCGAGATAGGGCCCGACCGTCGCTGCCGGAAAGATGCCGACAACGAGGCAGGTGACCACCAATATCTCGATCGGCATGCGCATCCAGCGCGGCGCCTCGCGCGGCGTGTGCGGCAGGCCCTCCGGCGGCGGCCCGAAGAAGGTCTGGTGGATGAAGCGCAGCGAATAAAGCACGCTGAACGCCAACGCGACGGTGGCGACATAAGGCAGAGCCATGTCCAGAAACGTGTCGTTATAATCCTCGAGCGCCTCGGCGAGGAACATCTCCTTGGACAGGAAGCCGTTGAGCAGGGGCACGCCCGCCATCGCCGCCGCGGCGACCATCGCCAGCGTCGCCGTGATCGGCATGAAGCGGTAGAGGCCGCTCAGCCGCCGCAGGTCGCGCGTGCCGGTCTCGTGGTCGATGATTCCGGCGGCCATGAACAGGCTCGCCTTGAAGGTGGCGTGGTTCAGCGTGTGGAAGATCGCCGCCACCGCCGCGAGCGGGCTGCCGAGCCCGAGCAGCAGGGTGATCAGGCCGAGATGGCTGATCGTCGAATAAGCGAGCAGCCCCTTGATGTCCTGCTGGAACATCGCCGCCCAGGCGCCGAACACCAGCGTGATCAGCCCGGTGGTGGTGACGATAAAATACCAGGCCTCGGTCCCCGCCAGCACCGGCCACAGCCGGATCAGGATGAACACGCCCGCCTTCACCATCGTCGCCGAGTGGAGATAGGCCGAGACCGGGGTCGGCGCGGCCATCGCGTGCGGCAGCCAGAAATGGAACGGGAATTGCGCGCTCTTGGTGAAGGCCCCGATCAGGATCAGGATCAGAGCCGGCAGGTAGAGCGGGCTGGCACGGATCGCGTCGCCCGCGGCCAGCACCGCGTCGATCTCGTAGCTTCCCGCGACCTTGCCGATCAGCAGCACGCCGACCAGCAGGCACAGGCCGCCGGCGGCGGTGACGATCACCGCCATGCGCGCCGCGCTGCGCGCCGCTTCATTATGATGCCAATAGCCGATCAGCAGGAAGGAGAAGAGGCTGGTCAGCTCCCAGAAGAAGACGAGCTGGACGAGATTGCCCGACAATACGAGGCCCAGCATCGAGCCCATGAAGGCGAGGAAGAAGGACAAGAAGCGCGGGACCGGGTCCTCCGGCGACATATAGTAGCGCGCGTAGACCACGACGAGAAAGCCGATCGCCAGCACCAGAAGGGCGAAGATCCAGGACAGGCCGTCGAGCCTGAGCAGCAGGTTGAGCCCGAGCGAGGGCAGCCATTCGAGCTCGGCCCGGACGACGGTTCCGCCGGCGACCGCAGAATAGAGATAGACCGCAAGGCCGGCCCCGGTCAGCGCGATCGCGCCGGCGAGCAAACCGGCAATGTTGCGCGCCCGCGCGGGAAGGAAGGCGGCGAGGAGGCTCCCCAAAAATGGGAGCAAAAGTAGGAACCACAACAAGCGTCCGTCCGGCACTATATTCCCGCTCTCCCATGCTGGAGGGTCGGCGCGACCCCGCTTTTTGCCTACTCTAGCAAACCGGTTTCCGTCGCAACCCCGTGCGGGCATGTTTTGGCGCGCCGAGATTCAATCGGCGCCGGAAAGGCGGCCGGTCGCACTGTTGCGAGGGCGGCGCCTCTATGATCATCTGGCTTCCCCCCGACGCCTGTCGGCGCCCACCTTCAGGGACCGGCGCGGCACACGACGATTGCCGGCACCGCCCGGATCCACGGTTCCGGCAGCTGCGCGGCGGTCACCTGCCCGCAGGCGCGCGCTCCTCACCACCCGCCGGCACGACCAGGACGTCGCAGGCAGCGTCGACCAGCACGCCTTGCGCGACGCTGCCGAGCATCAGTCGCTGGAGCCCCTTGCGCTGGTTGGTGCCGACCACGATCAGGTCGGCATCCAGCTCCGCGGCGCTGGCGAGGATCGCCGATGCCGGCGCACCGCGCGCCGGCCGCAAGAGGCGGCGCGGCCGTAGGGGCGCAAGCTCGGCCAGGAAGGCGTCGAACTCCGCCGCGGCACGCCTCTCCTCCTCCCCGACATAATGGTCCACCGTCACCGGTGACTCCATCGCGCGCTTCATCATTCCCGCCGCGGGGGCATCGAACAGGTGCAGGGCGAATAGCGTCGACTGGCCGAGCAGCCCGAGCCGTTGCGCCGCCACGGCGGCCGAACGCGACGCCGCATCGAGATCGAGCGCCAGCAGCGTCCGCTGGTACGGCCCGGCGGGCACCGCATTGGCCATCAGGACCGGGCGACGGCTGCGGCGGATGGTGCGCTCGGCGGTCGTGCCTACGAACATGTCGAGCAGCTGGCGCCGGTGCGGGCCGACCACGACCAGATCGGCATTCACGTCGTCCGAGGCCTGGAGGATCGCGGCAAAGGCGTCGCCCGCGGCAATGGCGAAGTCTGCCGCAACGCCATCGACGTCGGCGATGGTCGCCGCGGTCTCGCGCAGCAACGTCGCGGCGGCGTCGCGCTGGGAATCGATCAGATAGGCTGGACGATCGTCGTCAACCGCATGGACCAGAGTGAGGGAGGCATTCGCCGCGCGCGCAAGCAGGACGGCGCGACGCAGGGCGCGATCCGATCGCGTCGAGAAATCTGTGGCGGCCAGGATCCGCATTACGCCTCCCACCGCCAAAGACCGCCGGGCGGCTTATTGGTTCCGCCGTCGGCGGGGCGCGCAAGACACAGGCGTGGGCAGTACGCGGAAAAGGGGGCGGCCGATGTGCCGCCCCTTCGTCAAATCGGGGTCAGCGATCCCTGCCGTCGGTAGCCTCGCGTGCCTTGTCCTTGAGCCCGCCCCAGGCATTCTGGAGCTTGCCCTCGGCTTGGTCGGCCTGGCCTTCGCGCTTCATCTTCTCGTCGCCAAGGATGCTGCCGGCGGCTTCCTTCAGATCGCCGCCCATCTTCTTCATGCTGCCTTCGGTGCGGTCGGGATCGATGCCCCGGTCGGTGTCGCGATCGTTCATCCTCTTGGTCCTTGCTTGGCCTACGTTGTTCCTGAAACGGGCGAGCAAGGAAAACGTTTCGCGAATCAAGGGCATAGGAGCCGCGGGCCGCAGCGCCCCCGATGCGGTCTATGGCGCCTCGTCGAGGGCCGGCGTGCGCGATGAAGCCTTCAGATATTCCTGTGCGAGGCGCGCGTGGCTCTGCCGGGCGACGCTATGCGTGGCCTGCGCCGCCGCCTGCTCTTCCTCGCGAGCCCGGCGCGCATAATATTCGGAATCCGCTTCTTTCATACCCTGCCGACTCCTGTTCGTCCGCCATCCGACTTAGCCACAATCCGATAAGACGTTCATTATACGAGGTTAAAGCTCAGGCCAGCGCGGCCTCATTCTCGCGCAAGTGCAGATAGGTGCTGTCGAAATCGCCTGCCTTCGCGAGCTTGCTCCAGTCGCCGATGGTCACCGTTCGGCTGGTTCTGCGGTTGATCAGGCCCTCCACCTCCAGCCGCTTCAGCGTCCGGTTGACGTGCACGGGGGTCAGGCCGACGCAGTCCGCGATCTGCTCCTGCGTCATCGGCAGCTCATAATCCGTCGCCTCGCCGAGCCCGGCGACTTTCAAACGCAGCGAGAATTCGCACAGCAGATGGGCGACGCGCATATAGGAATCGCGGCGACCGACATTCGCGACCCATTCGCGAAAAATCGAGGCGTCGACCAGGGTATCGAGCCACATCGCCATACCGACATTGGGGTGTTCGAAAGCGAGCTCCTTCGCCATCTCGCGCGGGATGAAGGCCACCTCGCACTCGGTGAGCACCTGCACGCTGTGATCGGCGACCCCGAGGAACGCGTTTTGCAGGTCGACCAAGTCGCCCGCCATATGGACGGAGACGATCTGGCGCGCGCCATCAGCGACGATCTTGTGCCGCATCGCGAAGCCCGAGAGGATCACGCAGCAATGAGTCGCCTTCTCGCGCTCGCGCGCCAGGAACCCGTGCCGTGCGACGGTCCGGGTCCGGCACGGAAGCCCGAGCAGGGCCGCTTGGTCGGCGGCGTCGAGATTTCCCCAATATGCGAGCTTGCGCAGCATCGGGAACAAGGCCGGTCGGGGGGACATAAGGCTCTCCGCTATGGCGGGAGCACGACCGTCTCGCAGTCGCCGGCAGGCCAGGGCAGAAAGCCGATGATGCGCCCATTATAACCTATGTTGGCGTGCAGGTCTTGAACCTAGGTTAGGATGCTGTGACCTTACGGGCTGCCGGATCGGCGAACGAGCCCCACACACCCTTTCGCGCGATCATACTGGCCGACGATGCCGTGTTTCTGCTTCAATCGCCGCGAGGTCGCCGACGCCGACGGCCAGACGCTGCTCACGCTGTCGTTCGGCGACGTCGTCGGGGTCGGAGGCTGA
>JAFAEZ010000058.1 GCA_023423775.1 Pseudomonadota bacterium
ATCCAGAGCTGGCTCGCCAAGGGCGCGCAGCCGACCGACCGCGTCCTGCGCTTCCTCGACCAGGCCGGCCTCGCCAAGCGTCCGACCCGCAACAACCCGCAGAAGGCCGAGCCGGGCGAGAAGGCCAAGGAGCGCGCCGCCAAGCGCGCCGAGAAGGCCGCCGCCCCCGCCGCCGTACAGGGCGCCGAGCTTGCCGAGGCCGCCCATCTTTTTGATCTTCTTCATGGCCGTGGCCATTTCCTGGTGCATCTTCAGCAGCCGGTTCACGTCCTGCACGGTGGTGCCGGATCCCTTGGCAACGCGGATCTTGCGCTTGGCGTTCATCAGTTCGGGCTTCGAACGCTCCCTGGGCGTCATCGAGGTGATGATCGCGTCGAGGCGCTGCAGGGTCTTGTCGTCGGTCGCAGCCTTGGCGGCGCCGGCCATCTTCTTCATGCCCGGAAGCATCGAGGCGAGCGCGCCGAGGCCGCCCATGCGCTGCATCTGGAGAAGCTGGTTGCGCAGGTCATTGAGGTCGAACTGGCCCTTGGCCATCTTCTGGGCGAGCGCTTCGGCCTCGTCCATCTGGATGGTCTCGGCGGCACGCTCGACCAGGCTGACGACGTCGCCCATGCCGAGGATGCGGCCGGCAACGCGGCTCGGGTGGAAGCCCTCGAGCGCATCGAGGCCTTCGCCGACGCCGGCGAACTTGATCGGCTTGCCGGTGACGGCGCGCATCGACAAGGCGGCACCGCCGCGGGCGTCGCCGTCCATGCGGGTAAGGACGACGCCGGTCAGATCAACCTGGTCGGTGAAGCTCTTGGCGACGTTGACCGCGTCCTGACCGGTCAGCGCGTCGACGACCAGCAGCACTTCCTGCGGGGTCGCGACGGCGGCGACGGCCTTCATCTCGTCCATCAGCGCCTGATCGACGTGGAGACGGCCGGCGGTGTCGAGCAGGACGACGTCGAAGCCCTGGAGCTTGGCGGCCTGGAGGGCGCGGCGGGCGATCTCGACCGGCTGCTGGCCGGGCACGATCGGCAAGGTCGCGACCTTCGCCTGAGTGCCGAGCACGGCGAGCTGCTCCTGCGCGGCCGGGCGGGCGACGTCGAGCGACGCCATCATCACCTTCTTGCGGCCCTTCTCGGTGAGACGCTTGGCGATCTTGGCGGTGGTGGTGGTCTTGCCCGAGCCCTGGAGGCCGACCATCATCACGACCGCGGGCGGCGTCACCTCGATGTCGAGCTCGGACGCGTCGGCTCCGAGCATCTCGACGATCGCGTCGTTGACGATCTTGACGACCTGCTGGCCGGGCGTGACCGACTTCAGAACCTGCTGGCCGACGGCCTGCTCGGTGACCTTGTCGACGAACTCGCGCACGACGGGGAGCGCGACGTCGGCTTCGAGCAGAGCGATGCGAACCTCGCGCATCGCGCCGCGAACGTCCGCCTCGGTCAGCGCGCCGCGGCCGCGAAGGCGATCGAACACCCCGCTCAGGCGATCGCTCAGACTGTCGAACATCCCAAAATCCTTCCCACAGGTCCCAAACGCAAAAGCGCCGGCGGGCGAAACCTCGCCGGCCAGCGTGCGTCCAGGGACGCTGATATGTACCTATTCCTTGAACAGGGTGGAGGGCCGCATAGCGGCGGCGTCGACCGAACGCAAGCGGAGAGCGGCCGAGACGGGCTCAGGCCAGGATGGGCAGCGCTTCGACGGCCTGGTTGGGCATGGCGAGCGTGAAACGTGTCTCCGCGTCGTCCGACGCGACCTGGATGACGCCGCCATGGGCCTTGGCGATCTCCGCGGCGATATAGAGGCCGAGGCCGAGCCCCTTGTGCGGCTGGCCGCGTTCGGCGCGCTCGAATGGCTGGAACAGGCGCCCCAGCTTGTCGGCCGGGATCGGCGCTCCGCGATTGGCGACCTCGAGCCGGAAACGGCCCTGCTCGCTTCGCGACGTCACCTGCACCGCCGCCTGGGGGTCGCCATGGACCAGCGCATTGGCGATGAGATTGGACAGCAATTGCCCGATCCGGGCCGGATCGCAGTGGACGCTTTCCTCCAGGCTGATGTCGGCCTCGATGGTCCGTCCGGGATGAGCGGTGCGCAATTCGGCGATGACCAAATCGAGCATTTCGCCCAAATCGCCCTCGGCGCGCCGCGCCATGGCGAGCCCGCCGCCGAGGCTGCCGCGCGCGAAATCGAGCATGTCGTTGATGAGGCCGCCCATCCGGCGGCAGCTGTCCTGCATCAGCGCGACGACATGGGCCGCCTTGGCATCGAGTGCCATGCCCGACAGCATCCGCGTCCCCGCCTCGATCGAGGCGACCGGATTGCGCAGATCGTGGCCAAGAACGGCGATGAACTGCTCGCGAAGCTCGGCCGTCCGCGCGGCATCGGCGAGCGCGGCGTGGCTGTGCGCGAGCCGGTCCTGGCTGTCGAGATGTATCGCAATCAACTCGGCGAACAGCTTGAACGTGGTCACGACGCTCGGGTCGGAAAGCTTAGCCGGCAGGTGATCGAGCGCGCACAATGTGCCGAAAAAGGAGCCGTCCGCGCGGACGATCGGCATCGAGATATAGCTCTCGAAGCCGTAGATGGCGGGAGTATGATGGGTGCGATAGTCCAGGTCTTCGGCGACATGGTCGATCACGATCCCCTCGCCGCTTTTGCGGATCTCGTCGCACAAGGTCGTTGCGATCTCGAGCTCCCCGCCCGGCTTCAGGCCGAAATCGATCTCGTCGCGGACCGCGCAGGCCGTCCATCTCTCCTCGGTGACCCGCGCGATCGCAGCAAATCGCAACCCCGTGACTCGGCACGCCACCTCGAGGATCGAGGGAACGGCGTCGATCCGCTGGATCGCCTCCACATGCTTCATGCTGCTATCCGTCAGGCTCGCCTCCGCTGGCGATCGAAAAGTTCCCCCTAAACTAAAGGCTTAGGCTCGTCCACCGCGGCGGCTGGGAACGCGGGGCGACCTTTATGGACTTGGCGTCGCCCGCGCACTAGATCGCGGTCGATGCGCCGCTTTCACAAAATGCACGGGCTCGGCAACGACTTCGTGATCTTCGACGCCCGCGAGGAGCCGGTCGAGATGAACGGCGCGCGCGCCCGCGCGGTCGCCGATCGCAAGGCCGGCGTCGGCTGCGACCAGCTGATCGTGATCGAGCCGTCCGAGGTCGCCGATTTGCGGATGCGGATCTTCAATGCCGACGGGGGTGAGGTCGAATCCTGCGGCAACGCCTCGCGCTGCGTGGCCCTGCTCGCCGGCGGCTCGGCCCGGATCGAGACCGCGGGCGGGATCATCAGCGGATCGAGCGACGGCAAGGGCGCGACCGTCGATATGGGCGAGCCGCGCTTCGACTGGGACGCGATCCCGCTCGCCTACCCGATGGACACGGCCGCGATGCCAGTCGGCTGGGAGGAATTGCAGGGGCCCGCCGCCGTCAATGTCGGCAATCCGCACGTCATCTTCTTCGTCGAGAACGCCGGAGCGGTGGAACTCGATCGGCTGGGGCCTATCATCGAGACCGACCCGCTCTTTCCCCAAAAGATCAACGTCAACATAGCATCGATCGAAGGCGACGCCGTCCGGCTGCGGGTCTGGGAGCGCGGCGTCGGCCTGACGCAAGCCTGCGGCACTGGCGCCTGCGCGACGGCCGTGGCGGCGATCCGGCGCGGCCTCGTGCGGAGCCCGGTGGAGGTACGGCTGCCCGGCGGGACGCTGACGATCGCCTGGGCGCCGGGCGAGCAGATCCGAATGAGCGGGCCGGCCACCCACGTCTTTACCGGCGAGATCGACCTCGCGGCCTTGGCATGAGCGGCCCCGAGATCATCACGATGGGGTGCCGCCTCAATGCCGCGGAGAGCGAGGCGATGCGCTTGCTCGCCGGCGAGCAGGACGATCTCATCATCGTCAACAGCTGCGCCGTCACCAACGAGGCGGTGCGCCAGGCACGGCAGGCGATCCGCAAGGCCAAGCGCGCGCGCCCGGACTCACGCGTGGTGGTCACCGGCTGCGCCGCGCAGGTCGATCCGGCCATGTTCGCGCGCATGCCGGAAGTGAGCGGGGTCATCGGCAATCGCGAGAAGTTCGACGCCGCTTCGTTCCTGACCCAGGAAGCAGACGTCCGCGTCTCCGACATCATGGCGGTGCGCGAGACCGCACCCCACCTCGTCACCGCCTTCGCCGAGCATAGCCGCGCCTTCATCGAGGTGCAGAACGGGTGCGACCATCGCTGCACCTTCTGCATCATCCCGTTCGGGCGCGGCAACAGCCGCTCCGTCCCCGCCGGGCTGGTCGTCGACCGGATCAAGGCGGTGGTCGACCAAGGCTATGCCGAGGTCGTGCTGACGGGGGTGGACGTCACCAGCTACGGGCCCGATCTGCCCGGGAGCCCGAGCCTGGGCCTGCTCGTCGAGCGGATCCTGCGCCACGTCCCCGCCTTGCCGCGGCTGCGCCTCTCCTCGCTCGACAGCGTCGAGATCGACGAGCGGCTGGAGGACATCATCTGCCACGAGCCACGCTTCATGCCGCACCTGCACATGAGCTTTCAGGCCGGCGACGACATGATCCTGAAGCGGATGAAACGGCGCCACAGCCGCACCCAAGCGGTCGAGACCGTCGCACGCCTCAAGGCCAAGCGGCCCGAGATCGCGATCGGCGCGGACCTTATTGCCGGCTTCCCGACCGAAACCGACGCGATGGCCGAGAACAGCCTCAAGCTGATCGACGAATGCGACATAGTGATGGGCCACATCTTCCCTTATTCGGCCAAGGCCGGCACGCCCGCCGCCCGCATGCCGCAGGTTCCGCACGACGCGGTCAAGGAGCGGGCGCGCAGGCTTCGCGCCGCCACGGCCCGGCGCAAGACGGCATGGCTGCAGAGCCTGGTCGGAACGACGCAGCGGGTGCTGGTGGAGCGCAACGGCATCGGCCATGCCGAAAATTTCGCGCCGGTGCGGGTTGCCGCCGGCCGGGACATTGGCCAGATCGTGCCGATGAAGATGATTGAATTGAACGATGACATCCTGATCGGAGAGGCAGCTTGAGCGACACTCCCTGGCTCGAGCGGCTGCGCGGCGGGTTCAAGAAGACATCGGAGAAGCTGAGCGACAACCTCACCGGCCTCATCACGCGGTCGGCGCTGGACGAGGAGACGCTCGACGATATCGAGGAAGCCCTGATCGCGTCCGATCTCGGCCCCGCCACCGCGGCCAAGGTGCGCGAGCGGCTGGAAGGCGAGCGCTTCGAGCGCGGCCTCACCGAAGCCGGCGTCCGCGAGATCGTCGCCGAGGAACTCGCCAAGATCCTGACCCCGGTCGCCGAGCCGCTCGAGATCGACGCCTTTCCGCGCCCGCAGGTCATCCTGGTCGTCGGCGTCAACGGCTCCGGCAAGACCACTACCATCGCCAAGCTCGCCAACCTGTTCCTGGAGCAGGATTACAGCGTGCTGCTCGCCGCCGGCGACACGTTCCGCGCGGCGGCGATCGGCCAGCTCAAGGTCTGGGCCGAGCGGATCGGCGTGCCGATCATCACCGGGCCGGAGGGCGGCGATCCGTCCGCCATCGTGTTCGACGGCGTCAAGAAGGCGACGGCCGAGGGCATCGACGTGCTGATCGTCGACACCGCCGGCCGGCTTCAGAACAAGACCGGCCTCATGGACGAGCTGGCCAAGATCCGGCGCGTGCTCGGCCGCCTCAATCCGGCCGCACCGCACGACGTGGTGCTCGTGCTCGACGCCACCACCGGCCAGAATGCGTTGAGTCAGATCGAGGTCTTCAAGGAAGTGGCCGGAGTGACCGGCCTCGTCATGACCAAGCTCGACGGAACGGCGCGCGGGGGCGTTCTGGTGGCCGCCGCCGAGCGCTACGGCCTTCCGATCCACGCCATCGGCGTCGGCGAAGGCATGAACGACCTGCGTCCGTTCGACGCGGAGGAAGCCGCCCGCGCGATTGCGGGCGCGACAGGAGTGACCCAAGCGTGACCATCAACGAGCAGGAACAGGCTTCGCCGCTGGCCAAGCTAGCGATCGACCTCGGCCCGCTGATCATCTTCTTCGCCGTCAATGCGTGGCTGGGCATCTTCGCCGCGACGGGCGCCTTCATGGCCGCAATCGCCTCCGCGATGATCGTCTCCAAGATCAAATATCGCCACATCTCGCCGATGCTGTGGTTCTCGGGCGTGATGGTGCTCGTACTCGGCGGCATCACCATCTGGCTGCACGACGAGACCTTCATCAAGATCAAGCCGACCATCTATTATGCGACGGTCGCGGCGCTGCTCCTGTTCGGCCTCTATACCGGCCGCAACCTACTCAAGGCCGTGTTGGGCACCGCCTATCCCGGCCTGTCGGAACGCGGCTGGCAGCTGCTTACCCGCAACTGGGCAGTCTTCTTCATTGTCATGGCGGGGCTCAACGAGGCCGTATGGCGGACGACCAGCACCGAATTCTGGATCGGCTTCAAATTGTGGGGCTTCCTCCCGGCGACCTTCATCTTCGCACTGGCCAATGTGCCGATGCTCATGCGACACGGCATGCAGCTCGAAAAAGCGAAGGAAGAACCGCCGGTGCCGCCGACGGCCTGAGCTGAGGGGGAGAGAGAATGAAGCCCGTCATCGCCATCTCCCATCTTAGCAAGCGCTACGGCACCGGGCACGAAGCGCTGAAGGACGTCAATCTGGAGATCGGCCGCGGCGAGATCTTCGCCCTGCTCGGCCCCAACGGCGCCGGTAAAACCACGTTGATCAGCATCGTCTGCGGCATCGTCACCCCCAGCGAAGGCAGCGTCACGGTCGACGGCCACGACATCCAACGCGACTATCGCGAGACGCGCAGCCGGATCGGGCTGGTCCCGCAGGAACTGCACACCGACGCGTTCGAGACGGTGTGGGCGACCGTCACCTTCAGCCGCGGCCTGTTCGGCAAGGCCCCGAACCCCGACTATATCGAGAAGCTCCTCCGGGACCTGTCGCTCTGGGACAAGCGCAAGGCGCGGATCAAGGAATTGTCGGGCGGCATGAAGCGCCGCGTGATGATCGCGAAGGCGCTCGCCCACGAGCCGGAAATCCTGTTCCTCGACGAGCCCACCGCCGGCGTCGACGTGGAGCTGCGCCGCGATATGTGGGAACTGGTGCGGAGTCTGCGGACGAGCGGTGTCACCATCATTCTCACCACCCATTATATCGAGGAGGCCGAGGGAATGGCCGACCGGGTGGGCGTGATCAGCAAGGGCGAGTTGATCCTGGTCGAGGAAAAGACCGCGCTGATGAAGAAGCTCGGCAAGAAGGAGCTGACGCTCAACCTGACCGATCCAATGTCGGCGTTGCCGGCCGAGCTCGCCGAGTGGGACCTGGAGCTTCAGGATGGCGGCAGCGAATTGCTCTACACGTTCGACGGCCAGGCAGACCGCACCGGCATTCCCTCTTTGCTGCGGCGGATGAGCGACCTCGGCATCGCCTTCAAGGACCTCCACACGCGGGAAAGCTCGCTCGAGGAGATTTTCGTGAGCCTGGTCAGTGAAAGGAAGCGCGGATGAGCGCCCCGGCCTTCAATGCCCGCGGCGTCTGGGCGATCTACCGGTTCGAGATGCACCGCTTCATGCGGACCTTGTGGACCGGCCTCGCCGTGCCGGTGATCACGACCTCGCTCTACTTCGTCGTGTTCGGCGCCGCGATCGGGTCGCGCATGACCGAGATCGACGGCATCCCTTATGGCAGCTTCATCGTGCCCGGTCTGATGATGCTCTCGCTGTTCACCGAGAGCATCTTCAACGCCTCGTTCGGCATCCACATGCCGCGCTTCACCGGGACGATCTACGAATTGCTGTCAGCGCCGCTCTCCGCGTTCGAGACGGTGCTCGGCTATGTCGGCGCTGCGGCGACCAAGTCGACGGTCGTGGCGCTGGTCATTCTCGCCACCGCCAACCTGTTCGTCGACGTCCACGTCGCCCATCCGGTGGCGATGCTGGCCTTCCTGCTGCTCGTCGCCGCGACCTTCTGCCTATTCGGCTTCATCATCGGGATATGGGCGAAAGGCTTCGAGCAGCTCCAGGTCATTCCATTGCTGGTGGTGACCCCCCTCACCTTCCTCGGCGGCGCCTTCTACTCGATCGACATGCTCGCCGAGCCGTGGCGCACGATCACCCTGTTCAATCCGATCGTGTATCTGATCAACGGCTTCCGCTGGACGTTCTTCGGCGTCGCCGACGTACGGGTGGAGATCAGCCTGCTCGCGACGTTCGGCTTCCTGCTCGTGTGCCTGGGCGTCGTCGCGTGGATCTTCCGGACCGGCTACCGGCTGAAGAGCTAGTCTCCAGCCGGCAGGCTTCGGGTCAGCGGGTCGCGGCTTCGAAGCGCTCGGCGACCTTTTCCCAGTTCACGACGTTCCACCACGCCGCGAGATATTCGGGGCGACGGTTCTGGTACTTCAGATAATAAGCATGCTCCCAGACGTCGTTGCCGAGGATCGGCGTGCCCTTCACCGGCGCGTCGTCCATCAGCGGATTGTCCTGGTTCGGCGTCGAGACGATGGCGAGCTCGCCGTCCTGTCCGACGATCAGCCAGGCCCAGCCCGAGCCGAACTGGCCGACGCCAGCCTCGTTGAACTTGGTCTTGAGCGCGTCGAGCGAGCCGAACTTGGCGTCGATCGCCTCGGCCAGGCGACCGCTCGGCTGGCTGCCGCCGCCGACCATTGTCTCCCAGAAAAAGCTGTGGTTCCAGTGGCCGCCGCCATTGTTGCGGACCTTCTTGGGCTGGGTCGAGATTACGGCGAGGATCTCCTCGAGCGACTTGCCCTCCAAGCTTGGATCCTCGGACACGCCCTCATTCAACTTGTCGACATAGGCCTGATGATGCTTGCTGTGGTGCAGCTGCATCGTCTGGGCGTCGATCGTCGGCTCGAGCGCGTCATAAGCGTAAGGGAGCTGCGGGAGCGTGAAAGCCATGGATATCCTCCTGCTAGGGCTTGATCGTCGGCCGAACGGCCGGGTGCGCCGACCCGATAACGCAGCGGGAGCGTTCAAGGAACCGCTTCGGGCCGAGCAGAGCGGAAAAAGCGGGGCCCGGCGTTCAGGGCGGAGCGGCGCTCCGCCGGTAGACGTGGCTTCTTGTCCCGGCCTTCAATTCCGCCGCACCGTGAAGCGCGCCAGTTCGGCCACGGGCTCGCGCCACTTCGGATCGGCCGCGGCGGCGCGCTTGAAATCGAAATAAGCGGCGCGGATGTTGCCGAGCTCTTCGTGCGCCAAGGCACGTCCGTAATAAGCGATGGCCGGGCGGCTGGTCTTGTGCTCGAGCGCGGCCGAGAACAAAGGCAGCGCCGCCCGCACGGTGGCCGGATTGCGCATCAGGGCCGAACCCTTGTTGAGATAGGCTTCGGGCTGGTTAGGATCGCGCGCGATCGCTTCGTCGAAATCGGCGACAGCCGCCGTCACGTCGCCGCGGCGCAGCTTCAGGATGCCGCGGTTCACATAGGTGGCCACGGTCTCATAGGTGCCGAGCGCCTCCTCGCGCAAAGCGGCGTCGCAATGATCGAGACTGTCGCCGGTCGGCAGACCTTGGGAGTCGGCGGCTTCGAAGCAGAGGCGCGCCGAGCTCGAACCAAGCACCGTGACGGCGGCCGCCGATGGCGTCGCGGCCAGAACCGCGATGGCGGAAATGAGGAATTTGCCGAACATAGCCGAGTCCTCCTCTGGAGAACCCATAGCAGATCGGGGCGATTCAGGCCATCAGCTGGTGGCGTTTGAGCGCGTGGCGGAGCTGGTCGTAGCTCAGTTGCAAAGCAGATGCCGCGGCCCGCTGGTTCCAGCGGCACTTCTCGAGCGCGGCCGACAGGATCGCTTTCTCATATTCGGCGATGGCGAGCCGGAAATCGGCGCAATTGCCGGGATCGAACGAAGAAAGCTGCGGCGGGCTCGGCATCGGCTCGGGACCGGCATCGGCGAGCGGCGGCAGCACCTCGATCTTCGGGCCCGTCGGCAGCGGCCGCCAGGGCGATTCGAACGGGTCGAACTGGACGGCGTCGACCGGGTTTGCCGGATCCTCCCAGCGATAGACGGCGCGCTCGACGACGTTGCGAAGCTCGCGGACGTTGCCCGGCCAGTGATAGGTGAGCAGCCGGTTGGTCGCGGCGTTGCTGAAGCCCGGCCAGGTCTCCCATTCCAGCTCCAGCGCCATGCGCCGCGCGAAATGGTCGGCGAGCACGGGGATGTCGCTGACGCGGTGGCGCAGCGGAGGCAGGGTGACGACCTCGAAGCTGAGGCGGTCGAGCAAATCGGCGCGGAAGCGGCCCTCTTCGACCAGCTTGGGAAGATGCTCGTTGGTGGCGGCGACGATGCGCACGTCGACCCGGATCGGCTTCGACGCGCCGATGCGGGTGACCTCGCCATATTCGACCGCGCGCAGCAGACGATCCTGGGCCGGGCTCGACAGCGTCGCCAGCTCGTCGAGGAACAATGTGCCGCCGTCGGCCTCCTCGAACCGGCCGGCGCGCGACTTGTTCGCGCCGGTGAAGGAGCCCGCCTCGTGGCCGAACAATTCGGCTTCGATCAAAGTCTCGGGCAGAGCCGCGCAATTCATCGTCACCAGCGGCCCGTCCCAGCGCGACGAAAGATGGTGGAGGCGCTCGGCGACCAGCTCCTTGCCGGTGCCGCGTTCGCCGATCACCAGCACCGGCCGGTCGAGCGGCGCGGCGCGGCTCGCCCGCTCCACCGCGTCGAGGAAGGAGGAGGACTGACCTACCATCTGGGTCGTGCGTTCCATTCCCAAGGTTTGGGACTATTTCCCAGAGCTTGGCAAGAACAGAATGATCCCCCTGCGCTTGCAGATCGTCATTTTCGGCGGAAATCAGCCGCTTTTGCGACTTGGCACGGCTCTTGAAGAAGAATGGGCATACCGCCGCAAAGGCGGATCAGGACCAGGCCAAGGATCAGGGAGACCCACCATGTTCAACACCGACAAATTCCAGCGCATCGCCACTGCCGCAATCGGCGCGCTCGTCCTCACCACCGTCTGCGTCGGCGCCGCCGTCGGCCCGGCCCAGGCCGCCGCCACCCCGGTCGTCGCCCAGCACAATATCGGTGGGGCGAACGCCTGATCCGGTGCTAAAAGGGATCGGCGCAACCGCTCGGAACAACCAGGAGCTTTCATAAGATGGGTATCTTTTCGCGGACCCGCGATATCGTCGCCGCCAACTTTGCCGACTTGCTCGACAAGGCCGAAGACCCCGCCAAGATGATCCGCATGATCATCATGGAGATGGAGGAAACGCTCGTCGAAGTGCGCGCGTCGGCAGCGCGGACGATCGCGGACCAGAAGGAAATGCGCCGCCAGATCGCCAAGCTCGACAAGCTCCAGGAGAGCTGGACCGAGAAGGCCGAGCTGGCGCTGAGCAAGGACCGCGAGGATCTCGCCAAGGCCGCCCTGGTCGAGAAGCAGAAGGCCGGCGACATGGCCGACCAGCTCCGCGCCGAGATCCAGATCCTGGACGACGCCCTGCGCGCTTCCGAAGAAGATATCCTCAAGCTGCAGAACAAGCTGCGCGAGGCGCGAACCCGCCAGAACGCGATCGTCAACCGCCTCGAAAGCGCCCACAATCGCGCCCGCATGCGCGAAATGTATGCCGGCGCGAAGGTCGACGAGGCGTTCTCGCGCTTCGACGTGCTCGAGCGCCGGGTCGACATGGTCGAGGGTCATGCCGACGCGCTCAGCCTCGGTGCTCCTGCCAAGACGCTCGAGGAAGAAATTGCCGAGCTGCGGAATTCGGAAAAGATCGACGCCGAGCTCGCCGCCATGAAGGCCGCGCGCGGCGGCAACAAGAGCCAGGAAGACTAAGCCATGGAAGAAGTCCTCGTACCTTTTTTTGCCATCGCGATCCTGTTCCTCGGGCTGCCGTGGCTGATCTTCCACTATGTGACCAAGTGGAAGAGCGCGGCCACGCTCACCAGCGAGGACGAGAAGCTGCTCGACGAGATGCATGAAATGGCGCGCCGCCTCGACGACCGCCTGCAAACGATCGAACGCATCATGACCGCCGAGAATCCGGGCTGGCGCAGCCTCGCGGCCGATCCGGCCGCCACGGGCATCGAGGATCGCAGCACCGTTCGGAGGATCGGGCAATGACCGAACCGCGCCAGACCAAATTCTATCTCGACAAGCGCAACGGCAAGTTCCTGGGCGTCTGCGCCGGGATCGCGGACTATACCGGGATCGACGTCACCCTGATCCGGATCGGCATGGTGCTCGGCACCATCCTCGGCTCGGGCGCGCTGATCATCGTCTACCTCGCAACGGGCTGGATCGCGTCGGACAAGCCGCGCGAGCTCAGCTACCAGAGCCCGGAGCAGACCAAGTTCTGGCAGGGCGTCCGCTCCAACCCGGCGCGCAGCACCCGCGACGTCCGCTCCCGCTTCCGCGACATCGACCGCCGGCTCGCCGACATCGAAACCTATGTCACCAGTTCCAACCACAGCCTGTCGCAGGAAATCGAGAAGCTGCGCTGAATTCGGGGGGCCGAATGCCTGACTGGATCATGTTCTTCGTCATCGTCGTGGGCATCCCGACGGTGCTCGGGATTGCGAGCGACATGTTCAAGCGCTGGACGAAATTGAAGGAAAAGCAGCTCGAACATGCGGCGGTTCTGGCGGCCGACAAGGCCGCTGCGCAGGCCGCGCATATCGAACGGCTCGAGCAGAGGATGCGGGTGCTGGAGCGCCTCGCAACCGACAGGGGAAACCACCTCGCCGCCGAGATCGAGGATCTGCGGTAACATCAGGACCAGGGGAGAATATCAGTGGATCCGGAAAAGGCACAATTCATCAGGGACCTGTTCCCGTTCATCGCGGTCATGGCCTCGCTCGGCATCGGCGGATGGGTGATCACCACCTGGATGCGCATCCGCCACGGCTACCCGCTCGACGGCGCCTGGGGACAGGCGGTCTATCCCAAGACCAGCGACGAGGCGATGGAGCGGATCAAGCTGCTGAGTGGCGAGAACGCCCAGCTCCGCGCCGAGCTCGGCTCGATCAAGGATCGGCTCGCGACGGTCGAGCGGATCGTCACCGACGACAGTCACCGGCTCACCCAGGAAATCGAAGCGCTGCGCATCCCGCGCAACTGAGGAACGGATCATGGAAAGCGATTTCGCCAAAATTGCCGTCGCCTTCATCGTCATCGGACTGCCGCTCATCACGATCTTCGGCGGCTTCTATTTCCGTACTTGGATGCGGTTCAAGGAACGCCAGCTCGAATTGCAGGCCGGCCAGACGGCCGAGCGCGCTGCGCAATATGCCGCCCATACCGAGCGGTTGGAGCAGCGCGTGCGGGTGCTCGAGCGGATCGTAACCGACAAGGGGATCGTGCTCGCGAACGAGATCGACTCGCTGCGCGAGCAGCCGCTGAACTAACGCCGCCCCACACGGCAAACCGAACGACCTAAAGGAGAATAGACGATGAGCGGCGGCCAAATGATGGTGGTGCTGATCGTAGCGATCGTGATGCTGGCCAGCATCATCAAGTCCAAGCACGGGCACCCGCGGCGGCATCGCCATGGCTTCGAGGTCGATAGCGCGACCGACCAGGCCGAGAACCAACGGCTGCGCGACGAGGTGCGGCAATTGAAGGAGCGGCTCGCCGTGCTCGAGCGGATCACGATCGAAAAGGAAAACTCGCTCGAGCGCGAGATCGAGCGGCTGCGGGACAGCTAGAAATGGCCCAGCCCATCCTATTCGCTATCCTCGCATTGGTGGCACTGGCCGGGCTCGGCCTCGCCGCGGCGGCCGCGCTCAAGGGCTGGAACGGCTGGCTCGACGTCAGGCGGCTGGAGATCGAAGCCGTCGGAGGCGCCTCTTCCCCCTCCCCGGCTGCGCGGATCGAACTGGCCGACCTCAAGGAAAGAGTGCGCAAACTGGAGAGGATCGCCAGCGGCGTCGATCCCTAGGCGCGGCGGGGGTGACGAACCGCCCATGCGACACTAATTGCAGGCGCATGACGCACCAGAATCTCGACGATGTCTACGGCGACTATGAGCTGCTCGAAGCGGACGACCGCTATCGGCTGCTGATCGATCTCGGTCGTGCGCTGGAGCCGATGCCCGACGCGCTCAAGACCGACGCCACCCTGGTGCGCGGCTGCTCGGCGGCGGTGTGGGTCTATCCCATGCCCCGCGACGACGGCCGTCTTCATTTCCTCGCCGACAGCAACGCCGCCATCACCAAGGGGATCATCGCGCTGGTGCTGATGGCGGTGCAGGACCGCAGTCCGGCGGAAATCCTGGCCACGGACATCGAGACCGAGCTCGCGCCGTTCGATCTCAAGACCCAGCTCAGTTCGAACCGGACCCAGGGCATTCCGAACATGATCGCGCTCATCCGCCAGACCGCCGATCGTCTCGCCGGATGAGCCTTTCCGACAAGGGCTTCGACCCCAAGCTGTTCATGTCCTATGTGAGCCGCGTCGGCCATGGCGGCGCGCTGGGCATCGCCTATCACGATCACGGTCCCGACTGGGTCGAGCTTGCGCTTCCCTACGAGGAGAAGCTGGTCGGCGTGCCCGCCAGCGGGATCATCGCGTCGGGCCCGATCATCAGCCTGATGGACATGGCGACGAGCATGGCGATCTGGGTCAAGCTCGATCGCTTCAGGCATCAGGCTACGCTCGACCTGCGCATCGACTATCTGCGGCCGGCGACGCCGGGCAAGACGATCATCGGCCGGGGCGAGTGCTATGCGGTGACGCGCAGCGTGGGCTTCGTGCGCGGTCTAGCCCATGACGGCGACGCGGCCGATCCGGTCGCGCACGTCGCCGCGACCTTCATGTTCACGAGCAAGCCGAACTGAGCGTCGGCGTGCCCCTCGCCCCGGCGAAGGCCGGGGCCTCGGGACGAGTTGGTGCGATCTTTTTTTCAGAGATGCCGGCCTGCGCCGGCATGGCGGCTATTCCGAGAGCGCCGAGCGCCGTTCCTCGGCCTGGCGCAGGACCTCATAGGCGGCCTGGACCGCCTGGAAGCGGACCGCGGCTTCCTCGCCCTTGGCGAGGTCGGGATGGTTCGCTTTGGCAAGGCGGCGATAAGCGGTCTTGATCGCCTCGAAATCGGGGTCGCCTTCGAGCTCGAGCACTTCCATGGCGCGCATTTCGTCGCGGCTGCGGCTGCCGTCGCCCGGCCCGCCCCAGCCATAATGTTTCGCTTCCTGGAACCCCTTCGAATCCCGCCGCTCGGCGGCTTCCCGGTCGGCCGCTTCCTCGGCGGTCAGACCTTCGAAATAATTCCAGTTCTTGTTGTACTCGGCCGCGTGGCGCTCGCAGAAATACCAGCGGTCGGGCTTGTTCGGCGCCTTGGGCGCGGGGCGGTCGCCTGGCTCGCTGCACCCGTGACGGTCGCACAGCCGTACCTGTTGCGCGGCGCGCTCGCTGCCATAGCTGCGCCAGCGCGGAAATCCCCAATCGTTTGAGCGTGTCGGCCTTGCCATGAAGCCCAGATAGCGACGCCCCCGTCCGCGCGCCACCCGCGCGACGGGAAAATAAGCCAGAGGGTCTGTAAGCCGGGTTTTGTCCAGCGGATTGCTCCGCCTGTGCGACCATTCCTCTAGGAGGCGGATTGCTCCGCCCCTCCAGCAACCAACCCGGGCGACGAGCCGAAACAGGCCCATGTGCCGCCCCTATTCGGTCTTGCTCCCGGTGGGGTTTGCCATGCCGTTCCCGTTGCCGGGTCCGCGGTGCGCTCTTGCCGCACCCTTTCGCCCTTACCGGCCCGAAGACCGGCGGTTTGCTTTCTGTGGCACTTTCCCTGGGGTCGCCCCCGCCGGCAATTAACCGGCACCGTCGTTTCGTGGAGCCCGGACTTTCCTCGCCCCGCATGATGCGAGCCGCGGTCGCCCAACCCTCTGGCACGGCCTATCTAGCGTGCCCGCGCTCGCGATCCAAGAGCAGGCTGAGAAGAATGGCGCGGGTCTCGCCGTCGATGATGCCGTCGAGATTGTCGGGGCGGAAACGGCGCTGGAAAGCGGTGATCGCCGCTCTGGCGTCGTGCACGTCGTAGCCGAACCGTTCCAGCGCGAGCAGGAAGCCGCCGTCGGTCCAGTGCGGATCCATGAGACCCGTGGTCGGGCGCGGCAGAGCGAGCCCGCATTTGGCAAGTCGGGCCCAGTCGAACAGCTCGCCCGGATCCTGCTTGCGCGTCGGCGCGATGTCGGAATGGCCGACGACATTGGCTCGCGGAATATTGTGGCGCTTGACGATATCCGCGACGAGCGGGACGAGCGCGTCCATCTGTTCTTCCGGAAAAGGGCGATAGCCGAATTCGTGCCCGGGATTGACGATCTCGATGCCCACGCTGGCCGAGTTCACGTCGGTGATCGTGCGCCAATAGGACCGGCCAGCATGCCAGGCGCGCTTGGCTTCGTCGACCATGCGCAGGATCTGGCCGTCCTCGGACACGAGATAATGGCAGGAGACCTTGGCCTCGGGATCGCGCAGCCGGGCGATGGCCGAAGCCGCATCCTCCATCCCGGTATAGTGAAGAACGAGCATCGTGACCGGCAGCGCGCGATCGTCGAAATTGGGCGAAGGGCTGTCGATGGCGTCGATCATGGCCGTACATGCGCTCTAAAATGCGCGGCGCGTCAAGCGCCCGGGCTTCAGCGGAGGCCGGACAGGCGCTGCGGCTCGGCAGCCTGCATGGCCGGGCGACGCATATAGAGGCCGCGATGTTCGGGATCGGAGATGAAATCCTCGGTCTGGCCGATGATCGTCTCGCCCGCACCGAGCATGAGGCAGGCATCGGGCGCGCTCGCCGAGGCCAGCCTGTCGAACACCGCGCGGCGCATCTCGTTGGAGAAATAGAGCAAGACATTGCGACAGAGGATGATGTCGAACGTGCCCGGGCGCGGCGGCGGCTCGAGCAGGCTGTGCTGCTGGAAACGCACGGATTCGCGGATTTGCGGCGCGATCTGCCATTGCTGGCCGGGCTGCTCGGTGAACCAGCGGATCATTTGCAGGACGGGAAGCCCGCGCTGCACCTCGAACTGGGAATAGACGCCGCCGCGCGCCTGATCGAGCGCGGCGCCCGAAATGTCGGTGCCGAGCAGTTCGATGCGCCAGTCGCGCCAGCGCGCCGCCTCGTCGGCGAAATGCATCGCCAGCGAGTAGATTTCCTGGCCGGTCGAGCAGCCCGCGCACCAGATGCGCAGACGTTTCTCGCGCGCCCGCGCCTGCTCGAGCCGGCGGAGGCCGCCGTTCAGCAGCAGATCGAAGGAGGCGCGATCGCGGAAGAAGAAGGTCTCGTTGTTGAGCAACGCCTCGACCACCTGATCGGCCAGTCTGGGCTCCCGGCCCGAGACGAGGGTGGCGATGAGCTGGTCGACGCTGTCGATGGCGCGCTCGCGCATCAGCGACTTCAAGGAGGTTTCCAGGCGCCAGCGGCGGCTCGTCGCCAGCTGCTGGCCGGTGCGCATCTCGAGCAGGCCGGCGAGGATGCGCCCGGAGGCGTCGCTTACTTCCACGGAGCCCCCACGACACGGGCGGCGATGCGCTGGGCGAGATCGGCCGGAGAAAGAATGGCGGAGGCAAGGCCGGCCTCGGCGACGGCGCGGGGCATGCCCCACACCGCCGACGTGGCCTGGTCCTGGACCAGGACGACGCCGCCACGATCGACCACGCGGGCGCTGCCGACCAGGCCGTCGCGACCCATGCCGCTCAGTACGATGCCGACGCCGGTCTTGCCGTAGGTCTCGCTCACCGACCAGAACATCGGATCGACCGAGGGCATGCAGCCGGAGCTGGCCGGCGTGCGGCTGAGCTTCACCGCGACGCCGCTGCCCAGGCGGGCAAGGCCGAGATGGGCATCGCCCGGCGCGATGTGGATCCGTTCGGCACGCAGCGGCATGCCGTCCTCGGCGACAACGGCCTCGCGACCCGAGGCGGCTTCGATCTGGCGCGCGAAGAAGGGCATGAAAACCGGCGGGAGATGCTGGGTGATGAGGATCGGCGCGCCGATCTTGGGCGGCAAGGCACGCAGGAACTCGCCGACCGCATGAAGGCCGCCGGTCGACGCGCCGAGCGCGAGACAGCCGAGGCCGTGATGGGTGGCGGCGCGCAACGCAATGTCCGGTGTCGGAACGGCGCCGGCGGCGCCGAGCCCGAAGCCGCGTTCGGCCGGGCCGATCCGGCGCAGCCGTTCGGCGAGAACCTCGGCGAAGCGCCCTGCAAAATGCCCCGTCCCGGGCTTGGGCAAAGTGTCGGCAGCGCCGAGGGCGAGCGCCTGGATGGTCGAGGCGGCACCGTCTTCGGCGAGCGAAGAGACGATTATGACTCGGGCACCCTTGCCGTGCTTCAGGATTTCAGGGAGCGCCTGCAGGCCGGTCGTGCCCGGCATCTCGACGTCGAGCAGCACGATGTCGACCGGAGTCGCCTTCAGGGTCTCCAGCGCTTCCTCGGCATTGCCGGCAAGCGCGACGACCTCGAATTCCTTGTAAGCCGACAGCATCCGCGACAGCACGGCGCGGGCGATCGGCGAATCATCGACGATCATCAATGCGATCGGGCGCGCCCCCGCCGGGCCGCCGCGGCGGTCAGGCGCAGACGCGTTGGGGGTCACGCGACCCCGACGATCTGCAGCTTGCTTTCCAGGGTTTCGCGATCGAACGGCTTCATCACATATTCGTCGGCACCGGCCTCTATGGCGGCGCGGATATGGGCGACGTCGTTCTCGGTCGTGCAGAAGACGACCTTGGGCTGGGTCTCGTAATTGAGCTGGCGCAGCGTGCGCAGGAACTCCATTCCGCTCATCACCGGCATGTTCCAGTCGAGCAGGACGACATCGGGCATCTGGGTCTCGATCCGCGACAGCGCCTCGCGACCATCCTCGGCCTCGTCGACGGAGAAATTCAGCGTTTCCAGGATATGACGCGCGACTTTGCGGATCACCTTGGAATCATCGACGACAAGACAGCTCTTCATTCCACTCTCGCTTCGTTGGCGGCATTCGAGACCCTAGCCGCAATTGGTAATGACAGTCTTAAGGCGGCTACGCGGCCTGCGCCGTCGGACCGGCCAGCAAGGCCTGGCTGTCGACGAGCAGGAGCAGGTCGTCGCCGGCCTCGACCATGCCCTTGGCGACCCGGCGCCAGCCGCTGTCGAGCGAGGTGCGGACCGGGCGGACGTCGCCCGAAAATTCCAGCACGTCCTCGACGCTGTCGACGAGCAGCGCATAAGGATGGCCGTCCGTCTCGACGACGATCGCGTCGCGGGGGCCATCGGCATTGGTCGCGCCCAGCTCGAGCGACGCGAGGCCGTCGATCACGGTGAGAACGCGGCTGCGCAGCGCCGAAAGGCCGGCGACATGGGACGCCGCGCGCGGCACCGGGGTCAGGCCCTCGATCTCGACGACGGATTCGACGTCGGAGGCCGGGACGGCGATGCGCTGGCCGCCCAGAGTGATGATGAGGAGGAGCTCCTGCATGCTCAGCCTTTCCTTCCGGCAACGCGGCTGAGGGCACTCAGCAGCCCGGCCCGATCGTAACGATAGATGCTGTCGTCATGGTCCGCATTGGGCTCGGGGTGGGCGCGGATCTTGACGACCTGCCCAGCCACCACCGGCGCCGGCTCGGCGTCCGCCGAAGCGATCAGCACGTCGACCTCCTGCGCTTCCGGGCTGTCGGCCGCGACGACGCGATAGCCGGCGCCCTCGATGATCGGACGCAGGATATTCTCCATCCAGGGATCGCCGCTCGGCAGCGCACAAACCGGACGCGCCTTTGCGTCCGAGACGTCATGGCCGTGCGCGCCGAACAGCCAATAGCTGTCGACGATCTCGACCTGCGCGCCGTCGATCAACGTAACGCCGCTGACTTCACCGGCAGTCGATGCCGGCAACATCGCATCAGTGAGGCCGACGATGTCGACCACCTCGGCAAAGGCGTAGGCCAGCTCGCTGACGCCGTCGGAGAGGCGCAGGATCCGGAATGGCTGCTCCGGAGCCTCGGAAATCCCAGCGAGCGGCAGGATGCGATCGCCGATCACCACACGCAGTCGCCCGGCGCTGCAGCTGACCGCCTCGGGCTTGGCATCCTCGATCCGTTCGACCACCGGCAGATGGATCGCGCGGCGCGCGCCGCCCAAGGTGACGAACAGCAAGGCCGGCGTCTCTTCTCGCTGCTCTTGCTCGGCGAGGGGCGCCGCAGTGCGCTTCTCGATCTCGCTCTGGTCGAGGACGACCCCGGCCGCAGCCGCGATGCCCGAAGGATCGAGCAACAGGATGGGAATGCCGTCGTCGGCGAGCGTGGTGCCGGCATAGAGGCCGGTCGCCATCACCACCGGCGCGGCCGGCCTCACCACCAGTTCCTCATGGTCATGGACGTGGTCCACCGCCAATGCATAGCCGTCGCCCCCGGCCGGCTTCAGCACGATCATCGTCTGCTCGGCCGCCTCGACCTGCTGCTCGACCTCGAGCACGGCGGCGAGCGAAACCAGCGGAATGCGCTTGTCGCGGATGCTCGCGACCTGGGCGCCGCCGACCGTCTCAACGCGAACGCTGCTGTTCTTGCTGCGGACGATCTCCTCGATCGCCGAGCGCGGGATCGCGTAATTCTGGCCGCCGATGCTGACCGTCAGCGCCGGGATGATCGTGAGGGTGAGCGGCACGCGCAGGGTGAGGCGAACGCCCTGCCCCAGCTTGCTCTCGACGTCGACGACGCCGCCGATGCGCTCGATATTGGCGCGCACGACGTCCATGCCGACGCCGCGGCCGGAGATGGAGGTGACCTGCTGGGCCGTGCTGAGACCCGCCTCGAAGATCAGGCTGTTACGCTGCGCCGGCGACAGCCGCTCGCCTTGCTCGGGGGTGATGACGCCGTTGGCGATGGCCTTGCGCACCAGCTTGGCGCTGTCGATGCCGCGGCCATTGTCGGCAATCTCGATCAAAATCTGGTTGCCGGCCTGGCGCGCGGCGACGCGGAGGGTCCCGGCGGCGGGCTTGCCGGCCTTGGTCCGCTCCTCGGCGCTCTCGATGCCATGGTCGATCGCGTTGCGCACGATGTGGCTCAGAGGGTCGCGTATCATCTCGATCATCTCGCGATCGAGCTCGACATCGCCGCCGTCCACTTCCAGCGTCACCTGCTTGCCGAGCTCTGCGGACAGGTCGCGGACCATGCGCGGCAGGGTGACGAACAGATTGTCGATCCGCTGCATGCGCGTGCGGGTGATGGCGTCGCGCATCTCGGCGATGCAGGCGGAAACGCGGTCGAACGCCGCCTCGACCGCGACGTCGGTCGGCGCTTCGCGCAGGCGACGGGCAAGCTCGTTGCGCGCCAGCACCATGTCCGAGACGCCGCTCATCATGCGATCGAGCAGGTCGACCGAAAGCCGGATGCTGCGGAACGACTTGCGCGCATCGACGGCGGGGCCGGCTACTGCATCGGCGGTCTCGGCAACGAGCGACGGCTTGTCGCTGAGCGCGTCGATCAACTGGCGATCGTCGGCGCTGGCGATCGATTCCCCGGTCTCGAGCGCCTGCACCAGCTCGCCGATCCGGTCGATGATGGCCAGGACCGCGCTCACCAGGCGGTGATCGGCCGAGCGCCGGCCCGAGCGAACCTCGACCAGCGCATCCTCGGCGGCGTGGCTGAGCGCCTCGAGCCGCGGCAGGTCGAAGAAGCCGCAATTGCCTTTCACCGTGTGGACGAAACGGAAAATCTCGTCGAGCCGGGCGCGGTCGTTGGGCGCGCTTTCCCAGGCGACGATCTCGCCGCCCAGCGCTTCCAGCATCTCGCGCGTTTCCGCGATGAAATCGTTGATCAGGTCTTCCATCAGGCCCCATCCGGAACGGTGTCGGACAGCCTTATGGAGACGAGGTGGTAAAGGAGGTGTTTACTGGGCCGGCGCTCGATACGGAGCGCCGACAGGCGGCTTTCAGGCCGGGAGCGAGGCCCCAAACAGGATCATGCCTTCGTCGGCGTCCATGACCTGCACTTCGCCTCGGCCTTCGGTGACGAGGCTGTGGACCAGCCAGGCGGCAGCGGCGCGCGGCGCGATCTGCTCCTCCGGGCTCTCGCCGAGCAGCGCCTTCTTCAGCTCCGGATCGAGGACGATGCGGCTGCCTTCGGCGCGGATGACGATGTCGATGCCGCCGTCGTGCCGTTCGGCGCCGACATCCATGCGGCCGCCACGCACCAACGCGTCGCCCGCAATCAGGACGAGATTGAGCAGCACCTTGAGCGCCGACTTGCTCATCGTCGGTTCGTCGACCATCCAGCCGAGCTGGATACGGCCGTCGCCGCCGAACAGCCCTTCGATCGCGACGCGCGCCTCGCGCGTGTCGACCTCGTCGGCGAAGCCGCCGGCGGCCCCGAATGCGAGCCGGAAGAATTTCAGCTTGTTGGCCGATGCACGGGCGCTCTCGCCGAGCAGATCCAGGCAGCGCGCGCGCATTTCGGGATCATGCTCGTCGGCCAGTAGTTCAATGCCGTTGTTCAGCGCGCCGACAGGGCTCAGCAGGTCATGGCAGAGGCGCGAGCAGAGCAGGCTCGCAAATTCGTAGGATTTCATGCCTTTAATGCCCCTGTTCGTGTCCAAAGCGTCTGCCCGCTCCCTATTGGCGCGTGGCGGCGCAGGTTGCAAGGCGGTGGTTACGGCTCCCTCCCTTGAATTTCGGCCGACCCACCCCACATCGGCGGTCCAATGAACCGGGGGGTTTCTGTCATTCAGGCGACGATCGCCGCCGATGCCGCCGGCTGGCGGCTCGACCGCGCGCTCGCCGCGGCGCTGCCGACCGTCTCGCGCGAGCGTTTGAAGGCGCTGATCAGCGCCGGCGAAGTCCGCAATCCGGAAGGCGTGCAGGTCCGCGACCCCGCCGCCAAGGCCAAGACGGGCGTGTACGAGGTCCGCATCCCGGAGCCGGCGCCGGCGCATAACGAGCCGCAGGATATCGCCCTCGAGATCGTCTACGAGGACGATCATCTCGTGATCGTCGACAAGCCAGCCGGCATGGTCGTGCATCCCGCCGCCGGGAATTTCGACGGGACCTTGGTCAACGCCCTGCTCCACCATTGCGCCGGGCGGCTATCGAGCATCGGCGGCGTGGCGCGGCCGGGCATCGTCCACCGCATCGACAAGGACACGTCGGGGTTGCTCGTCGTGGCCAAGACCGACGTGGCGCACGAGGGTCTTTCCGCGCAATTCGCCAAGCACAGCATCGACCGCCGCTACCAGGCGATCGTCGCCGGCGTGCCCAATCCGGTGAGCGGAACGGTCGACGCCCCGCTCGCCCGTTCGTCCGCGAACCGGCAGAAGATGGCGATCGTTGCCGACGGGCGCGGCAAGCGCGCAGTAACCCATTTCCAGCTGGTGACGCCGCTCCGCGAAGCCGCGCTGATCGAATGCCGCCTCGAGACCGGGCGGACGCACCAAGTGCGGGTCCACATGACGTCGATCGGGCATCCGCTGCTCGGCGACCCAGTCTACGGACGCACCAGAACCGTTCACCGTGATGTACTCAATCAATTGGACTTCAAACGTCAGGCTCTGCATGCTGCAGTCCTCGGGTTCGTTCATCCCGTCTCGAAGGAAAACTTATCCTTCAAAAGCGCCATCCCGTCCGATATGCAGGAACTGTTCAGGGCGCTCACCGTATAGCAATCAAGTGCAGGCACGGAGTTATAAACGTGCGGCGCCCAAAGGGAGCTTAGTTGAATTATGGCAAGCGGTAACAAAGGCCTAGCGACGATCCCCGCCACTGGCGGCGAAGCGGGTCTCAATCGCTATCTGACCGAGATCAAGAAATTCCCGATCCTCGCCCCCGAGGAGGAATATATGCTGGCCAAGCGCTGGACCGAGCATCAGGACACCGATGCTGCGGCCAAGCTGGTCAATTCGCACCTGCGCCTCGTCGCCAAGATCGCGATGGGCTACCGCGGCTACGGCCTGCCGGTGTCCGAGCTGATCTCCGAGGGCAATATCGGCCTGATGCAGGGCGTGAAGAAGTTCGAGCCCGACCGGGGCTTCCGCCTCGCCACTTATGCGATGTGGTGGATCCGCGCCTCGATCCAGGAATTCATCCTGCGCTCGTGGAGCCTCGTGAAGATGGGCACCACCGCCGCCCAGAAGAAGCTGTTCTTCAACCTTCGGCGGATGAAGAACCAGATCGAGGCATTCGAGGATGGCGACCTCAAGCCGGAGGACGTGACCAAGATCGCGACCCATCTCGGCGTCAGCGAGGACGACGTGATCTCGATGAACCGGCGCATGGCGATGGGCGGCGATACGTCGCTGAACGTCCCGCTGCGCGAGGAAGGCGAAGGCCAGTGGCAGGACTGGCTGGTCGACACCGACCCGCTGCAGGACGAGCGTGTTGCCGAGGCCGAGGAGACCAAGGTCCGCCACGATCTGCTCGTCCAGGCTATGGACGCGCTGAACGACCGCGAGAAGCACATCCTCACCGAGCGTCGTCTGTCGGAAGATCCGAAGACGCTCGAGGAACTGAGCCAGGTCTATGACGTCAGCCGCGAGCGCATCCGTCAGATCGAGGTGCGGGCGTTCGAGAAGCTGCAGAAGGCGCTGATGAACCTTGCTGGCGAACGCCGTCTGCTTCCCGCTGGCTAAGCGCCAGGCGGCGCGCTAACGGGCCGCATGGCACGATCGGTATCGAAGCGTAAGACAAGAAGGCGCGGATTGGGCGGCCGGATCATCGGCTGGATCATCCGCGCCTTTTTCCTGTTCATCCTTGTGAGCATCCTGTGGGTCCTGCTCTACCGGTTCGTGCCGCCGCCGATCACCTTCACCCAGATGGGCGACCTGCTCGGCGGGCGCGGCGTCGAGAAGGAGTGGATGCCGCTGTCGGAGATCGACAACGACATGGAGCGGGCGGCGATCGCGGCCGAGGACGGCAAGTTCTGCGCGCATAACGGGTTCGACACCGACGCCATCGCCGCGGCGATGCGCAGCAACGCCGAAGGCAAGAAGAAGATACGCGGCGGATCGACGATCAGCCAGCAGACCGCCAAAAACGCCTTCCTGTGGCAAGGCGGCGGCTATTTCCGCAAGGGCCTCGAGGCCTGGTTCACCCTGCTGATCGAGCAGATGTGGACCAAGCAGCGGATCATGGAAGTCTATCTCAACATCGCCGAGACCGGCATCGGCACCTACGGCGTCAACGCCGGGGCGCAGCGTTACTTCGGCAAGGACGCTTCGAACCTCACGCGCCAGGAAGCGGCGCGGATCGCGGCGGTGCTGCCTTTGCCCAAGGAGCGCGAAGCAGTCGCCCCGAGCGGCTTCACGCGCCGCTACGGCAATTCGATCGCGTCGCGGATCCGGGTGGTCCAGCGCGACGGCCTCGACGCCTGCCTGAGGGGCGAGGATGCCACGCCGGCGGCGGAGCCCGAGGAACGCGCCGCGCCCGCCAAGAAGAAGAAGGCGGAATCCAAGGCCGCGCCGGCTCCGGAAAAGGCCGAGGATTATATCGACCCGGCCGACATCGCGCCCGCCGCGGTCGAGCCGGAAGCGGAAAAGGCGACGCCGCCGGCTCCCGAACAGGAACCGACGGCGCTACAGGACCTCAACGGTATGTAAGGCTTAGAACGGCATCTTCATGCCCGGCGGCAACGGCAGGCCGGCGGTGATCTTCTGCATTTCGGCATTGGCGGCGACGTCGGCCTTGCTGCGCGCATCGTTCAATGCGGCGACGATCAGGTCTTCGGTCATCTGCTTCTCGCTCGGCGACAGCAGGCTCTCGTCGAGATCGACGCCGATGATCCGGCCCTTGGCCGAGGCGCGAACCTTGACCAGGCCCCCGCCCGACACGCCCTCGACCTCGATCGTGTCGAGATTGGCCTGCGCCTTTTGCAGCTCGGCCTGGGCATTCTGGGCCATCTTCATGATGTCATCGAGGTTGGGCATTACGCACTCCGTTGTTCGTTGATCGTGAAATGGGTCAGTTCGGCGTCGGGAAAAGCGTCGAACGCCGCTTTCACCATCGGTGAATCGAGCACCGACTGGCGCACCGCCTGCGCCGCACTCTTCTCCTGCTCGAGCAGGCTCGGCTCCGCCTCCCCCTCCGACGTCTCGACCGTCCAAATCGTTCCCGTAAGCGCCTTCAGCGAGGTCGCGAGGTCGCGCGGGAAGTCCCCGGCCATCGGCTTGGTCGGGCGGATCACCAGCTCGGGCGGCGCATAGCGGACGACACCGACGAAATCGTGCAGCATCTGAGCCAAATGCGGTTTGCCGTTATTGGCGAGATAGTCGACCAGGCCGGCGAAGGTCGGCGGCGCCTGGAAGGCTGGCGCGGACGCTTCGGGGGCAGCCGGTTGTTGAACCATCTCCGCGCCGCCGGCCGAAGCGGGCGCGGCCGTGCGTTGCGGCAGCGATACCGCACCGCCGCTGGCCAGCTGGTCCATCAATGCCCCGGGATCGGGCATTTCGCTCGCGTGGATGACCCGCAGCAGTGCCATTTCGGCGGCTTCCAGCGGCAGCGCCGCGGTCTGGACCTCGCCCAAGCCTTTCAGCAGCAATTGCCACAGGCGGTGGACCGCCGCGTAGCTCAGCTTGCCCGCCCATTCCTCGTAGGCGGCGCGCTCCTCGTGGCTCTGCGCTGGATCGGTCGCGCCGCCGACCTTGGCGCGGGTGATGCCGTGGACGCTTTCGAGCAGGCCGCGCAGCAAGGCGGCGGGATCGACGCCGAGATCGTGCTGGTCCTTGATCGCGGCGAGCGCAGCGCGGGCGTCGCCGGCGAGCAGCAGGCCGAGCAATTTGCGGATCGCGCCGCGGTCCGACAGGCCGAGCATGGCGCGGACCTGATCCGCGGTGACGGCGCCATGGCCATGGGCGATCGCCTGGTCGAGGATCGAGAGGCCGTCGCGGGCCGAGCCTTCCGCGGCGCGCGCGATCAGCGCCAGCGCCTCGGGTTCGACCTCCGCCCCTTCCTTGGCCGAGACCTCGGCGAAATGGGCGGCCAGCTGCTCGGCCGAGATGCGGCGCAGATCGAAACGCTGGCAGCGCGAGAGCACCGTGACCGGTACCTTGTTCACCTCGGTGGTGGCGAACAGGAATTTGACGTGGGCCGGCGGCTCCTCGAGCGTCTTCAGAAGCGCGTTGAACGCGTTCTTCGACAGCATGTGGACTTCGTCGATGATGTAGACCTTGTAGCGCGCCGAGACCGCCGCGTAGCGGACGGCCTCGATGATCTCGCGCACGTCGTCCACGCCCGTATTGGACGCGGCGTCCATCTCCACCACGTCGATATGCCGCCCTTCGGCGATCGCGACGCAGGGCTCGCAGACCCCGCACGGCGAGATGGTCGGTCCACCCTGTCCGTCCGGGCCGATGCAGTTCAGCGCCTTGGCGACGAGACGAGCGGTCGAAGTCTTGCCGACGCCGCGGACGCCGGTGAGGATGAAAGCATGGGCGAGCCGGTCGCGCTTGATCGCGTTGCCGAGCGTGCGCACCATCGCGTCCTGGCCGATCAGCTCCTCGAAGCTCTGCGGCCGATATTTGCGGGCGAGCACGCGATAGGGCTGCGCGCCTTCGGCGCCGCTCGCCGCTCTCAGGACAGGCTGCGGCGGTTCGTCGAGGCCGAGGCCGAAAGAATCGTTGGAATCGGAAGCCATTTACCTGCTCTAGTGGAGCCTGTTTCTACGGACCAGCCGGGAGCGCCCGCAGGCGGCAAAGTTCACACTCTGGCACACCAATGCGTTCACTTTCCCAGCCGGCCAGGCGCCGTCTGAATCGCCGCAACTTGAGGAGAGACGCGCATCGTCATGGCTCCACCATGGCAGGAAGGAGCGCAGTAGGAAAATGCTTTTGCTGAGAGGTGGGAGCCGGAACGACCCGGAGCGAAATCGTTACGGCTGCTTCCTTCCGGACCTGACCGGGTTGGCGACAACTCCGTCCGCCCGACTCCCGCGGCGCATATGGGGGAGTTTGGGCGCCGAGGCAAGATCAGGCGAGAGGCGATCTTTCGTCCCTTAGCTAACGTCCCTGCATGTTGTGGCTTCCGCCCGGAATCTTCACGGTCAGGCTGTCGAGCGTTTCGTCGGTCCAGATCTGGCATGAGAGGCGCGAATGGCGAGTGACGTGGGAGGCGAGGTCGAGCATGTCCTCCTCTTCCTCGCTCGCCGGCGGGAGCCGGGCGAAATCCTCCTCGGCGACGATCACGTGGCAGGTCGAGCAGGCCATCTGGCCCTCGCACGTGCCTTCGAGCGGCTGGCCGGCGGCCTGGGCGATGTCGAGCAGGCGCTCGCCCGGGGGAGCGTCGACCTCGCGGACGTCGGAGCCGTCGGCCGAGACGAAGCGGATCCGGGTCATGCGGCGAAGCTCCGCTGGCGCGCAGCGGCGTCGGCGATCATCGTCAGCGCCTGCATCAGTTCCTCTTCGCTCGTATAGCGGCCGAAGCCAAGGCGGATGCTCGCGCGCGCCTCACGCTCGCTCAATCCCAAGGCCGAAAGGACATGGCTGGGGCGGCCGGAACCGCTGGCGCAAGCAGAACCGGCCGAGAAAGCGATGCCGCGCAGCTCCGAGATCAGGCGGGCAGCGTCAATCCCGGGGCAGCGCAGGTTGAGATTGCCGTGGTAGCGGTGATCGGCCGACCCGTTGAGGCTCCAGCCGTCGCCGAGGAAGTCACGGGCGCCGACCCACAGAGCTTCGACATGAGCATGATCCTGGTCGCGGCGCGCGGACAGCAAACGCGCGGCCTCGCCGAAACCGACGCACAAAGCGGGCGACAATGTGCCCGAGCGGATACCACCCTCCTGGCCGCCACCATGCAGCAACGGCTCGATCGACACGCCGTCGCGGATCCAGAGCGCGCCGATCCCCTTGGGCCCGTGCACCTTGTGCGCGGAGATCGCGACCATGTCGCAGGCGTCGCGCGGCACGTCGACCCGGCCGAAGCCCTGGACCGCATCGCAGAAAAAGAGCGCGCCGCGGGCGTGGGCGAGCGCGGCGAGCTCGGCGATCGGCTGAACGACGCCGATCTCGTTATTGACCAACATCGCGGCGACGAGGCCGGTGCGGTCGCCGATCCGCTCCGCGGCCAGTTCGAGATCGACGATTCCGCCAGCGCCGACCGGAAGAATCTCGACCTCGAAACCCTGGCTACCCAGCCATTCGACCGTGTCGAGCACGCAGGCATGTTCGGTGGCGAGGGTAACGATCCGGCGACGACCTTCCGCCAGCCGGGCGGCGGCGCCCTTCAATGCCCAGTTTGCTGCCTCGGTCGCCCCCGAGGTGAAATAGAGCCGGCCCTCCCCTGCCCCGAGCGCCGTTTCGACCAGGCTGCGCGAGACCTCGATGGCGGCCGCGGCCTCCCGGCCGAGGCGATGGGGACTGTGCGGATTGCCGAAGCGCGTCTCCACCCACGGCCGCATGGCGGCTGCCACTTCGGGCGCGAGCGGGGTGGTCGCCTGATAATCGAGGTAGATCATGCGGCGCGGCGCTTTGCCTTCATCTCGGCCCAGAGAGCCGCGAAACGGTCGACCTCGGCCGCGGTCGTGGACGGGCCGAAGCTCACCCGCACCACCTCGCGCGCAGCCGCTTCGTCCCAGCCCATCGCGGCGAGCACATGGCTGGCCTTGAGGCTGCCCGAGGAGCAGGCGCTGCCGGCGGAAACGGCGATGCCGGCCATGTCGAACTGGATAAGCTGCGCGTTCGCGGGAACGCCTGGCATCCGGTAGGCACCGATCGTGGCGATGCGCTCGCCTTCGCCGCCCACGATTTCGGCCCCTGCGTCCGCCAGCGCCGCTTCCAGCCGCTCGCGCAAAATGGCAGCCTCAGCGAGCCAGCCATCGCCCGCTTCGAGCGCTGCGGCCATCGCCAGGACGGCGGGGAGATTCTCCGTGCCCGGACGATAGCCCTGCTCCTGGCCGCCCACGGCTTCGAGCGCGCCCAAATCGCGCACGAGCAGCGCGCCGACGCCCGGCGGCCCCCCGAACTTGTGCGCCGACAGGGCTATGAAGTCGGCGTCGGGCAGCGGCAGCTTGCCGGCAGTCTGAGCGCAATCGGCGAGCAGGAGCCCGTCCCTCGCCCGCACGGCGTCGGTGATGCGACCGAGCGGCTGCATCACGCCGGTCTCGTTATTGGCATGCTGGACCGCCACGAGCGGTCGTTCGCCCTCGACCAAAGCAAGATCGACGAGACCGCCGCGCCCCACAGGCAATCGCACGGCGTCCGGCGCGGCGCGCGCAACGGCGTCGTGCTCGACGGCGGACACGTAGCGCGTTCCAGCCTTGGCGCGCTGGAGGGCGATGGCGAGCGCTTCGCTCGCGCCCGACGTGAAGAGGATTTTTCCGGTCCAGCCGAGCGCGCGAGCGATACGCGTGCGCGCTTCCTCCAGCTTCGCCTTGGCGGCGCGGCCGTCGGCGTGGGGCGAGCTCGGATTGGCCCAGGCCCCGAGCGCGTCCGCTATGGCTGCCTGGGCAACGGGCAGCACCGGCGTGGTCGCGGCATGGTCCAGATAGATGCGGCCTTGCGGCACTTTTTCCTCTTGATTGCTAAGCAGGCGCTTCGCCCTATATAGGTGCCCGCGGCACATGGCACCGCCCATGTGCGATCTTCCCAATTTAGCTCAAGCGCAGGTGCAATGCCCGAAGTCATTTTCCCCGGTCCCGAAGGCCGTCTCGAAGGCCGCTTCCAGCCGGGTCCGCGTCCGCGCGCGCCCGTCGCCATGATCCTTCATCCGCACCCGCACGCCGGCGGCACGATGAACAACCCGATCGTGCAGCAGCTCTACAAGACGTTCGTGCGGCGCGGCTTCGCGACCCTGCGCTTCAACTTCCGCGGCGTCGGCCGAAGCCAAGGGGTTTTCGACAACGGCATCGGCGAGCTTTCCGACGCTGCCTCGGCGCTCGACTGGGTCCAGCAGATCCATCCCGAGGCCGAGCAGACCTGGATCGCCGGCTTCAGCTTCGGCGCCTGGATCGGCATGCAATTGCTGATGCGCCGCCCCGAAGTGCGCGGCTTCATCTCGATCGCCCCGCCGGCCAACATGTACGACTTCACCTTCCTCGCGCCCTGCCCCTCGTCGGGCATCATCATCCAGGGCGAGGCGGACGAGGTAGTGACGCCAGGCGCGGTCCAGAAGCTGGTCGATAAATTGCGCACCCAGCGCCACATCACCATCCACCACGACACGATCCCGGGCGCGAACCATTTCTTCGCCAACGAGATGCCGCAGCTGATGAAGTCGGTGGACGACTATCTCGACTTCCGCCTCGATCCGAGCTGCACGATCAAATAGCCCCTGTCGCGTCCTGCAGTCCCGGCCTGCGCCGGGACGACGCTCAGCCGGCCGGCGGCGGGAGCGACCAGATCAGGACGTTGCCGAGAATGACGAGCGCCGCGACGAGCATGAGGATGCCCCTCTTCGCGTCGCGGCGCTTGACGATCAGCCACATGCCGGCGCCGCCCAGCAAAAAGGCGGCGATGGTGGCGATGGAAAGCAAGGTGGAAGCCATGCGCGCTCCCCTGCCACGCTTGTGGTGAATCGAAAAGCCGCGACGAATTTTTACGCGCGCTTAAGCCTGTCTCTCTACAATGACGCCATGGCATATGCAGAGCGGCACGGCCTGGACGAGGCCTTCGAGCAGATCGAGGAGACCATCCTGCCGAGCATCTCGATGATGCTCGACACTCTGCTCGAGGCCTCGACGCTGGCCCAGCCGGGCGTGGATTCCGAAGTCTATGCCGCCGAGTTGCGGACCATCGCGCTCCAGCTCGAGACGCTGACCCGCGAGGTCGAGCGGATGGCGCCCGACCATCGCAATGCGCCTTCCTACAGAGCCGCTGCCCGCGCCTGATTGGCGATGATCTCGGCATAGACGAGCGGATCGACATTCCCGCCTGACAAGACGATCACGCTGCGTTCGCTGAGCGGCCCCGCCTTTCCGGAGAGCGCCGCCGCGAGCGCGACCGCGCCGCCCGGCTCGACGACGAGGCGCAGAGTGCGGGCGGCGAAGGCCATCGCCGCCTCGATTTCGCTTTCGCTGACGGAAACGCCGCGCGCGCCCTCCTGCCGAAGCGCACCCAGCGTCAGCGGCGAAACGAGGAGCGTCTGCAAGGCGTCGCAGCGCGTCGGCGGCGCGTCGGGGCCAACCGGGACGGGCTGCCCCGCGACGATCGAGCGCGCCATATCGTCCCAGCCCTGGGGCTCCACGGTCACGATCTCCGCCTCGGGAAGCGCGAGCGCGATGCCGGCCGAAAGCCCGCCGCCGCCGCAGGGGACGATCACCTTGTCAGGTCCTTCGCCCATCATTTCCCGCAATTGTTCGGCGATTTCGGCGCCGGCGCTGCCCTGGCCCTCGATGATGTCGACATCGTCGAACGAGGGAACGAGGGTCGCGCCGCTCTCGCGGGCGAGGCGCGCGCCGATCTCCTCCCGGCTCTCGGTGGCGCGGTCGTAATCGACGATCGTCGCACCGGCGGCGAGCGTCGCCGCGCGCTTCACGGCGGGGGCGTCGGCCGGCATGACGATGGTGGCCGCGATGCCCATGCGACGGGCGGCGATGGCGACGCCCTGGGCATGGTTGCCCGACGAGAAGGCGACGACGCCGCGCCGCCGCTCCTCGGGGCTGAGCAGCATCAGCCGGTTGGTGGCACCGCGCAGCTTGAACGCGCCGCCCTGCTGCAGGCACTCGGCCTTGACCCACGAGCGGGTGCCGCCGATCTCGACCGGAAGCAGCGGCGTACGGGTGACTTTTCCGGCAATCCGGCGGGCCGCGGCCTCGACGCCCTGATGCGTCGGTCTTCTCTCCAGCATTCGAATCTCCAATCGTTCCGTCGCCGGAGTCTCACGCCTGAGCGATGCAAAATTCGCTTCGGCGCCGCCACGCAACATCTTGTCAAACCACGGGAAAACGCGGGTCTTTACATGGGGGATCGTGACCCATATATGCGCCTCCGCTGCCCCATGGGGACTTCCAAACCGCAAGGCAGCTTCGTCGTCAACTACCCCTGGAGGTCCCTTGAGTTGTACAAGCACCATAGCGCGCTGGGGCTAGCGACCGCCCTTCGTCCGGTTCAGCCGGTCACGCTCCTTCGTCCGCACGCCGCCAGCCGTGCCGCCCGCTTCTTTGCCGAGAAGTTTCCGGGCCGCTCGATGTATGCGGTGAAGGCGAACCCGTCCCCGGATCTCATCGAGATCCTGTGGGAGAGCGGCATCACCCATTATGATGTGGCGTCGATCGCCGAAGTGCGTCTTGTCGCCAAGGTCGCGCCCGAGGCAACGCTTTGCTTCATGCACCCGGTGAAGGCCGAGGAAGCGATCGCGGAGGCCTATTTCACGTACGGCGTCCGCACCTTCTCCCTCGACACGATGGAGGAGCTGGAGAAGATCGTCCGCGCCACGACCAGCCCCGAGGGCGTCGCCGCGACCGACCTCAATCTGTGCGTCCGCTTGCGCGTGTCGTCGGATCACTCGAAGCTGAGCCTGGCCTCCAAGTTCGGCGTCGATCCGGGCGAGGCCAAGGAATTGCTGTTCGCGACCCGCCAGGCCGCCGACGCGCTCGGCATCTGCTTCCATGTCGGCAGCCAGGCGATGTCGCCGGCCGCTTATGCCGAAGCGATGACGCGCGTCCGTCAGGCGATCGTCGAGGCGGCGGTCACCGTCGACATCGTCGATGTCGGGGGCGGCTTCCCCTCCTCCTATCCGGGCATGGAGCCGCCGCCGCTCGAGGCCTATTTCGAAGTCATCCACAATGCGTTCGAGAGCCTGCCGATTTCCTACTCGGCGGAGCTCTGGTGCGAGCCGGGCCGTGCGCTCTGCGCGGAATATGCGAGCCTGCTCGTCCGCGTCGAGAAGCGCCGCGGGTCCGAGCTCTACATCAACGACGGCGCTTATGGCGCTCTGTTCGATGCGGCGCATATCGGCTGGCGCTTCCCGGTGAAGCTCCTCCGCGAGGAAGAGTCCGAGACCAGGGATCACGGCTTCAGCTTCTATGGTCCGACCTGCGACGATCTCGACCATATGGCCGGACCGTTCGACCTTCCGGCCGACGTGGCCGCGGGCGACTATATCGAGATCGGAATGCTCGGAGCCTATGGCTGCGCGATGCGCACGGCCTTCAACGGCTTCGGCTCCGACATGAAGGTGATCGCCGAGGACGAACCGATGGCCACGCTGTATGGCGCAGACGAGGAACGGACCGTCCGTTCGAACGTGGTTAAGCTGTAAAAGCGCATTACTTGGAATCGTGAGGGCGTCGCACCGGTGAGGGCCGGTGCGCGTCTCGTCTGCCAAGCTTTTTTGACGAACGAGGCACTGGCCGGATGGCCGGGGCGACGCATTTCAAAGGAACAAAGATGAACGACCAGACCCCCATCAACGACACCCGCAAGGCGGAGCTGCTGTCGAACGTCGTCGAGCATATCGACATCAAGAGCTTCGACGCGCGCCCGATCGTGGATGCGATGAAGAAGATGAGCTTCTCGTCGCGCGACCTCGGCC
>JAFAEZ010000150.1 GCA_023423775.1 Pseudomonadota bacterium
GCGCAGCAGGGCGCGCGCGCCTTGCTCGGCCAGTGGCTGAGCGGGCGACGCCTGCCGCTGCCGCCGCGGCTCGCCGGCGCGCGGCCGATCCTCCGCTTCGGCTCGGGCCTCTCACTCCTCTATGTCAGCGGCGCGGTCGGCACGCGCTCGCCGGAGCTGGTCATCGGCCGCCTGCTCGATTTCGCCGCGGTCGGCCTGTGGGGCCGCGCCGTCGGCCTCGCCGGCCAGCTGCGCCAGCTGGTGAGCGGTGCGATCGGCGGCGTCTTCTATCCCGCCTTCGCGCGGCTGCGCGACAATGGCGAGGATCTCGCCATCCCCTATCTGCGCGTCGTCTCCGGCTATAGCGCGGTCACCTGGCCGGCCATGGCCTTGCTCGCCGCGGCTTCGACGCCCCTGGTGCTGATGCTCTACGGACCGCTCTGGGCGGGCGTCGCGCCATTGCTGGTCTGGATTGCCCTGTCCGAGTTCGCCTTCACCGCACTTCCGCTCCACATGGAGCTGCCGATCCTGCTCGGTCGCATGCGCCGGCTGCTGCTGCTCAACATCCTCGACACGATCGCGTCGATCGGGCTGCTGGTGGCGGGCGCATTGTGGAGCCTGGAATGGGCCGCCGCCTCGCGCATCGCCTGGGGGATCGTCTGGTTCGCCATCTATGCCGGCTTCATGCGCGGCCTGATCGGCTTCGCCTGGCGCGACATGATCGCGCTCTACGCCCGCAGCCTGGTCGCGACCGCGGCGACGGTCGCGCCCCTCCTCCTTTATTATTGGCGCTGGAGCAGCCCGGCCGACACCGACTTTGCCACGCTCGCCGCCCTGGCCGCGGCGGGCGGCCTGTGCTGGCTGGCGACGATCTTCCTGGTTCGCCATCCGGTGCGCGAGGAAGTGGCGTTCATGCTGGCCAGCCTGCGCGATGCGCTGCCCCGGCGGGTGCGGGTCGGCTAGGCGCTCTGGATATAGTCGCGCATCGCCTCGGCCTCGGCCTCGATCTTGTCGATCCGATATTTGACGAGATCGCCGATCGAGACCAGGCCGATCAGCCTTTCGCCCTGCACCACCGGCAGGTGCCGCATGCGCCGCTGGGTCATCAGCGACAAGGCCGCCATTACCGAGAAATCGGGATCGACGGTCACCGCGGGCGAGGTCATCACCCGCTCGACCGGCCAGTCGAGGACCGCGGCGCCGTCGCTCTTCAGGCAGTAGATGACGTCGCGCTCCGACATGATCCCGACCACCCGATCGGCCTTCAGAACCGGAAGCGCGCCGATCCGGCGCTCGGCCAGCATGGCGACCGCGTCGCGCACCGGCGTGTCGCACTCGGTGCTGTAGACGGTGTCGCCCTTGCGTCCGAGAATCGCGGCGATGGTCATGACGCAGGCTCCTTTTTTACCGACTCGGCTTGATGATCCCATGGCCCACAGCCAAATGGAAGCATGACCCCATCCAACCCGATCCCCGCCGGACGCACGGTCCGCCTGGCGCGCAGCTGGCGGCTTTATACGAGGCTGATGCTGGCCGCGCTCGTCGCTCTGCCACTCATGCTCCTGGTCCTGAAGCGGAGCGGCGTCGCGATTCCCGCCCAGACGGTGATTGCCGCGGCGGCCGGCTTCGGCTTCGTCGCCTTGGTCGGCACGGGGCTGATCGCCCTCGCTTATTTCGGCCGCCGGCCGGCCCGCGACACGGCGCAAGGAGGCCCGAGCGATGGGCGATAAGGGCGAACCGATCCTGCGCGTCGTCCCGCGGCCCGGCGACATCAATGCCAATGGCCACATTTTCGGCGGCTGGGTGCTCTCGCAGATGGACATCGCTGCCGGCATCGTCGCCTCGCACCGCGCCCAGGGCGCCGTCGCGACCGTGGCGATCGAGGCGATGGAATTCATCGCCCCGATCCTGCTGCACGACATCATCTCGGTCTACGCGCGCATCGAGCGCACCGGCCGCACCTCGATGGGCATTCGCATCGAGGTGGTCGCGACGCGCGACCGCGGCAACGAGGAAGTGAAGGTGACCGACGCCTTGTTCACGTTCGTCGCACTCGACGAGAACAATCGGCCCCGGCCGCTCCCAGCGGTCTAAGGCTGGCCGCGCAGGCGGTAACGCAGCGACATGGAGCCGTTCGCCGGCACGGTCACGCTCCATAAGGGCCGGCCATTGCGGCGGCTGATCCGGCCGTCGGTGACGAGGCCGACATCGCCGAAATCGGCTTCGAAACGCACCGGCTGCGGCTGATCATTGGTCACAGTGAGCAGGAAGTCTCCTGGGTCGCCCTCCCCGCCGCTCTTCACCACTCGGGTGACGACGCCGGTCGATTCCGCCACCTCGATCTCGACATCCTCGCCGACCGCCTTGTCGGCGATCGATCCTTGACCGAGCAGGACCGGCCGCACATGGCCAGCGCCGAATAACGCTACGCCGCCGGCCGGCAGCGGCAGGCCGAGCCCTTCGGCGGTGCGGTTCCTTGTCCGCAGGATCATCAGCGTGCGCGCCTGCTGCTCCGCGGCGCTTCCGAACAGCTGCGCCCGGTAGACGCGCTCGACCTTCACGCCCTTCTTCTCGAGCATCGCCACCTGTTTCTGGCTGTTCGCCGCCACGGTGACCGGCTCGGGGATTCGATAGAGCTTGAGGTCGCCGAGATCCTCCTGCTCCGCCTTCATCGCGACGCGGGAGCCGGTGACGACGATATTCTCCGCCGCCATCACCGGCGCAGGCGGAGGAGGAGGAGGAGGCGGCGGCGGAGGCGGATAACCACCTTGCTCCTCGGGCGGGATATCGCTCGTCGTACCAGCCGGCCAGCATTGCAGGTTGAGCGGCTCGCTGCGCGGCTGCGGCGGACGCACATTCTGGTCGCGGTTGAGCCTCCCGGCGACGGCCTGGGTCTCGGCGCGGACGAAGCTGGTCTCGTCGCCATTGGCCAGGGTCACCCAGGCGAACAGGTCGAGCCGGTCGCCGGCGGGCGACAATGTCCCGATATAATTGGCCTGCCAGTCGAAGCCGCTGGCGAGATAGGACAGGGTCAGGGTGGCGGCGACCGCGCGGTCGCTGGTCGTGCGCACCGAGAGCGTCGGCTTGGCGGAAAGCCCTTCCGGCACCGACGGATAGACGATCGTCTCGTTGAGGCCCGTGCAGCGCAGGGCCTCGAATCCGTCCTCGGTCTGGAGCACGACCGCTCCGTCCGCGCCCGATCGGATCACGGCCTCCTGCTCGCGCACTTCGCCCGTCGCGCGCGACGTGCGGCGCAGGTGGACGCGGCGGCCGAGCGAGCGGTCCAGCAGGCTCGCGGGCGACAGCAGCCAGGCGTCCTGGTTCTTCTCGGCGATCCCTTGCGGCAGGCCGGTTACGATCGCGCTTTCGGGCAGGATGCCGCCCGCCACGCCCTCGAAGCGGATCTCCGCCTCGCCGGCCGGGATGGTGATCGTGCGGGTCTCGCTGATCAGAGCAAAACCGTTCAGCCAGTCCAGCTGCATCGCCTGGTCGGTCGCACGGTCGGGGTCGCGATAGACGGTGACCGCTACCGCATCGGGCGCTGGCGAGGTGGCGATGGATTGAGCCGATGCGCTGGACGCCATCAACATGGCAATAAACATCACAGCCGTTCGGGCTGCGCTTGTCGAAGCCCTCGCCTTCTCGCCCGCTCCGCCGGGCAGAAAAGACAAGCCCTCCGACAGGCCCAGGGCGAACGGGAGCGAACGCAACGCGAGCGCCTTCAATAACGTGTGTCGAAGGTTGCGGTGACGGTCGCGGAGCCGTTGGCGGGGACGGAGACGCGCCACATGGCCTGGTTGGACGACAGCCGCTCGCTCTTCTGGCTTTCCTCGATGATCCGGGTGTCGTTCCACCAGGCGTCGAGGCCGCTTTGGAAGAGGTCGACGGTCACCGGCTCGGGCCGCGCGTTCGTGAGCGTGTAGCGCATTGCAGTCCGCCAGCGCGCTTCGCCGACCCGCTCGCGTTTCTCCACCACCGGCTGCACCTTCACGTCGAAGGCCTCGCCGGTCTTGAGGCCGAGCTCGGAGCCCATCGGGGTATGGCCGATCGCATTCTCGCCGATGAACTGGGCGTTGCCGCGGCGGTCTTTCATATAGACGCGGACGATGCCGGCCGGGAGCGCGTCGCCCAGCCCTTGCTCGCGCGAGGTCGAGAATTTGAGGACCGTGTCGGCGCTACGCGCTTCCTCCAGCGTGCCGAGCCAGGGGTTGCGATATTCATAGGCGCGGCGGCCGGGAGCGCCGACAACGTCCAGAAAGCTCACCTGCTTGGTCTGCTGGTTGGCGATCGTGGTCCGCTCGGGCAGCGGATAGAGATAGAAGTCGCCGAGCCGTTCGCGCCCGGAGGTTTCCATCCCCGGCTGGCGCATCGGCGGCGGGGGCGGCGGCGGTGGACGATAGCCGCGACGCGGATCGTAATAAGCCTGCCCATCCAGCTGCTGCGCCTGCCCGGCGACCAGCAACGTGTCGGCATTGGTGTAGGTGGTGCCGCTGGTATTGCTCAGTGTGATCCAGCCCTGCACGTCGATCCGGCCGGCCTGCTCGTCGAACATGGTGACGTAATCCGCCTTCCAGCCGAGCCCGGGCGTCAGATAGCTCAGGGTCGCCGGCCGCGTGCCGCCGCCGCGACTCTCGAGCGTCACCGACAGGGTCGGGCGGGCCCGAAGATTTTCGGGCACCTTGTCGAAGATGACCCGCACCGGCAGGCCATCGTCGCGCAGCACTTCGATCCGGTCGCCGATACGAAGCACGACGCCGCCATTCGCCGCCAGCACGGTGGCGCGCTCACGCACTTCCTGCCCATTGGCGGGATTGGTGCGCACGAGCGTGATCGTCTCGCCCACCGCTTTCTGCATCAACGCCTGGGGCGAGAGGAGATCGAAGTCGAAATTCTGCTCCACGACCTCCAGACCCTGGCCCGACAGGGTCACGGTCTCGGGACGGATGCGGGCGGAGACGTCGGGGAATTCCTGGCGCGAGCGCCCCGCGGGAAAGGCGATCTGGCGGGTGTCCTGCACCAGCGCGAGATCGTTATTGTAGATGGTGACCGCGACGTCGCCCTGGGCCGTCTGGGCGGAAGCGGGGCCGGCAATGGCAGAGGCGGTCAAAGCCCCGGCAAGCAACACAAGGTGACGCATAAGCAAATGCTCCTGTCGGGGTCGCCGACAGGAGCATGTTACATTGTTACCTCCGCTGTCAATCCCGCGGAATCGGAACGGGTTAGAAGTCGATCTGGGCCCGGGCGCCGATGACGTCGATGCCGTAATCCCGGTCGCCGCCCACGGCGACGATCGCCGCGTCCTTATAGTTCAGGCGGGCGTAGTTGATCATGAAGCGGACATGGTCCTGCGGGATCCAGATCAGCGAGGCCTGGAAGCCGTCCTGCTTGCCGCCGCGGATCAGATCGTCGTTCAGGTCAACCATGTCGTAGCGCAGGTTGAGCTGCAGCGCGCCCATGCCGCCCTCGCCGACCGGGTTGAGCACCTTGGTGCGGTCGAACTGGCCGCCCTTATAGCCGCGCGTTTCGCCGGTCAGATAATAGCCGACCTCGGCATAGCCGCCGAAGAAATTGGCGGTTGGGGCCGGGTCCATCCGATCGGCATCGAGCCAGTGGACTTCGCCTGCGGCGTGGAACGGGCCGTGGATGACCGCGGCTTCGAGGCCGTAACTGGTCTCCTTTTCGACCGCCAGCGCCGGAGTGGCGAGGAAGCGGCTGTTGGTCGTGTGGACCAGGGGGCGCTGGCGATAGCGCGTGGTAACCCCCGCCTCGTCGGTGTCGCCATTGTCGCGCATATGCGCCGACGCACCGAAATGGAGCTGGGTCTTGCCCAGCTTGGGCGCGTAGACGACACGGCCGTCGAAGCTCAGCGAATTGTTCTCGTCGCCGAGATGGTCCGCGTCGCCGCTATTGGCGAGATCGGAGATATTGTCGGTGAAGACGCCGCCGGCGAGCAACAGGTCGCCGGTCGCATAGGTCGCCGAGAGGCCGACGCGGCGCTCGAAATTGAACGCGTCGGTGAAGGCGGCACGCTCGATGAACGACGAGAAGCGCGAGCTGGTGAGCTCTTCCAGCGACTGATAATTGTTGTGCTGGCCGAAATTCAGGCCGACGCCCTTGGCCGGGCTGTAGGTCAGGATCGCGTCGGTGACATCGACTTCGTTGTCGGCGAAATCGACCTCGAACTTGTAGCCGAAGCCGCCCGGGATCGAGCCCTCGGCGCCGAGACGCAGGCGGCGGGCCTCGTTCGAGAACCCGAGGCCGGGATCGGTCACGCCGTCGGGACGGCCGACCCAGCCGGCGTCATATTGGATGCGGCCGCGCGGCTTGAACGACCAGCCGCCTTCCTTGTCCTCGAATTGCGGCGCGCCCTTCCAGCTCGGCTTCGAAGCGGGCAGCGCCTTCTTGATCGTGTCGAGCTGCTGCTGCAGCGCCGCGACCTGCGCTTCGAGCGCCGCGGTCCTGGCAGCCGCCTGCTCCGGCGACAGGGTGGCTTCGGCTGCAGCATCCTGCGCCAAGGCCGGTGCCGCGATGGAACTGCCACCCAACAGGGCCAGCAGGAATAACTTCTTGGTCATGATACGTGAATCCCCAGTAACGGGCTCGGGCCCGTCGCGGAGGTAGGACCGGTGCATGATCCTTTGATGACTCCGACATGACACTTTGGTGACAGCGTCCGAGACAGTGGTCCCGGACGAAGTAGAATGATTTCAGCGGCATCGCGGCGCTATGGGACGCGGCCCCGCAGAAGCCCCCCTTCCTGCCGGCTCCCCCACGACGGCTCCGCGTCGATTTCATGACAACTGGATGGCGACCCCGCGGCCATAGAAAAAGGGCGGCGGCCCTGCGGCCACCGCCCTCTTTTAGTCATGCCCGAGCGATCAGGCCGCCGGTGCGATCTCCGCATCGCCTTCGTCGCGCGGCCGGCGCGTGCGGCGACGGGGCTTGGGCGCCTCGCCGGCATCGTCGGCGCTGGGAACCACGGCAATCGCCGGCGGCAGGACGTCGAGCGAGATGCGCTCCTCGCCCTGCTCGGCATTGTCCTCGCGGGTGCGGCGCGTGCGGCGGGGTCGAAGCTCGCCGACATTGCGCGTTTCCGCTTCGTCGCGCGCCGCGCGCTCGGGCCGATCTTCGCGTTCGGCGCGGGGTTCGCGATCCTGGCGTTCACCGCGGGGTTCGCGGTCGGAGCGATCGGCACGCTGCTCGCGGCGGCGGCTGCGGTCCTGGCGCGGCTCACGATCGCCGCGCTCTTCCTGCTCGTCCTGCTCGTCGCCGCCCTCGGCGCTCACCGCCTCGTCCTGATCTTCATCCTCATAGGAGTTGAAGTCGTCGCGGCGCGGACGCTGCTCTTCGAAGCGGGCGCGATTCTCGTTGAGCACACGGAAATAATGATCCGCGAACTGGAGATAATATTCGGTCTGGACGCGGTCGCCGGCGAGCTGCGAATCCCGCGCAAGCGCCTTGTATTTCTCATGAAGCTGGGCGGCGTTGCCGCGCGAGCGATTATCCTGGCGGTTGCCCTGGCTGGGAACGCTCCCCGGCGAGCGGGGCCCGCC
>JAFAEZ010000162.1 GCA_023423775.1 Pseudomonadota bacterium
CAGCCACGGGCCCGGCCCCTACCGCATCGCCATGGCGGCTCTGGCGCAAGCGGCACGAGCGGTCCATGATGGCGGTTGAGCCACCAGGGAGAACGGCATGGCGCGGATCACGGGACTGGGCGGGATCTTCTACAAGGTCGACGACCCGGAGCGCACGCGGGCCTGGTATCAGGAGAATCTGGGCATAGGCGGCGAATGGGGCGCGATGTTCCCATGGAGCCAGGAGCCGAACGAGGCTCCGTACAGCCTGTCCTCGCCCTTCAAGGCGACGACCGATTATTTCGATCCGAGCGGTTCGTCGTTCATGATCAACTATCGCGTTGACGATCTCACCGCCTTCCTCGACGAACTGCGGCGCAAGGGCATCGAGATATTGGGCCGGCAGGACGAGGATTATGGCAGCTTCGCCTGGATCCTCGATTGCGACGGCATCAAGCTGGAATTGTGGGAGCAGAAGGGGCCGGCCCCGGCCTGACTGGGCAAAAGCCGGTTAGATTCCCATATTTGCGCATCCCCTGCTCCCTTCGGATGTGATAGCGGCACCCCGCAATGACCGGCGATGCGACCCTGTTGGAACGACTGGAGGCGGAGGCTCGCGCCTTGGGCTTTTCCGCGTTCGGCGTGACGCGCGCCGACGCGACGCCTCGCACCGCCGAGCGGCTCCGCGCATGGCTCGATGACGGCGCTCACGGCGACATGATCTGGATGGAGGAGACGGCCCAGCGCCGCGGCTCGCCGGCCGGGCTTTGGCCCGAGGTCCGATCGGTGATCTCGCTCGGCATGAGCTACGCGCCCGCTGTCGATCCGCTGGCGCTGGCCGGCGAAGGCGAAATCGGCCGCATCTCGGTCTACGCCCAGGGCCAGGATTATCACGACGTGGTCAAGAAGGCGCTGAAGGCGCTCGCTCGCTGGCTCGTCGCCGAGGCCGGGTGCGAGCTGAAGGTATTCGTCGACACCGCCCCCGTGATGGAGAAGCCGCTCGCCGAGGCCGCCGGACTGGGCTGGCAGGGCAAGCACACCAATCTCGTCAGCCGCGCCGACGGCAGCTGGCTGTTCCTCGGCGCGATCTACACCACGCTGGAGCTGGAGAGCGCACAACCGCTCCCGCGGGTCCATTGCGGCAGCTGCACCGCCTGCCTCGATGCGTGTCCGACCAAGGCTTTTCCGGCGCCGTTCCGCCTCGATGCCCGGCGCTGCATCTCCTATCTCACGATCGAGCATAAGGGCCCGATCCCGGAGGAATTCCGCGCAGCGATGGGCAATCGAATCTACGGTTGCGACGATTGCCTGGCGGTGTGCCCGTGGAACCGGTTCGCCGATGCGGCGCGGCGCCACCAGGCATTCGTGCCGCGCGCCGAGCTTGTCTCGCCCGCCCTTGCCGATCTGCTCGCGCTCGACGATGCCGCCTTCCGCCAGGTCTTTTCCGGGTCGCCGATCAAGCGGATCGGCCGCAATCGGATGGTGCGCAATGCCGCCATCGCCGCCGGTAACAGCGGCAGCGCGCGGCTCATTCCCGCGCTGCAGAAGCTGGTCGGCGACGAGGATCCGGTCGTGGCCGAGGCCGCGCAATGGGCGCTCGACCGGCTGGGCGCCGCCCCGGCTTAGTGCCCCTCATGCTCCTTGTGGAGCGCAGCGACGCAGGACGCGCGATCCATGTCGCGCCCGTCCGGAAGCCGCGCATCGACATGGGTGACGATCGGATCCGCCCCGCGCTCGGCCGGGTAGAGATAGGCGTCGAGCACGCAGGCCGGGCCGGAGAATTGCAGCTTTCGCGCGGAGCCTTCGCGTATGTCTAGGTCGGGCTCTCCGAACTCGCCTTCGAGATAGCGGCTGGTGCGGCCCATCACCGTCTCCAGGCCGATCAAACTGTAGCTCGGCGGCGCCTGCTGCACGCGGCGCGGCGCATCCGCCACGGGGGCGACGCAACCGGCGACGAACAATGAGCCCGAAAGGATGGCGGCGGAGGTCGAAAAGCGCGTCATCGCCCTTGCTTCGCGGAAGGCGGCGGCAGCGTCAACGATTGATCCGCCGCGGCCGGGCGGCTAGGCCGAGCCATCTTCCACGAAGCCCAAGGATCCCCCGTGACCGAAGCCCGCCTCGACGTCCTCGCCATCGGCAACGCCATCGTCGATGTGATCGCCGCCACCGACGACGCCTTTCTCGCGTCCGAGCAGCTCGACAAGGGCTCGATGCGGCTGATCGACGCCGACGAGGCCACCCGCCTCTATGACCGGATGTCGGCGGGCCGCGAGACGAGCGGCGGATCGGCCGCCAACACGGCCGCCGGCGTAGCTGCCCTGGGCGGCCGCGCCGGCTTCATCGGCCAGGTCGCCAACGACCAGCTGGGCCAGGTCTTCAGCCACGACATCCGCGCGCTCGGCGTCGAATTCGCCACACCGGCCTCGGACGGCGAAGTGCCGACCGCGCGCTGCCTGATCCTCGTCACGCCCGACGCGCAACGGACGATGAACACCTTCCTCGGCGCCTCGCAGCATCTGCCCGCGGCCGCGCTCGACGAGCAGCAGATCCGGGACGCCGCGATCCTCTACCTCGAGGGCTATCTCTGGGATCCGCAGGAGCCGCGCTGGGCGATGATCAAGGCGATCGACATCGCCCGCAGCGCCGGCCGCAAGGTCGCCTTCACCCTTTCCGACAGCTTCTGCATCGCCCGCCACCGCGAGGGCTTCCTGCAACTGATCGACGGCGGCAAGGTCGACATCCTGTTCGCCAACGAGGACGAGATCAAGGCGCTGGCCGGCGAGCCCGATTTCGAGCGCGCCGTCGCCGCCACCGCGCCCACGGTCGAGACCCTGGTCGTGACCCGCAGCGAGAAGGGGGCGGTCGCCATTCGCGGCGCCGAGCGCGTCGCCGTACCGGCCGAGCCGGTCGCGCAGGTGGTCGACACGACCGGCGCCGGCGACCTGTTCGCCGCCGGGTTCCTCGCTGGCCAGGCCCAGGGCCGTAACCTCGAACACAGCCTGCGCATGGGCGCGATCGCCGCCGCCGAGGTCATCTCCCACTACGGGGCCCGCCCCGAGACCGACCTCAAGGCCCTCGTCGCCCAGAAGCTCGGTTAAGGCGGGGGCGCATCGGCGCCTGCCCATCTAGACCCGTCAACGTCGCATAAAAAAAGGGAGGCCGGAGCCTCCCTTTTTCTTAGTGGGTGCCGGGAACCGGCGGTTCGATGTCGTGGATCTCCGGTTCGTGGACCTCGACGCTGCCGCGGCCGACATGGCTTTTGCGGTGCCCGTAGAGGAAATAGACCACGAGGCCGATGACCGCCCAGCCGAAGAACAGCATGATCGTCTCGTTGGGCAGGCTGACGAACAGGTAGACGCAGCCGATCGCCGCGAGCGGCGCCACCAGCAGCACCGCCGGAGTGCGGAACGGACGATGACGCGTCGGATCGGTGCGGCGCAGCACCAGCACCGCAATCGAGACCATCGCGAACGCGAACAAAGTGCCCGAGTTCGAGATGTCGGCGAGCACGCCGACCGGGAAGAAGGCCGCGAACAGCGACACGCCAATGCCGGTGATGATCGTGATCACGTGCGGCGTGTGGAACTTCGGATGGATCTTCGACAGGACCGGCGGCAGCAGGCCGTCGCGGCTCATCACGAAGAAGATGCGGGTCTGGCCGAACATCATCATCAGGATGACGGACGGCAGAGCCAAGCCAGCCGCAAGGCCGATCAGGTTGCCGATCTGCGGCCAGCCGATCTCGCGCAGCGTCCAGGCCAGGGCTTCCTTCGAGCAGACCACCGCGCCGTCCTGGATGGCGGCGCAGGCCTGGGCCAGCTCCGGACTTCCCGGGCGGTAGCCGGCGCCATTTGCGTCCATCATCGGCTGTGCGCCGACTCCGCCGATCACGCCGGCTGCAACGAGGATGTAGAAGATGGTGCAGATGCCGAGCGAGCCGATCAGGCCGATCGGCATGTTGCGCTGCGGGTTTTTCGTTTCCTCGGCCGCGGTCGAGACCGCGTCGAAACCGACATAAGCGAAGAAGATCGACGCCGCGGCCGCCGAGACGCCGGCGAAGCCCAGCGGCGTGAAGGGCGTGAAATTGTCCATGTTCATGGCCGGGATGGCCAGGACGATGAACAGGGTCAGGGCGGCGACCTTGATCAACACCAGGATGGCGTTGACGGTGGCGCTCTCCTTGGTGCCGATGACCAGCAGCCAGGTAACGAGCAACGCGATCAGCGCCGCCGGCAGGTTGACGACGCCGCCGTCATAGGGGCCCCGCACCAACGTGTTGGGTATGTCGAGCCCGAAGCTATGTTCGATGAGGCCGACCACATAGCCGGACCAGCCGACCGAAACGGCGCCCGCGGCGACCGCATATTCGAGGATCAGCGCCCAGCCGACCATCCAGGCGAGCAACTCGCCCATGACCGCGTAGGAATAAGTGTAGGCCGAGCCCGAAACCGGGACCATTGCCGCCATCTCGGCGTAACAAAGCGCTGCTACGGCGCAGACGAAGCCGGCGATGATGAAGGCCACCATCATGCCGGGGCCCGCCTTCTGGGCGGCCTCAGCAGTCAAAACGAAGATGCCGGTGCCGATGATCGCGCCGATGCCGAGCATGGTAAGCTGGAAGGCGCCCAGCGAACGATGCAGCGATTTCTTCTCGGCGGTGGCAAGGATGGCATCGAGAGGCTTTACGCGCCCGAATATCATGTCCGTCCCCCTTGGGAGCACGGCGTCAACGCGCCGTGCCTGGTTGTTATCGGCGCGGAACCTAGCGGCTTATTCCGGGCCCGCCTAGACAAAATGCCGCCTATTCACGTGAAGCAGAAGTGAACGGGGTCTAGCGCGACAGCATCGGCCCGAGCGGCCGTCCGGCGAAGATGTGTACGTGGAGATGGGGCACTTCCTGGCCACTGTTCGGCCCGGCATTGGCGAGCAGACGGTAGCCCGGCTCCAGCAAGCCGGCCTCGCGCGCAACGCGGCCGACGGCGCGAACGAAGCCGGCTATCTCCTCGCTCGATGCACGCGCTGAAAAGTCGTCCCACGACACGTACGCACCTTTTGGAATGACGAGGATGTGGGTCGGAGCCTGGGGGTTGATGTCGTTGAAGGCGAGCGCGTGCTCGTCCTCATAGACCTTGGAGCAGGGAATCTCGCCGCGCAGGATGCGGGCGAAGATATTGTTTGTATCGTAGGGCTTGGTCGCATCGATCGGCATCGGCAGGTCCTTTGGCAGCAGCGGAAATCAAACAAGCGCATGTTAGGAGCAACGCGCTTGACCCGTCACGGGGCTTCGTTACCAGATGCCCAAATGAGTGACGACACGCCCGACAGCCTGATTCCCTATGACGAAATCGTGCAGGAGGCCCTGCGCGCAGTCGTCGGCCGCGTGCTGGGCGAAGTCGAAGCGACCGGCACCCTGCCGGGCGAGCACCATTTCTACATCACCTTCAAGACGGCCGCCCCGGGCGTCGACATCCCCAAGCACCTTTCCGAGCGCTTTCCCGACGAGATGACGATCGTCATCCAGAACCGCTTCTGGGATTTGAAGGTCGGGGAGGACGGCTTCGAGGTCGGCCTCAGCTTCAACCAGTCGCCAGCGCGGCTGGTCATTCCGTTCGCGGCGATCACCGGCTTCGTCGATCCGGCAGTCAACTTCGCGCTCCAGTTCCAGGCGCAGGCCGAGGAAGCGCCGCAGGAGCATGAGGAAGCCGAGAACGATCATCCGCCCGCGCCGCAACCGGCCGGGGACGGATCGAATGTCGTTTCGGTGGATTTCAGCCGCAAGAAATAGGGCGTTCGCGGCCAGCCTCCCGGCTGAGCCTGTCGAGCCCCTTCGGAGGGGGAGTCGATGACGAGCGAGACGCGCAGCGAGAGCGACAGCTTCGGCCCGATCGCCGTGCCCGGCGACGCATATTGGGGCGCCCAGACCCAGCGCTCGATCGACAATTTCCCATTCGGCCCGCGCGAGCAGATGCCGATCGAGATCATCCACGCCCTCGGCTTCGTCAAGCAGGCGGCAGCGCGCGTGAACGCACGCATCGCCAGCCTCGATGCCGGGCTCGCCGAGGCTATCCAGCAGGCGGCGGCCGAAGTCGCGTCGGGCGCCCATGACGACCAATTCCCCCTGGTCATCTGGCAGACCGGGTCCGGCACGCAATCCAACATGAACGCCAACGAGGTGATCGCCGGCCGCGCCAACGAGGTGCTGACCGGACGCCGCGGCGGCAAGGATCCGGTCCACCCCAACGACCATGTCAACAAGAGCCAGTCGTCAAACGACAGCTTCCCGACCGCGATGCACGTCGCGGCGGCACGCGCGGTCCGGCGGCGGCTGATCCCGGCGATGGCGCGAATGCGCGATCGCCTGGCCGCTCACGCCGAGGCCTGGGACCGGATCGTCAAGATCGGGCGCACCCACCTCCAGGACGCGACCCCGCTGACGCTCGGCCAGGAATTTTCCGGCTTTGCGCAGCAATTGAGCGACGGCATCGCGCGCGTCGAAGCGGTGCTGCCGCGCCTCTACCGCCTCGCCCAGGGCGGCACGGCCGTCGGCACCGGTCTCAATGCGCCGAAGGGCTTCGCCGAAGCCTTCGCGGCGGAGATGGCGAAGCTTACCCAGCTTCCGTTCGAAACGGCGCCCAACAAGTTCGAGGCGCTGGCGACCCACGACACCCTGGTCGAGCTTTCGGGCGTGCTCAACGTGCTGGCCGTGTCGCTGAGCAAGATCGCCAACGACATCCGCCTGCTCGGCTCGGGACCGCGCTGCGGCCTCGGCGAACTGAAGCTGCCCGAGAACGAGCCGGGCAGCTCGATCATGCCGGGCAAGGTCAATCCGACCCAGGCCGAGATGCTGACGATGGTGGCGGCGCAAGTGATGGGAAATCATGTCGCCGTGACCGTCGGCGGCCTCCAAGGCCATCTCGAGCTCAACGTGTTCAAGCCGCTGATCGGCGCCAACGTGCTGCGCTCGATCGACCTGCTGTCGACCGGCATGGAGAGCTTTACCGAACGGACGCTGGACGGCCTTGCTCCCGACGAGGCCCGCATTACCGCGCTGCTCGAACGCTCGCTGATGCTGGTGACGGCGCTTGCGCCGGCAATCGGCTACGACAATGCGGCGAAGATCGCCAAGCATGCCCACGAACAGGGGCTGACCTTGCGCGAGGCCGGCCTCGCTCTCGGGCTCGTCGACGCAGAAACCTTCGATCGATTGGTCCGCCCGGAAGCGATGCTCGGCCGCTGAACTGATCGAGATCAGGCAGTTCGTCGGAACCGCGTGCTCTCCTGCTTGGTTTAACTCCCGTAACCAACGCCGATCTTTCCGGCCAAAAGCAGAGACTTGCATGCTGTTCGACTTTACCTCGGCCGAGCCCGCTATTGGCGACGGCCTGGTCATCTCCGATGTGCGCCCGCGCTGGGGCGTCGATTCAGAATATGGCCGCCTCACCGATGTGATGGTTTCCCCGCCGCCGCATCTCGAGATCGTGCCCTGCAACAGCGTCGCCATCGACGCGCTCGCCAAGGGGCTCGTCTGCTGTGCCGAGACCGCGGAACGCCAGCATCAGGCGTTGGTCGGCGCGCTCCAGGACGAAGGCGTGCGCTGCCACGTCGTACCGGCCGCGAGCGACATGCCCGATCTCTCCTTCACCCGCGATTCGACCCTGATGACGCCGTGGGGACTGCTCGCCCTGCGCCCGGCGTTGGGCCACCGGAGCCGCGAGGTCTGCCATGTCCTGGCGGAGGCCCAGGCCTGGGGGGTACCCTATATCGGCGCGATCGAGGAAGGCAGCGTCGAAGGCGGCGACATCTGCCTGATGCGGCCCGGCACGATCGTCATCGGCTGTTCGGGCGGGCGCACCGACGCGCGCGGCGCGCAGATGCTGGCGCGGCTGTTCGAGCGGCGCGGCTGGGATTCGATCGTTGCCTCGTTCGACCCGGAACATCTCCACCTCGACACCTTGTTCACGATGATCGACCGCGATCGCGCCGTGGCCTGCGTCGAGGCGCTGGAGCCGGCTTTCCTAGAGCGGATCGCGAAGCTCGGCGTCGAACTGATCCCGGTCACGCTGGACGAGGTCCGCCAGCTCGGCGCCAATCTGGTCAGCCTCGGCGGCGGCCGGATCCTTTCCTCGGCCGGCAGCAGCCGCATCAATTTGAAGCTCGCCGAACTCGGTTATCGCGTGATCGCCGTCGAAATCGACCAGTTCGTGCGCTGCGGCGGCGGCGTCCACTGCCTGACCATGCCGCTGGCGCGCCGGCCCGGCTGACGCTCAGCCGGCCTGCCAGACGCGGATCGCGTCGACCGGCGCGATCAGCATCAGGACGTTGAGCGTCAGATTGTCGCGGATCGTCCAAAGCGTCAGCACCTCGAAAGCGATCGCGACCGACACCGTCGCCCAGACCGGCAGCCGGCGTGCGAGCAGGAAACCGAGCGTCATCCAGCCGATATCCGCGACCGAGTTCAGAACGCTGTCGCCGTTATAGCCGAAGGCGAAAGTCGCCTCACGATAGCGATCGATGATATATTGGCTGTTCTCCAGAAGCTCCCAGGCGGCCTCGATCGCCACCGCAGCGAGCCAGCGGTCGCCGAACGGGTTGCGGCGCAGGAACAGCCAACCGAGCGCGTAGAAGAGAAAGCCGTGGATGACGTGGCTGGGCGTGTACCAGTCGGCGATATGCTGGCTGTTGTCGGCACTCTGCACCGCCCCGGTCCATAATTTCACCTCGCCGCACGTGCAGATGAGCGGGCGGCCCATCGCCAGCAGCACGATCGCGGTCAAGGCGATCATCGCCAGCGCGATCAGCCAGTGGCGACGCTCGATCGCCCTCATTGCGCGAGCATCTCGCCCAGCTTCATCACCGTGCGCCAGTTGCGGCTGGTGGCGGGCGAGCCGATCGTGCGGTCGATCAGGGTCGGGGTAAGCTTCGATCTGCCCGAGCCGGCGGGATAATCGATCCAGAGCGCGTCGCCGGCCAGCGCCACCTGCTCGCCGTCGCAGGCGCGGGCCTGAAGGCCATTCGCGGCCTCTTTGCGCGGCGGCGATTTGGACACGAGCAGCATGACGAGGTTGGGCCGCGCCCCGGACGCCTCCGGGAACGGATTGGCCGCCGCATGCGCCGCCCATTGCGCGGCCGAGCGGACGATGACGTCGACGGCGAAGCCGAACCGTTCGGCCAGCGCTTTTTCGAGCTGCGCCTCGAGCGCCGCCGGCGCCGCATCCGCGGAGAAGACGACATTGCCGCTCTGGATGTAGGTGCCGATGTCGGTCCAGCCGAGCGTCGCGCAAAGTTCGCGCAATTCGGCCATCGGGACCTTGCGGCGGCCGACATTGACCGCCCTCAGAAGCGCGACGCACCGTGACATTGCCGTACCGATAGCACTTGAATTCCGCCGCGCCTCCCATATTTTGAAGGAGCGGACCGGGCCCCTCTGGCGGCTGTCCCTACGACAGTCGTGATGTCGGACCGCATCGGGTTAGCTCGATGCAGGTTCAATTGCCCCTGTCTCTGCATCAGCTAGCCCGATCGATTTCACATCGATTGAGGACACTGACATGAACCCCATCATCGCCCGCATGGCCGCCGTCCATCGCCGACTGGACGAAGAGATTCGCCGCGAGCGCAGGCGCCGCGCGCCGGACGTCTTCCGGATGCAGCGGCTCAAGAAACTGAAGCTGGCGATCAAGGATCGGCTGCACCGCCGCGCGGGTCACCTTCTTCCCGCCTGACGTGCATGCCTGCCGGCGGCCCGCACGCCCCCCCGCGGGCCGCCGGCCTTTTGTCGACCGGCTTCGCCCGCCGGGTTGACGCGCACCCTCGCCCCACGCCACTAGCGCGCATGGCCACCAGTCAGAATCTCCGGCGGCGCGGGCTGCTGTTCGTCCTTTCCAGCCCCAGCGGCGCCGGCAAATCCACCATCGCCAAGATGCTGCTGGCGCGCGACAAGGACATTTCGCTGTCCGTCTCGGCCACGACCCGGCCGATCCGCGAGGGCGAGGTCGACGGGCGCGATTATCATTTCGTGACCGACCCCGAGTTCGACCGCATGGTCGAGAGCGGCTCGTTCCTCGAATGGGCGCATGTCTTCGGCCGGCGCTACGGCACGTTGATCTCCGAAGTCAGCCAGTCGATCCAGGACGGCTGCGACGTGCTCCTCGACATCGACTGGCAGGGCACGCAGCAATTGAAGCAGGTCGATCCGGACATCGTCCGCGTCTTCATCCTGCCGCCCTCGATGGACGAGCTCGAGCGTCGCCTGCGCGCGCGCGGCACCGACAGCGAGGAAGTGATCCGCGGCCGCATGGAGCGGGCGGCCGCCGAGATCAGCCATTGGGCCGAATATGATTATGTGCTGATCAACGAGGATGCCGGCGCCTGCCTGGACAAGGTCCATTCGATCCTCGAGGCCGAGCGCATGAAGCGCTCGCGCCGCATCGGCCTCACCGATTTCGTCCGCGGCCTGATCGGCTGACGCGTCTTTTTCCTCTCCTCCGCGTTTCGACACTGTTACGCAGGCAGAATAAGGGGAGGACCGCATGGGACGCATCATCATCGGCGCGATGGCCGCCGCCGTCGCCATGTTCATCATCGGCTTCATCTTCTTCGCGACGCCGCTGGTAAAGCTCGGCACCGGCAGCATCGACAACGCCCAGGCGGCGACCGTGCAGCGCGCACTGGCCGCTAACCTCCCGGCCACCGGGACCTATTTCATCCCCGGCGCCGACACCCCCGAGCAGACCGTGATGTATGGCCAGGGCCCTATCGCCACCGTCCATTACAATGTCAGCGGCTTCTCAGTTGCGGATCCGGGCGCGATCGTGGGCGGGCTGATCTTCAACTTCGTCGTCGCCCTGCTGATCGGCGCGGCGCTGATGGCCGTGGCCGGGCGGGTCAGCGATTTCCACTCACAGGCACGGCTGATCATCCTGTTCGCGCTCGCCGGCTCCGCCTACACCCATCTCGGCGAGCCGATCTGGTATCATCACGATTGGGCGCACTCGATCTACCTGTTCGTCGCCGACGCGCTCGCCCTCGCCGCCGCGGGGCTGGTGATCGCGCGCTGGTTCCTCGGCGGGATCCGTCGCGCGCCCGCCCCCGCGCCAAGCGCGGTCTGAGCAGCGTCAGGAAGCGGTAGCCGGCCTCGAAGTCTCGGCGGCGGTTCTCCAGGGCCGCCGCGGCTTCGGCATCCTCGCCCC
>JAFAEZ010000194.1 GCA_023423775.1 Pseudomonadota bacterium
AACTTATCGCCCGCGGGAATGTCTGCAATGGGTCGTTAGCGGCCATTCGCCGGCGACATGAACGTACGTCTGCTTTCGGGCATCGGGCGGACGACCTCCGATTTGGGTCGAAACCGGTCATGGGCGCCCTAGCTGAACGAGCGTCCGCTTTTCGGCACGCCCGGAGAACCGCTGAATGGCGGCTATTGGCGCTAACAGGACGTGCCACGTCGACGTGGCCTTCTAGAAGTCGAGGCCCAGCGCGGGGAAGGCGTGGAAGCCGCTTCTGCCCCCGTCCTCGAACGTCGGCCCTGCAGAAGCCAGTATCCGCTCCGGGGGAGTCGTATATCCCGCCCAAGCCAAAGCTGGTCGAAGCGCGTCCCCCGATGACATCCGGTCCCTGGCGGCCCGCTTCCACGCCGAGCGGGAGGCGCTCACCGACGCATGCTGCAGCCCCCATCCATACCCATCGGCTATGGCATCGCAAAGCCTAAGAAGCCTCCGTCGGGTTGACCGGTCCGAGGGCCACTGTCAGCCTTCGATAAGCACGCCGGAAGAGCGGCAATCCAGCCCAGTGAGAAGGATCGTAAGGCATTGACTAGTGCGTCAGTTGCGTTGGGAAGCGTCGAAACCTCGAGCGGCATTGCAGCGGACCTCGCGCATAACCGCGATTTTCACCTCAAGGCGAAATGGAAGCTGGCGCTGGGCGCCTCTGCAATATCGCTGCTTCTGGTCGCGACTCCCGCTTTTGCGCAAAGCGCAGCTGCCGAGCAGGAATCCGCTCCTTCTGCCACCGCGACGTCCGGCGACGAAGCCAGTGGCGACGGCGCGGAAATCACCGTCACCGGATCGCGCATCCAGCGCGACGGCTATCGCGCGCCTACGCCGCTGACCGTGCTCAACAGCGACGATATCGAGGCAAGCGCGCCCGCGAACGTCGCCGACTACGTCAACGACATCCCGTCCCTGGTCGGCAGCGCGACGCCCGCCAATTCGAACCTGCAGATCAGCGCGGGCACCGCCGGCGTCAACGCGCTCAACCTGCGCGGCCTCGGCACCGCGCGCACGCTGGTGCTTCTCGATGGCCAGCGCTCGGTCGGCTCGACGCTCGGCGCCCTCGTCGACGTGAACACCTTCCCGCAGGGCCTCATCAAGAGCGTCGAGATCGTGACCGGCGGCGCCTCGGCGGCCTATGGCTCGGATGCCGTCTCGGGCGTCGTCAATTTCATCCTCGACAAGGAATATAGCGGCCTCAAGGGCACCGCCGAATATGGCGTCACGACCTATGGCGATGCCGCCAGCTACCGCTTCAACCTGACCGGCGGCACCGCCTTCGCAGGCGGTCGCGGCCATCTGCTGGTGAACGGCGAGCTCGCGGTGAAGGAGGGGCTGCACGGCGTGCCGCGCGACTGGAACAATCGCGGCTGGTACATGATCAACAATCCCGCTTACGCGCCCGGAAACGGCCAGCCCGAGCGGCGGGTCGTGGCCGGTGCCGGCCTCAGCCTGGCCACGCGTGGCGGCGTCATCACCAATACCCTGCTGCGCGGCACGCAGTTCGGGGAGGGCGGCGCGGTCAGCCAATATGATTTCGGCGTCAACCGCGATCCCTGGCAGATCGGCGGAGACTGGGAGGAGACCCAGGTCAACGGCTTCCAGTCGCTCGATCCCGAGGAAAATCGCAAGAGCGCCTTCGGCCGGCTGAGCTTCGAGGTCACCGACGGCCTCGAATTGTTCGCCCAGGCATCCTATGCCAAGTCCGAAAATCTGGGCCAGCTGGGCGTGCAGCTCAATCAGGGCAATGTCACGATCCAGTCCACCAACGCCTTCATCCCCGCCGAGGTGCGCGCGCGGCTCCAGGCCCTCGACATCAGGCAGTTCTCGCTCGGGACGACCAACGCCGACCTGCCGATCCGCAAGAACGACACGCGCCGCGAGCTGCAGCGCTATGTCGTCGGCGCGAACGGGTCGTTCCCGCTGTTCGGCAACGATGCGCGTTGGGACGTCTATTATCAGAAGGGGATCAGCGCGACCCGCGAGATGGCGCGCGACATCACCAACAATGCGCGGCTGGCGCTGGCGCAGGACGCGGTGTTCGCGCCCGCCGGCAACGCGATCGGCGTGGCGCCGGGAACGATCGTCTGCCGGTCGACCCTCACCGCGCCGACCAACGGCTGCGTGCCCTTGAACCGGCTCGGCATCGGCGTCGCGAGCCAGGAGGCGCTCGATTACGTTCTCGGCAATCCCTATCGCAAGCAGCGCTTCGAACAGGACGTCTACGCCGCCAACCTGTCGTTCGACGCCTTCGACCTGCCGGCCGGGCCCTTGTCGGTCGCGGTCGGCGCCGAGCACCGGCGCGAGAAGGTCTCCGGCGAAGTGCCGACCGAGTACCGGTCCGGCTGGTTCGTCGGCAATTTCCTGCCCAGCTTCGGCGCCTATGATGTCACCGAAGGCTATATCGAGCTGCTGGTGCCCGTCATCGAGGGTCTCGACCTCAATGGCGCGGTGCGCGGCACCGATTATTCCACTTCCGGTTATGTCACGACCTGGAAGGCGGGCGTCACCTTCCAGCCGATCCCCGACATCCGGTTCCGCGCGACGCGCTCGCGCGACATCCGCGCGCCCAACCTCGGCGAGCTGTTCACGGCCGGCTCCACCCGCATCAACGTGCTGATCGACTCGGCGCAGAACAATCAGTCGGTCCAGTTCGCCGGAATCACCCGCGGCAACCCGCTGCTCAAGCCGGAAACGGCCGACCAATGGGGTGCGGGCATCGTGCTCACCCCCCGCTTCCTGCGCGGCTTCGCGATGTCGGTCGATTATTACGACATCAAGATCGACGGCGCGATCGGCACGGTCTCGGCGCAGACGATCGTCGATCGCTGCAACGAAGGGGTCCAGGCCTTCTGCACCGCCGTCGTCCGCGGACCCAATTCCTTCGGCAACAATTTGCTGGTCTACGAAAGCCCGTTCAATTTCGCGCGGCAGCGGGCGAAGGGGATCGACTTCGAAGGCTCCTACCGCGTGCCGGTGGGCGCCGGCGACGTCACCCTGCGGGCGATGGCCACGCGCTATCTCAAGAACTATTTCGACAACGGCATCGACGCGCCGGTCGAGCGCGTCGGCCAGAACGGAGTCGATGCGGGGACCACGCCCAAGTGGCTGTACCGTGTCCAGGGCACCTATTCGAACGACGGGTTCCAGGCGAGCCTGACCGGCCGCGGTGTCAGCGCCGGCGTCTACGACAACAGCTTCATAGAGTGCGTCAGCGGCTGCCCGGCTTCGACCGTGACCAACCGCACCATCAACAACAACCGCATCAACGGGGCTTTCTACCTCGATGCGGCGACCTCCTACGAGGTGGAGATGGGCGGGCGCACGATGCAGCTGTTCCTGAGCGTCAACAATCTGCTCAACAAGGATCCGGCCCTGGTGGCGCCGGGCCCGGCGGGAAGCGCCTACGCGACTCCGGCGACCAACCAGTCGCTCTACGACCTGCTGGGGCGGACCTACCGCGTCGGCGTGCGCTTCTCGATGTAAGGGACGAGTGATGAGACCGATATTGGCATCCGCGGCTGTGCTTCTGGCCGCGGCCAGTCCCGCCGCCGCCCAGACCTACGACGTGCTGATCCGCGGCGGAACGGTCTATGACGGCAGCGGCACCGCGGGCCGCAAGGCCGACGTCGCGATCAAGGGCGATCGTATCGCCGCGGTCGGGACCATTCCGGCCTCGGCGCGCGCGACCACCACGATCGACGCGACCGGGCGCATCGTCTCGCCCGGGTTCATCGACGTGCATTCGCACGCCGCTCCGAACATCCAGACGGCGAAGCTCGCGGCGGCATTGCCGATGCTGCACCAGGGCATCACCACGCTGATGATCAACCCGGACGGCGGCGGGCCTGCCGATCTCACCCAGCAGATCACCGACCTCAAGACCCACATCCCCGGCGTCAACGTCATCCCGCTGATCGGCCACAATGCGGTGCGCGAGGCGGTGATGGGGAATGTCGCGCGCAAGGCGACGCCGGAGGAACAGGCGAAGATGGAGGGGCTCGTCACCGCCGCCATGCGCGCCGGAGCCTACGGCATCTCGGACGGCCCCTTCTATATTCCGGCCAAATATTCGGACACCGCCGAAATCGTCGGCCTGGCCAAGGCGGCGGCGCGCTTCCCCCACGCTTTCTACACGAGCCATGTTCGCGACGAGGGCAATTACAATATCGGCGTCGTGGCCGCGGTCGACGAGGTGATCACGGTCGGGCGCGAAGCGAAGATTCCGGCCGTCGTCACGCATATCAAGGTGCTGGGACCGCAGGTCTGGGGCAAGTCCGCCGACGTCATCGCGCGGATCGACTCCGCGCGCGCGGAGGGGCTCCAGATCTGGGCCGACCAATATCCCTACACCGCATCGGGATCGAGCCTGATGGCCTCGCTCGTCCCCGGATGGGCACAGGAAGGGGGCGTCAAAGAACTTGCCAAGCGGCTCGAGAACCCGGAGATGCGGGCCAAGATCCGTGCCGAGATGGCCCCCAACCTAGAGCGGCGCGCGGGACCAGGCGCGATCATGATCCGCCAGTTCGCCGCTGACCCGACCCTCGAGGGAAAACGACTGGACGAGATCGGCCGCATCCAAGGGAAGGACCCGCTCGACGCCGCCATTGACATGCTGCGCCGCGGCGAGGCGGCCCCGACGGTTTCATTCAATATGAGCGACGCCGACGTCGAGGCGCTGATGCGCCAGCCCTGGACGATGACCAGCAGCGACGGCGGCCTGCCCGAGTTCGGCAAGACCTCCGAACATCCCCGCGCTTATGGCGCCTTCTCGCGCAAGTTGCGCAACTATGTGCTCGACAAGCCGGTCATCCCGATGGAGCGCGCGATCCACGCCGCCACCGGCCTGCCGGCGAAGGTGTTCGCGATTGCCGATCGCGGCACGCTCCGCCAGGGCGCGTTCGCCGACGTGATCGTGTTCGACCCGAACACGGTGCGCGACACCGCGACCTACCAGCAGCCGCATTCTTATGCCGTCGGCATGGACTATGTATTCGTCAACGGCCGGGCGGCGCTCGCCGAGGGCAAGCCGGTTCCCGAGCGGTTCGGCCGCGTCCTGCTGCGGGGGTCGGCCGAGAACTGAACGAAAGTCGAAGAGGGGCCAGGGAACAAGCCGGGTGATCGGCGCCTCACCCCCCTTCGGCAGCGTCGCCAGGCTTCGGATAGAGGCTGCGGCTGCTGCACCCGGCCCGCCATGCCCGCCACATGGCGGTCGGAGACCAGCACAAGCCGAGCAGAATCAGCGGCCCGCAGAATAATGTGGCGCCCCAATGCGGGTAGCGGCCGGCGCCGAATTCCCAGGCCGCCATCTGAAACTCGCCGCGCATCGTCATCGGATATCCGGTCATCTCGTGATGCAGATCATGAGCGCGCAGCGCCCGGCGGCGCCAGGCGAAATTGGGAAAGGTGAAGGTGATCGGGCCGACCGGGCAACTCCAGTGGCCGGCCCTGTCTTCTTCGCCCGCCGCCGCTTCCAATCGGGCGAGCGCCTCCTCGCGGCTCAGTCGCACGAAGGTTTGCACAGCTCGGCCTGGCCGGGCGCGGCGATGTCGAGAGCGCGCGCGGTCGTTGGCGTGATCCCCGGACGGGGCGGCAGTCGCGACGGCAGCTTGACGTTCCATGCGAGGCCGAGAAGCTCCAGCATCTGGACGAACCGATAGCCGATATCGATTTGTCCCGGATAAAGGCCGTGCCGCGCCGAGCTTGGAAAGGCATGGTGGTTGCCGTGCCAGCTCTCGCCCATGGTGGGAATGGCCATGATCGGCACGTTGTGCGCCTGGATCACCGCGCCGTCGACCGTCCAGTCGCTCGGCCCGCGCGTATGGGCAAAATAGGAAATGCCCCAGTGCATGATCGTGCACGCCGACACCCGCACGCACACGCCCCAGACGACCCAGGCCCAGCCGCCGGCGAGCCAGAGCAGCCCCGCGATCGGCACTTGCTGCAGCATCCAGGTGCGGTCGAGAAATCGGTAGAAGCGATCGTCCGCGATTCCCGGACCCGCGTCGAAGCCCGGCGGCCGGTCGAGCACGAGCTTGAAGTTGAGATAGAAGAAGCCGTCGACGAGCGGCGACCTGGCATGGCGCAGGAACCAGTGGCAATCCGGCTGGCGTTGTGCCCAATCGCGGCTGTCGTGGAGCCGGATCGTCCAGATCGGACCACCGATGCCGACGGCGGTGCCGAGCCACATCATCGCATAGTCCACCCATTTCGGGCATTCGAAGCTGCGATGGATGAGCCGCCGATGAAACCCGACCGAATGGCCCGCGCACAATGTGACGGCCGAACAAGCGAGGAAGATGCCGAAGGCGCTCCAGGTGAAGGTGAGCGGCGCGAGGACCAGCGCGCCGGCCAGCATGAAGGCATTCCAGAGCGACCGGGGCGGGTCCCAAACGACCTTGCCATCGACCGGACTCGCCCGGTCGAGGCCCGTCAGCGAATTGACCTTGAACGCACCTGTCGCGGCGCCGCCAGCTTCGCTCATGATGTCCCCCTCACTAGCCGCTTCGCTCTACAGTCCCCGTCCAGGTGAAATGCCCGCGCGACTGCCCGTCCTTTCGCGACTTAGTCGTGCAAAGTTAATTAGATCCTTTCCCGACGTCTTACAAACGGCGAAGCATTTCTGATGGACGACGGTGTATTGCTAATTCGGCCAAAGAGGGTCTGCACAATCTGAAGCTGAACTCATCCGGCTGTTCGCGCAGAAACTCGTGTGGCCCGCCTATGATCTGGAGGAGCGGTTCCGCACATTTGCTAGCTGATATCGCCCGTGCCGGCTTCTTCGGGGGCGGCGATGCCCTTCAGGGGGGAGAGGAACCAGAGAGTCACGAAGGCGACGAGCGAGAGCATGACCGCGACGTCGTAGCTGCCCAGGCCGACGGCCACGCCGATCGCGCCGGTCACCCACAGGCTGGCCGCGGTCGCGGTGCCCTTGACGCTGTCCTTCAGGCGCAGGATCGCGCCGCCGCCGATGAAGCCCATGCCGGTGATCAGCCCCTCGACGATCCGCGCCATTGCTTCGGGGCTGCCGGCGGTGATCGTCTCGGCCGCCTGGATGAACCCGCAGCTCGCGATCGCGACCAGGGGAAAGGTGCGGAGGCCCGCGCTGCGCTCCTCGCGCTCGCGGTTCCAGCCGAGCGGAAAGGCGAGCAGATAGGCGCACAGCATCGCCGCGGCGTGCGGCAGGATGTCGAAGCTGTTCGCCTGGAATATCTCGTTCACCCTAGTCCCCCTTGGCGCTGATCGTACCGGAGGACCGGCCATGCCGGTCCGACCTGCAGAAACCACTGGCCCTTCGGTAAGGCTCCGGCAAGAGTCTGGCGCTCATCTCCGCTGACGACTACCGCCATGGCGACCCGCCTGCACGCGCGGCCGGAAGGGGAGCTCATGGTCCAGGCATCTGACGTTCGGCTGCTCGTTTGCGACGACGACGCGATGATGCGCTCGCTGATGCAGCGTTCGCTCAAGCATATGGGCTTCTCCCAGATTTTCGAGGCGCGCGACGGCGCGGAAGCGCTGGCCCTGGCGCAGGCGCGGCGGCCCCATATCGTCATTTCGGATTACGACATGCCGGGCATGGACGGCCTGGCGCTCGTCAGCGCACTGCGTGCCGACCCGCTGCTGCGCAAGATCGGCTTCATCCTGCTGAGCGGGGTCGCCGACGAGGAGGTGGTGCGAAGAGCCTCGGAGGTCGGCGTCAACAGCTTCATCCGCAAGCCGTTCTCGATCGCCGACCTGCGGCGCCGGCTCGACGGCCTGTTCTTTCAGCTGACGGGCTCGGGCATATCCTGATCGGCTGCAGTGCGGCCGGACGATGACCGGGATTGCGATGCGGTTTCGTGCCTTCGTCCGGCCGGAAGCAGGGCCGCGCTGAGCAGGTAACCGAGCACGGCGCTTCCGCCATAGCCCACGAGCGGGGTCGGATAATGGCCGAGCGCCGCGGCGATTGCCACCGTCGCCCAGCAGGCGCCGAAGGCAAGGATGGCGGTGCGCTGATCCTCGGCATCGAAGCCGCGGCCGAAGCCGGGAAGGACGAGCATCACGCAGCCCGCCACCACCGCCAGCCCGGCCGCCGGATGGACGTCGAAAGCCGTATAGAGGATGCGATCGACAAAGGGGACAGCGGGAAGCGCGTCCGGGCGGAACAGGGTCGCGGCGAACGCCGCCCCGGCCATCAGGAGAGCCAGCGCGGAGCGGCGGTCCCGCGTGGCGAGCAGGACGGCGGCCATCCCCGCGGCCAGCACGCCGGCCATGGCCCGGTCTGGCTGCGCCGCCAGAGCAAGCGCCGCCAGGCCGACCCCGGCAGTTCCGATCGCGTCCGGGCGCCGTCCGTACAGGACGATGAGCGCCGGCAGGACGACCAGGCTGACCTGCACGTTGATCGGCCCGACGCGGACCCAGCGCGCAGCGCCCTCGACTGCGGCGCCGAACAAAGCCGTCGCGAGCAGGGACAGGGCCAGCGCCACGACGGGCCAGCCGCTGCGCGCCAGCCATGCGCCCGCGCGCGGACCAAGGCCGAGCCATATCATCGCACCCAGCAGCAAGGCGGCGAGGTTGATCGCCATATAGCGCGCGGGCGCGCCGGCTGCGGCCATGTAGGCGAGACCGAGGATGACCGCGACGCTCGCGCAAACCAGTCCCAGCAGGCGCGGACGGTCGAGCAGCTTCTGCATATGTTCATGCCCCCTGGTGACCGCGAGAATGCGACGGTGACAAACCTGCGGAATGCCATCCTGTCATCCCGCTCTCACCTCCGCAATGGTCCGGCCGCAACGCGATCGGGCTGGAGCAACCTCAGGGCGCCTGCCGCGAATAGTAAAGCGCGAGCGGCTCGATCAGCTCCTCGGGAATGCGGCGGGCAATGACCGCCATCGGCTCGTTGGGGCGCTTGGCCTCGACCACGCCCGGTTCGCCGCGCCACAGGCGCAGCCGCTGGGCGAGATAGGGCGCCTTCTGGCCGGCCAGCACAGGGTAGGAGGGGCGGCCGCGGCCGGAATGGCAGCTCGCGCAGGCGGGAAGATTGGCCTCGCGCAGGCCCGAGGCGACGACGCGTGCCGCGAGGCGCTCGGCCTCCGTC
>JAFAEZ010000004.1 GCA_023423775.1 Pseudomonadota bacterium
GTGCGCGGCTACGTCAACCGTGCCGCGAAAGCCGCGCGCCCGGCGCCGCAGGTCGAGCCGGAGGCCGCGCCGCTCGACTATGAAACCGTCGATTGGCGGCCAGCCGAAGGCGGCCACATCACCGACGCCATCTATGAGGAATACGGGCTTCAGGTCATCCGTATTCCCGGCTCTCAGGCCCATCCGACCCAGCTCGTCCAGTCGGCGGCCATGGCGAGCGTCGCCCCGCCGAAGCCCAGCTACCGGCCGCATCTGCCGAAGACCATCCTCGGCCTGCTGTCCGACGCTCAGCTCGAAACCGTCATCTATGCCGGGCAAGCCCATTCGGACTACCTGGCCGGCGCCTGGACGGTGGACGACACGCTCGATGTCGTCAGCGCCGCGCCAGAGGACGCGAAGGGCGCCATCCGCTTTCGCCAAGGCTTCTTCATCGGCGACGGCACCGGCGTCGGCAAGGGCCGGGAATCCGCCGCCATCATCCTCGACAACTGGATGCAGGGCCGCCGCAAGGCGGTGTGGATCTCGAAATCCGACAAGCTGCTGGAGGACGCGCAGCGCGACTGGTCGGCCCTCGGCATGGAGCGGCTGCTGGTCACGCCGCTGTCCCGCTTCCCGCAGGGCAAGCCGGTCACGCTGGACGAAGGCATCCTATTTTTAACCTATGCCACGCTGCGCTACGACGACCGCGGAGAGAGGGTTTCGCGCGTCAGGCAAATCGTCGAATGGTTGGGCTCCGATTTCGATGGAGTGGTGATCTTCGACGAGGCGCATTCGATGCAGAACGCCGCAGGCGGCAAGGGAGAACGCGGTGACGTCGCCGCGTCGCAGCAGGGCCGCGCGGGTCTGCGCCTTCAGCACGCGCTGCCGAACGCCCGGATCGTCTATGTCTCGGCCACCGGCGCCACCACGGTCCACAATCTCGCCTACGCGCAGAGATTGGGCCTGTGGGGCGGCGAGGATTTCCCCTTCGCGACGCGGGCCGAGTTCGTCGAGGCGATTGAGGGCGGCGGCGTCGCGGCGATGGAGGTTCTCGCCCGCGACCTGCGCGCTCTCGGACTCTACACCGCCCGCTCGCTGTCCTTCGCCGGCGTCGAATACGAGCTGCTCGAGCACGAGCTGACGCCCGAGCAGATCCGCATCTACGATGCCTATGCCGCGGCCTTCGCCGTCATCCATAACAATCTGGATGCGGCCATGGAGGCCGCCAACATCACCGGCTCGTCCGGCACGCTGAACCGGCAGGCGAAGTCGGCCGCCCGTTCGGCCTTCGAGAGCACCAAGCAACGCTTTTTCGGCCATCTCCTGACGTCGATGAAAACCCCGACGCTGGTGCGATCCATCACCAAGGACCTGGAGGATGGCCATTCGGCCGTCATCCAGATCGTCTCGACCGGCGAGGCGCTGATGGAGCGCCGCCTGGCGGAGCTGCCGACGGAAGAATGGAACGACGTCCGCGTGGATATTACTCCGAGGGAGTACGTACTGTCGTATTTGCAGACCAGCTTCCCAGTCCAGCTCTACGAGCCGTTCACCGACAGCGAAGGCAATCTGTCCTCGCGGCCGGTCTATCGCGACGGCCAGCCGGTCGAAAGCCGCGAAGCGGTCGCCCGGCGTGACGATCTGATCGCCAACCTCGCCAGCCTGCCGCCGGTCCCTGGGGCGCTCGACCAGCTCATCCAGCATTTCGGCACGGATACGGTCGCCGAGGTGACGGGCCGCTCACGCCGGATCATCCGCAAGCCCGGCAAGGGCGTCACCGTTGATCGCCTTGTCGTCGAGAACCGCGCCGGTTCGGCCAATCTGGCCGAGACGCAGGCCTTCATGGACGACCAGAAGCGCGCGCTGGTGTTCAGCGACGCGGGTGGCACCGGCCGCAGTTATCATGCCGAGCTTTCGGCGAAGAACACGAGGCTGCGCGTCCACTATCTGCTCGAGGCCGGCTGGAAGGCCGACGCCGCCATCCAAGGCCTCGGCCGGACGCACCGGACCAATCAGGCGCAGCCGCCGCTGTTCCGGCCGATCTCGACCAATGTGAAGGCCGAGAAGCGCTTCCTCTCGACGATCGCCCGCCGCCTCGACACGCTGGGGGCGATCACCCGCGGCCAGCGCCAGACCGGCGGCCAGGGGCTGTTCCGGCCCGAGGACAACCTGGAGAGCCACTACGCCCGCGACGCCCTGCGCCAGCTTTATCTCCTGCTGGTCCGGGGCAAGGTCGAGGGGTGCAGCCTTCAACGCTTCGAGGCCGCCACGGGCCTCAAGCTGATGGACGCCAATGGGATCAAGGATGACCTGCCCGGCATCACGACCTTCCTGAACCGTTTGCTCGCCCTGACCATCGAGCTACAGGGCGTGCTCTTCACCGCCTTCGAGCAGCTTCTCGCGGGGAGGATCGAGGGCGCCATCGCTGCCGGCACGTATGACGTCGGGCTTGAAACGCTGCTCGCCGAGAGTTTCGTCGTCACCGATCGACAGACCATCTACACCCACCCGCGCACCGGCGCGGTGACGCGCCTGCTGACCATCAGCGAGCGCAGGCGCAACCGGCCGCTGGCGCTCGCGGACGCGCTCGGCCATCTCGACGACCCGCGCGCGAAGCTCCTCGTCAACGAGCGGTCGCACCGCGTCGCCGTCGAGATTCCCGCCAGCAGCATCATGCTTGACGACGGCGAAATCGAACGCCGCGTCCGGCTCGTCCGGCCGATGGAGGCGCACAACATCCCCGCCAAGGCGAGGGCCGCGTCCCACTGGGTTGAAGCGGACCGTTCCGCGTTCGCGGCCGCCTGGAACGCCGAGGTCTCCGAAGTGCCGGCGTTCACCGAGTCGACCTTGCACATGGTCAGCGGCCTGTTGCTGCCGATCTGGAAACGCCTTCCGAACGAGTCGACGCGCGTCTACCGTCTCCAGACCGACGAGGGCGAGCGGATCGTGGGCCGCCGCGTCTCGCCGGCCTGGGTCGCAGGCGCGACCGCAACCGGCGGCGCGACGCTTTCGTCCGATGAGGCCTTCACCGCCTTGATGGACGGCCGCACGATCCTTGATCTCGCCGAAGGTCTCCAACTCCGCCGTGTCCGCGTCATGGGCGCCAATCGCATCGAACTGTCGGGCTTCACCGACGTCATGCGCGAGCGGCTCACCGCCTATGGACTGTTCCACGAGATCATCTCGTGGAAACTGCGCATGTTCGTGCCGACCGACGCGGCAGGGCCTGCCGTCCTCGGCAAGGTTTTGGACCGCTATCCAGTCGAGCGCGTCGGTGAGCGGGAGGCCGCGTAGATGAGCCGCGACGACGCCGCCGAACTCGCACGCCGTCTCGGCCGACAGGCCGAGGCGGTGTGCAGACGCTATCTCTCGAACGGGCGTCGCGAGGGCCGCTATTGGCTCGTTGGCGATGTGCGCAACACCCCCGGCCGCTCCATGTTCGTTCGCTTGACCGGACCTGAGTCCGGCAAGGGCGCGGCCGGAAAATGGTCCGACACGGCCACCGGCGAGCACGGCGACCTGCTCGACGTCATCGGCGAAAGCTGCGGCCTGCCCGACTTCAAGGACGTGGCCGCCGAGGCTCGCTTGTTCCTGCGGCTCGCGCCGCCCCCGCCGCCGGCGAGGACCAGGACCCCGACCCGAAAGGTGTCGAAAGCGACGGCCGCGCGACGGCTCACTGCCATGTCGCAGCCCATTTCGGGGACGATCGTCCAGACGTATCTGCATGAGCGCGCGATCACGGCCTTGCACGAAACAGGCGCCCTCCGGTTTCACCCCCGCTGCTACTACCGTCCGGAGGGGCCTGGCCCGACCGAGGCTTGGCCGGCGATGATCGCCTCCGTCACCGACCTCGACGGCGCTCAGACCGGCGCGCATCGCACATGGCTCGCGCCGGACGGTTCGGGCAAGGCGCCTGTCGACACGCCGAGGCGGGCGATGGGCGACATTCTCGGCCATGCGGTCCGCTTCGGTGAAGCGGGTGACGTCATGGCGGCCGGCGAGGGAATCGAGACCACCCTGTCGCCGCGTTCAGTCCTGCCCCACATGCCGATGATGGCGACACTTTCGGCCGGGCACCTCGGAGCCGTCCTGTTCCCCCGCGCGCTGAGGCGGCTCTACGTCCTGCACGACCCTGATCCGGCCGGCGCATGGGCGCGGGATCGTCTCATCGACCGGACGCAGGCGGTCGGAATCGAGGCGTTCGTGCTCTCGCCGACGCTCGGGGACTTCAATGAAGACCTCGTTCGCCGGGGCGTCGACGCCTTGCGGGCGGCCCTGCGGGATCAGCTCGCGCCTGAAGACGTCGCCAGATTCATGGCGTTCTGAGGATGCGGTCGGCGTGAGACGAGGCGCACGGCTCGACCGTTCGCCGCATTCGGTCTGCATGGGCGCCTTCGTCGCAGAGGCCGCCGCCCACGGCCTTCTTGGAGGCGATCGAGCCGTCAAACGGCCCGGCCGGGCAATGGCTGGGCCCGGCTATTTTCCGCCGGCCGGGCAAGCCCGGCCTTTGC
>JAFAEZ010000092.1 GCA_023423775.1 Pseudomonadota bacterium
GTCCTGCGCGCGTCGTCGGACGCGATCGCGCCCGGCCTCGCCGCCCAATTGCTGATCGCGGCGATCATCCTCGCGCTGGCGGCCATCGCCTTCCTCCTCGTCGCGGCGCTGACCCGCCGGCTGTTGCGCGGCCGTCTCTGATCGCGTCGCACGCACCGCCCTCCGCCATTCCGTACCCTGCGCGCGTCGGAACAAACAAAGAACTTGCAAAATAGGATTTGGTCTGATGGGATGAAAGCGGCCCGGTCCCGGCTGCACGAGGGCAGCCCGGGGCTCCGCCCGCTCTTTCTCAGCCCGCAATGCGTCTTCAGCCGGCTCGAGCGAACGGCGCCGCCGCTACGTAAGCCATCGTCCTGGTGTGACCCAAGTGTGACCTTTCGGAGAAGCCGGGCGGCTCAGGCGCACCAGGGTTCGCGGCGGCCGGTCCAGGTGCGGGCCAGGCCTTCGGCGACCAGGATATCGCCGAGGCTGCGCCCGTCGCGGGTCACGACCCGGAGCTTGCGGCCGTAGCGGTCCTCGTCGCGATCGACGGTGTGGAGCTCGAACGGGCCGGCGTGGAGCAGCGTCTCCATCCGCCGTGTCGCGCGGGCGGCGAGCGCGCTCTCCTCGGGGCAGCGGCCGCGGACCTCGGGCGTGTCGATATCGGCGATGCGGATCTTGTCTTCGCCCAGCCAGAAAGTGTCGCCGTCGACGATCCGGACCGTCGCGTCGCCCGACGGCACGCCCGCCTTGCCGCTGTCGAGCCCGGCATAAGCCAGCCCGCCCAGCACGCCGACGAGCAGCATGAGCCGCAGTTCGGACCAGGCGAAGGCGCGGCGCGCGCCGCGGCGGCGGGGATGAGGGCGTCGGAGCATGGGAAGGGGAGGCTAGAGGAGGAAGGTCGCCGCCCGGTTAACGGCTCCGCGCCTGTCGCGGCGATGAACGGCAGGTTTTGTTCAGTTCACGCAACCCCCGCTAAACCGGGTTCGTTCTTCCTCCAGAACAAGGAGAGTGACATGAAAAGCCTGATCCTCGCCGCGACCATGGTGGCGGTCGCCGCCCCGGCCGCGCCGGCGCTGGCCAAGCCGGACCACAAGGCCGCGAAGGAATATCGCAAGGACGTCCGCAAGGCTCAGAAAGAGTATCGCAAGGACGTGCGCAAGGCCGAGCGCGACTGGCGCAAATACCGCAATTACGACTATAATCGCTACGAAAACGGTCAGAACCGCTATTATGCCGACCGTTATTATCGCAGCGGCTCTTATTATCCGACCCGGCGGCTGAGCGCGAACGACCGCATTTATCGCGGCTCCAACGGCCAATATTATTGCCGCCGCCCCGACGGCACCACCGGCCTGATCATCGGCGGCCTCGCCGGCGGCCTGCTCGGCAATCTGATCGCGCCGGGCGACAGCAAGACGCTGGCCACGATCCTCGGCGCCGCCGGCGGCGCGGTCGCCGGACGCGCGATCGACCGCAACAACGTGCGCTGCGACTGACGCAAAAAAGGGGCCGGCTCGCGGGAGCCGGCCCCTCCTTTTGTCCGCGTTACGGTCAGAGCTTCTCGGTCAGCTCCGGCACGATCTTGAACAGGTCGCCGACCAGGCCGATGTCTGCGACCTGGAAGATCGGCGCGTCCTCGTCCTTGTTGATGGCGACGATGGTCTTGCTGTCCTTCATCCCGGCGAGATGCTGGATCGCGCCCGAAATGCCGATCGCGACATAGACTTCCGGGGCGACGATCTTGCCGGTCTGGCCGACCTGATAGTCGTTCGGCGCATAGCCGGCATCGACCGCGGCGCGGCTGGCGCCGACCGCAGCGCCGAGCTTGTCGGCGAGCGGGTCGATCACGGCATGGAACTGCTCGGACGAACCGAGCGCCCGGCCGCCCGAGACGATGACCTTGGCGCTGGTCAGCTCGGGCCGCTCGCTGGCGGCGATCTCGGCGCCGACGAAGCTGGACAGGCCGGCGTCGCCCGGGCCGGACACGGCCTGGACAGTGCCCGATCCGCCTTCGGCCGCGGCCTTCTCGAACGCGGTGCCGCGCACGGTCAGCACCTTCTTGGCGTCGGACGACTGGACGGTGGCGATCGCGTTGCCGGCATAGATCGGCCGCGTGAACGTGTCCGGGCCCTCGACCGAGAGGATGTCCGAGACCTGCATCACGTCGAGCAAAGCGGCGACGCGCGGCGCGATATTCTTGCCGGTGGTGGTCGCCGGAGCGACGAACGCGTCGTGATCGGCCATCAGCTGAGCGATCAGCGGCGCGACATTCTCGGCGAGGCCATGGCCATAAGCCGCGTCGTCCGCGACATGGACGGTGCCGGCGCCGGCGATCTTCGCCGCGGCTTCGCCCACCGCGCCGACGCCCTGGCCGGCGACGAGCAGGTTCACGTCGCCGAGCTTCGCGGCGGCGGTCACCGCGGCGAGCGTCGCGTCCTTGATCTGGCCGCCTTCATGTTCGACCCAGACGAGCGTCTTCATGCCACCACTCCCAGCGTCTTCAGTTTGTCGATCAGCTCGTCGACCGAGCCCACTTTCACGCCGGCCTCGCGCTTGGATGGCTCGGTCACCTTGAGCGTCTTGAGGCGCGGCGCGACGTCGACGCCGTAATCCTCGGGCGCCTTGGTCGCGAGCGGCTTCGACTTGGCCTTCATGATGTTGGGCAAAGAGGCGTAGCGCGGCTCGTTGAGGCGCAGGTCGGTGGTGACGATCGCCGGCAGCTTGAGCTTCACCGTCTCGAGACCGCCATCGACCTCGCGGGTGACGCTGACCTCGTCGCCGGCCACCTCGACCTTGGAGGCGAAGGTGCCCTGCGCCCAGCCCAGCAAAGCGGCGAGCATCTGGCCGGTCTGGTTGGAATCGTCGTCGATCGCCTGCTTGCCGAGGATCACCATCTGCGGCTGCTCTTCCTCGGCGACCTTCTTCAGGATCTTGGCCACGGCAAGCGGCTCGACCTCGGCCTCGGTCTGGACAAGGATCGCCCGGTCCGCGCCCATGGCGAGCGCGGTGCGGAGCGTCTCCTGCGCCTTGGCCGGGCCGATCGAGACCACGACGATCTCGGTCGCCACACCCTTTTCCTTGAGGCGGATGGCTTCCTCGACCGCGATCTCGTCGAAGGGGTTCATGCTCATCTTGACGTTGGCGAGATCGACGCCCGAACCGTCGGCCTTGACCCGCGGCTTGACGTTGTAATCGATCACGCGCTTGACCGGCACCAGCAGCTTCATGCTCGTTCCTTCTATCTTGTCGTCACCCGGGCGTGGTTACGCCGCTTCCTGCACCTGCGCGACGATCTTGCGGGCAGCGTCGCCCAGATCGTTGGCCGGCACGATCGGCAGGCCGGATTCGGCCAGGATGCGCTTGCCTTCCTCGACATTGGTGCCCTCGAGGCGAACCACCAGGGGCACCGACAAATTCACTTCCTTGGCGGCGGCGATGATGCCGTCGGCAATGATGTCGCAGCGCATGATGCCGCCGAAGATGTTGACCAGGATGCCCTCGACCGCCGGGTCGGACAGGATGATCTTGAAG
>JAFAEZ010000152.1 GCA_023423775.1 Pseudomonadota bacterium
CGCGGGGGTCGATGCGTCCTGCGGCTGCGCCGGCAGCTCGGCCTGGGGCTGAGCCGTCAGTTCCGCCTTCGGCTGCGCGGTTGCGGTGTCCTGCGCGAACGCCGCAGCAGGCGAAAGGCCGAGCGCAACGGCGACGGCAAGTGTCTTTATCAGAGTCTTCATCTAAACCCCTTGGGCCCGTCCGGGAGGATCGGGATGGATTCGGTCGCGAGTAGGTAAATCGCGGCGCTTATAGGGGGGGTCTGCGCGCGTCTCAAGCCCGACGAAGTTTTTACGGTAGCTTGATGCGCCGTGAACGGCGGCCTATCTGGCGACAAGCCCCATCAAGGACCCGACAATACGATGAGTGAAGACGAAATTCTGGCGGAATTCCGAGCCGCGGACGCATTGCTGGAGGGGCATTTCATCCTCTCCTCGGGTCTTCACAGCCCGCGCTATCTGCAGTGCGCGCGCGTCCTCGCCGATCCGATGCGCGCCGCCCGGCTCGCGTCCGCGCTCGCCGCAACGATGCCGCGCGACATTCGCTCTGCGATCGAAATCGTCGTCTCCCCGGCGATGGGCGGGGTCATCGCCGGCCATGAAATGGGCCGCGCTCTGGGCGTCGAGGCGATCTTCGTTGAACGCCCGACCGGTACGTTCGAGCTGCGCCGCGGCTTCCGGTTGAAGCCCGGCCAGAAGGTGTTGCTGATGGAGGATGTGGTCACGACCGGCCTCAGCTCGCGCGAAGCGATCAAGGCGGTCGAGGACGCCGGCGGCGAAGTCATCGCCGCGGCGGCCTTGGTGGATCGCTCGGGCGGCACCGCCGATTTCGGCGTACCCTTCTTCCCGCTGGTCAGCATCGCCGTGCCGACCTACGAGGCGGACCAATTGCCGCCCGAGCTGGCCGGCATTCCGGCCGAGAAGCCCGGGAGCCGGAAGGCGGCGTGACCGGCGCGCTCCGCCTCGGCGTCAATATCGACCATGTGGCGACGATCCGGAACGCCCGCGGCGGCGAGCATCCCGATCCCGTTCGCGCGGCCTTCGCCGCCGCCGCCGCGGGGGCCGACGGCATCACCGCCCACCTGCGCGAGGACAGGCGCCACATTACCGACGCCGACATTGACCGGCTGATGGCGCGGCTGGAGATTCCGCTCAACCTCGAAATGGCGGCGACGCCGGAAATGCTCGAGATCGCGCTCCGCCACCGGCCGCACGCCGCCTGCATCGTCCCCGAGAAGCGCGAGGAGCGCACCACCGAGGGCGGCCTCGATGCCGCCGGTCATCTCGACACATTGAGGCCAATGGTGGCCCAACTCGGCGAGGCCGGGATCCGCGGCAGCCTGTTCATCGAGCCCGACCCAGCCCAGGTCGACGCCGCGATCCGGCTGAAGGCGCCGGTCGTCGAATTCCACACCGGCCGCTACGCCCATCGGCAGGGAGCCGCGCGTGCCGAGGAGTTGCGCCGCATCGCCGATGCCGCCGCGCTCGCCGTCAAGAACGGGATCGAGCCGCATGCCGGCCACGGCCTCACCTTCGACAATGTCGCCCCGATCGCCGCCATCCCGCAAATCGTCGAACTCAACATCGGCCATTTTCTGATCGGCGAGGCGATCTTCACCGGGCTTGAGGCCAGCGTGGCGCGCATGCGCGCGCTGATGGTCGAGGCGCGCGGATGATCGTCGGCATCGGCTCCGACCTCTGCAACATCGAACGGATCCAGAATTCGCTCGACCGCTTCGGCGAGCGCTTCATCGCCCGCGTCTTCACCGACGTCGAGCGCGCAAAGGCGGAGGGCCGGCCCTTCACCCGCGCCGGCACCTACGCCAAACGTTTCGCCGCCAAGGAGGCTTTCTCCAAGGCTGTCGGCACGGGCTTCAAGCGCGGCGTGTTCATGAAGGATATAGGCGTCGTGAACCAAGCTTCCGGCGCACCGACGCTCGCCCTCACCGGCGGCGCCAAAGAGAGGCTTGACGCAATCATGCCGGAAGGCCACGCCGCTGTTGTCCATTTGACGATGACCGACGATCATCCCTGGGCCCAGGCGTTCGTCATCATCACCGCCGTTCGGAAGGAATCCCTGTGAGCGCCACCGATCCGGCCATCGCGAAAGAAACCGAAGAGACCATGGCGAAGAAACAGGGCGGCACCGACTGGTGGGGCGAGGTGAAGGCCATCTTCTGGCTCGTGCTGGCCGTGCTCGCCTTCCACAGCTTCATCGCCAAGCCCTTCTACATCCCGTCTGAATCGATGATGCCGGTCCTGCTGAAGGGCGACCGGCTTGTGGTGACCAAATATCCCTATGGCTGGTCGTGGGTCAGCCCGAGCTTCCACATCATGCCGCCGACCGAGGGGCGGCTGTTCGGCTCGCTGCCCGAGCGCGGCGACATCGTGATCGTCACCCCGCCGGGCCAGAAGGCCGACTATATCAAGCGCGTGATCGGCCTGCCGGGCGACACGCTGGAGATGATCGACGGCCAGCTCATCATCAACGGGCAGCCGGTCAAGCGCGAGGCGCGGCCGGCGACGATGATCCCACTCGACGAGAATGTCCCCTGCTTCCCCGACGAATTCGCCGACGCCCGCGTCACCGGCGCCAACGGCGAGGCCTATTGCCGCCTACCGGTCTTCCGTGAGACGCTGCCCAACGGCCGCTATTACGACACGATCGACCTCGGCTACTCTCCGGTCGACGATTTCGCGAAAATCACCATTCCGGCCGATCACGTCTTCCTGATGGGCGACAATCGCGACAAATCGGCCGACAGCCGGGTCGATCTCGCCCAGCAGGGCCTCGGTGGCCCCGTGCCGGTCGAGAATATCGGCGGCCGCGCCGAATTCATCACCTTCTCGCTCGATGGCTCCTCGGAATATCTGAACCCGATCAGCTGGTTCACCGCCCTGCGCGGCGGCAGAGCCGGCACCTCGCTCCACCCGGAAGAGGTCGGCCAGTGAGCGAGGCGGTCGAGCCGCACGTCGAAAAGAGGGGGCCGACGGAGCTCCGCGATCCATTGGTTCGCGACGAGCTCAAGCGGGCCAGCGTCTGGATCGGACTTGCCGTCGCGATCTATCTGATCGCCCTGCTCGCCCAGCCCCTGCTGCTGATCTTCGCGGGCATCGTCTTTGCCGCCATGCTCGACGGCGGCACCCGCTTGCTCGGCCGCGTGCTGCCGATCCCGCGCGGCTGGCGCCTGCTGATCGTCACGCTCGCAGGCGTCGCCTTCATCGTCTGGACCTTCGTGTTCGCGGGCTGGGAGCTGGTTGCGCAGGCCGAGGAATTGCGCGCCACGGTGACGCTCCAGGCCAACCGCGTCCTCGCCTGGGCGAACCAGCTCGGGCTCGTCCAGGGCGGCGTCCAGATCGACCAGCTCAGCCAGCAGATCATGGGCACGCTCGGCCGCCTCACCTCGGCGGTCGGCAGCGCGGTCGGTGCGGTCACGTCGCTGGTGATGATCTTCGTGATCGGCCTCTTCCTCGCCGCCGAGCCGCGCATCTACGAGCGCGGCGTCGCCTGGATGCTGCCGATGCGCAACCGCGACGGCTTCTACCGCACCGCCGCTTATATGGGCTTCACGCTGCGGCGGCTGATGGCCGGGCGCCTGATCGGCATGGCCGTCGAGGGCGTCGGCACCTGGGTGCTGCTCTGGGTCGGCGGCGTGCCGATGGCCGCCCTGCTCGGCATCCTCACCGGACTGCTCGCCTTCATCCCCAATATCGGCGCGATCATCTCGGGCGTGCTGATCGTCCTCGCCGGCTTCAGCCAGGGCGTCGACGCGGGCCTGTGGGCGATCGGCGTCTATCTGGTGGTCCAGACGGTCGATGGTTACCTGATCGTGCCCTACGTCGCCCGCAAGACCGTCGATCTCGCACCCGCGCTGGTGCTCGGCGCGCAGCTCCTGCTCGGCGCCCTGTTCGGCCTGGTCGGCCTCGCGCTCGCCGATCCGATCGTGGCGATGATCAAGGCTGCGCTCGAGCAGCGCTCCAGCGACGACGCCGACAAGGCGGCCGTGGTCGAACCATAAGAAAAGGCCCCGGCTTTCGACCGGGGCCCCTTGTGCTTTCCGAAGGTGGAGAGATCAGCGCTGGGGCGGAGCGCCCATCCCGCCCATCTGCGCCGCAGCGCCCGGGGCGACGTCCACCAGCGTGACGTCGAAGTCGAGCACCGCGTCGGGCGGGATCACGCCGCCGCCGGCGCCGGTCGGACCATAAGCCAGCTCCGAAGGGATCCAGAGGCGGTATTTGGCGCCCTTCTTCATCAGCATCAGCGCTTCGGTCCAGCCCGGGATCACGCCCGAGACCGGGAGCGGCACCGGCCCGCCCTGCTTGGCGCTGGCATCGAACACGGTGCCGTCCAGCAGACGGCCTTCATATTCGACCAGCACCATGTCCTGCGGCCCGGGGACGATGCCCGAACCCTGCTCGATCACCTGATATTGCAGGCCCGAGGGGGTCGTGACCACGCCGCTGCGCTTGGCGTTCGAGGCGAGGAACGCGGCGGGATTGCCCATCGCGACCTGATCCTTGGTGCCCGCCCAGGCGGTAGCGCCGGCGATCAGCGCCAACCCGCCGAGGCCGATCCACAGCTTCGTGACGGAGCCCTTCTTGATCGGGCGAATCGGAACGGCGGTGACGGACATGGGAGGACCCTCGGCAGATAAAGAAACGGCGGCGATGCTATCGCCGCCGCATCGTTCGGAAGCAAGCGCCGCTTAGCGGACGCCGTCGCGCTCCATCCGCTTGCGCTCCAGCTTGCGGGCGCGGCGGACGGCGGCAGCACGCTCGCGAGCGCGCTTTTCCGAAGGCTTCTCGTAATGACGACGGAGCTTCATCTCGCGATAGACGCCTTCACGCTGCAGCTTCTTCTTGAGCGCTCGCAGCGCCTGGTCGACATTATTGTCGCGAACGATGATTTGCATAAGCGGTCGTCACTCTCCGAATCAAAAAGGTTGCACACGGTCTCATACAGCGACCGCTAAATAGCGATAATACCATTAAATTAGGTTCGTCGCGAGACTGCACCCGCGCCGTTGACGGGGCCCGATACCAGCGGTGCCGGCGACTTTCAAGCCGGAAAGGGCGCTTCGGGGCTTCCCATGCCGCGGGCTGCGCCCGTAAAGCAAGGCCATGTCGCGCTTCACCGTCAACGGCCAGCCCGTCGCCTACCGGATGGATCCGGACACGCCTTTGCTCTGGGCCCTGCGCGACGCCTCCAACCTCACCGGCACCAAATATGGCTGCGGCACCGGCCATTGCGGCGCCTGCACCGTCCATATCGACGGCGCCGCTCGGCCGAGTTGCCTGGTGCGGATCGGCGACATCGAGGGCAGCTTCGTCACTACCATCGAGGGCCTGTCGCGCGATCGCTCGCACCCGATCCAGCAGGCCTTCGTTGCCGAGTCGGTGCCGCAATGCGGCTATTGCATCCCCGGCATGATCATGGCGGCGGCCACTTTGCTCGCCAAGAATGCCAATCCGACCGACGCCGAAATGGACGCGGCCATCACCAATCTGTGCCGCTGCGGGGTCTATCCCCGAATCCGCGGCGCGATTCGCCGGGCCGCCAACGCCAAGGCGGGGCGCGAGCAGATCGCCGCCGCGCCGCCGCCCGGGATCGATCCGGCCGATGCCGCCCGCCAGGTCCCCTCATTGCAGGCCCCCGCGGCCACCCGTCCCAAATCGGACTAGCCTTTCCTTTCCAAAGGCTTGCAATCGAGTTCAGCAACGGCTCATCCTGCAAGGCGCACATGTCGCGGCATAGACCGGAGGCGGCTTCTCGCCTGGCCGGGGAGTTGGAGACTTCGATGCGTAAAGCGTTGATTGGATTATTGATGGCGGCCACCGTGGCGACCCCGGTCGCGGCGCAGACCTCCGCACAGCCGCGCACTGCCAAGCAGCAGCGGGCGATCGAACATTATCAGCGGCTCGAGCAGCGCAACCAGCAGCGCTACGGCAATAGCGAGCAGCGGGCGGCGGTGCGCGAGCAGCGCACGCAGCAGGCCGTTGAGGCGCCGCAGCGTCAGCGCAGTGCCGAGGCGCAGCAGCAGCGCCGCGCGGAGCGTCAGCAGCAGGCCCAACGCCCGCAGCGTGACGGCAACCGCATCACCACCGGCTGGACCGGTCCGCGCAACGATCCGCGGCTGCGCGACGACCAGCGTCGCTACGACCGGACCGCGCGCGAGAATGCCCTGCGCTACGGCACCGCCGAGCAGCGTCGCGAGGTTCGGCAGGATCGCCGCGACGAGCGGCGCGACTGGCGCAACGACCGGCGGGATGACCGCCGCGACTGGCGCAACGACGACCGGCGCGACTGGAGCCGGACGTGGAATCGCGGCTGGCGCAACGACAATCGCTACGATTGGCAGCGCTACCGCTATTCGAACCGGGACACCTTCCGGCCGGGCCGCTACTACGCGCCGTACCGCGGCTACAATTACAGCCGCTTCTCGATCGGCCTGACGCTCGGTTCGGCTTTCTATGCGGACCGCTACTGGATCAACGATCCGTGGCAGTATCGCCTGCCGCCGGCTTATGCCGGTACCCGGTGGGTCCGTTATTATGACGATGTGCTGCTGGTCGACATGTACAGCGGCGAAGTGGTCGACGTGATTTACGACTTCTTCTGGTAAGAAGCCGGCACAAAGCCTGACAGCGAAGCCCGGGGTGTCCGATCGACGCCTCGGGCTTTTCGCTTGTCAACGGATGCGGACCTGAAGCAGCATCGCGCCTCCAGAACAGGGGTGTGTGCATGTTGTCTCGCTTGGCGGTAATCCTTTCCCTCGCAATTTCAGCCACTCCCGCCCTCGCGGAGACAGTGGTCGTCCACGCCGGCCGGCTGATCGCGGACGCTTCGCGGCCGGCCGCCGGGCCCTCCACCATCACGATCGTCGACGGCCGCATCACCGCGGTAACCACCGGCCTCGTGCCCGCCCCGGCCGGCGCGCGCCTCGTCGACCTTTCCGGCAAGACGGTGCTGCCCGGCCTGATCGACGCCCATGTCCACATTTCCGGCGAGCCCGGCGGCGATTATCGCGACGAGGCCGTCGATCCCGACGAATGGTCGGTGGTGAAGGGGGCGCACAATGCCCTCGTCACCGCCCGCGCCGGCTTCACCACCGTTCGCGATCTCGGCTCCGGCCCGCAGGTCGGCTTCGCGTTGCGCCGCGGCACGGCCGAGGGCGAGATTCCCGGTCCTCGCATCGTCGCGTCCGGCCCGCCGCTCTCGATCATCGGCGGCCATGGCGACGTCAGCGGTTTCCGTCCCGAGGTCGTGAAGGCCCTCGAGGTCGGCAATACCTGCACCGGTCCCGACCAGTGCGC
>JAFAEZ010000215.1 GCA_023423775.1 Pseudomonadota bacterium
GGCTGGAGAAGGGCGACCGGGCGCTCGATCTGTTCACGGGCTCGGGTTATTATGCCGAGCTGATCGGCCAGGCGGTCGGAAGCGGCGGATCGGTGGTCGCCTGGGAGCCTGCCAATTTCTACGACGAGGCGGGCAAGAAGGCGCTCGCCGAGCTGACGGCGCGGACTCCCAACGTGCGGGTGCTGGTGAGCGATGCCAAGGGGCTGGTGCTGGCGCCGGAAAGCTTCGACTTCACCATGCTCCACCTCAATTATCACGACACTTATTGGGAAAGCGAAAAGTACAAATTCCCGCGGATGGAGCCGGCGGACTTCCTCGCCAAATTGTTCGTCGCGACCAAGAAGGGCGGCGTCGTCGGCGTGATCGACCATGTCGCGGCGCCGGGCGGCGATACGCGCGAAGTGGTCGAGAAACTGCACCGGATCGATCCCGCGGTGATCAAGGCCGATTTCGAGCGGGCCGGCTTCGTCCTCGACGGCGAGAGCGCGCTGCTGCGCAACCCGGCCGACGATCATCAGAAGAACGTGTTCGACCCGGCGATCCGCGGCAAGACGGATCGCGTGGTCTACCGGTTCAGGAAGCCGGCCTGAGCGTCAGCGGATCGGGCGGACGTCGACTATTTTGAGATAGACGATCCGGGCCGTCCCGGGGACGAGGATCTGGAATTGCGAGCCGCCCCCCGGGAGGTAGCGGGCGCCGTCGATCTGCGGACCGACCGTGCCGGCGTCGATCGGGAGCGGCTCCACCACCTCGAAGGTGACGACGCGGTCTATCTTCGGCTTCCACGCCTCCTTCACCGCCAGCGCCTCGCGGACGTAGCGGACGTCGGGGATGGGGTCGAAGGTGGCGAACGCGCCGGGCCGTTCGGGCGGCTGGCCGGGGCTGAGCGCCATCTGGAAACGGGTGCCGACGGGGAGATAGCGGTAGCTCGGGCTGTGCCAGCTCGGCCACGGCGCCTGGCTGCGGAAGAGGAGGACATAGGCGCAATCCGCATCCTCCTCGCTGGCGTAGCGCCAGCGATGGTCGCGCCGCCAGGCATCGCGGGCGAGACTGGCGGGGGCGACGCAGCGCGGCTGCTCCTGCGCGGGCGCCGATTGAGCCGGCGCGGCGGCCGGCAGAACAAGGAGCAAGGCGGCCGCGGCCGCGCGCAGAGCGATCATGCGGATCTCCCCGGTGAGGCAGGAGTCGCAAGTTTACACCGCGGACGTGGGCCTGTCGGGTCCATTGCGGCGGAAAAGCGGGCCAGGGCAGCAGCCGCACGGACGCCCGCCCGCCCGACCGCTCGGCCGGAGCGCATCAGCTGGCGGCGCGCGGATCGACCCTTAGAGGCCCCACCAGGGCAACCGGCCATAATAGCCGGACACTTCCTCGTCATAAGCGCGGTCGCGCGGACGATCGGCTTCGTCGAGGCCCAGGGTGGGCGCGTTCCTGAGCTGGTCCTTGGACAGATCGGCGACATAGCCGTCGAGATCGACGTCGTAGGTCAGCATGTCCCAAGGCACCGGGTGGACATGTTCGGCGACACCGAGAAAACCGCCGAACGACAGGACCGCATAAGCGACCTTGCCGCTCCGCTTCTCGATCATCACCGAATGGATCGTACCTAGCTTCTCATTGGCCCGGTTGTAGACCGGGGTCCCTTCCACACGGCGCGACGAAATCAATTCGTGTCCGTAGTCGATGACCGTTCCTGTGTCGGCCATGGCTCGTCTCCTTCGAAGACTCAGCAGACCCGAAGTCTATCACAAAATGGCGGAAATTGGCACGGGCGGGCACGACGGACCGTGCCGGAAACGGCCCGGCGGAGCGCGTCAGTGGACTGCGCGCGCCTGCGTGTCGCTCTTGCTGGCGAGTGAGAAACGGGGCTCGGGCCGGGCCAGCGCGCCGGTCAGCAGTTCGGCGGCGTAGCGGCCGACCGCGGGTCCGTGCTTGAATCCGTGGCCGGAACCGGCGCCGACGAGCAGGACATTGGCCCAGTCGGGATGGCGGTCGATCAGGAAATCGCCATTGCCGCTATTCTCATATTGGCAGACGCGCGCCTCGGTGAGCGGGCGATCGGCCAGCGCTGGAAAGCGGCGGCGCATGAAGGCGCGCACGTCGGCCAGCGCCTCCGCGCTCGGCCGGCGGTCGGCCGTGTCCGGGTCCATCGCCGGGCCGTGCGCGTCGTGCGCGATCTTGAAGCCGCGCGCCTCGAGATCGGGAAAGCCGTAATAGATGTCGCCGCCGTTGAAATCGGCCCAGCCGGGAAGGCGCGCCGGCCCGAAGCGGTCATCGCCGGCCTCGGGCGCGAAGAAGAAGACTTCCTGACGAGTGGGGACGATGCGCTTGCCGAGCAGGCCCGGGAAGAGCTTGGGAAGCCACGGGCCGCAGGCGAAGACGAAGAAGTCGGCTTCGAGCTTGTCGCCATGCGCGGTGCGCAGCTGCGTGAGGCGCGAGCCCGGCGCGGGCGGAGCGATCGCGGCCTGGAGGTAGCGGCCGCCGCCGCGGACGAACTCCGCGACCAGGGTCTGCACCGCGCGGCGGGCCATCAGCGCGCCGAATTCAGGCTCGTGGAGGCCAAGTGCGACTCCGCTCCAGTCGACCTGCGGGAAGCGGCGGCCGAGGGCCTCGCGGTCGAGCAATCGGGTGGGGAAGCCGAGCTTGCGGTGCACCGCAAGCGACTGCTCGGCATAAGGCTCCATCTTCGGGAAGAAGAACAGGACGCCGGTCCTGTGGAAGATCGGCAGGCCCACCCGATCGGACAAAGGCCGCCACTCGGCCAGCGATTCCCAAGCCATGCGCGCATAAACCTCGTCTGGTCCATAGGCGCCGCGCGTCATCCGCGATTCCCCGCCCGACGAGGCGCGGCTGTGGGCCGGGCCCCAGGCATCGACCAGGGTGACGCGGTGGCCGCGGCGGCGGAGTTGCTCGGCGGTCCAAGCGCCGAACACGCCCGCGCCGACGACCAGGCTGCGCGGCCCGCCGCCGCCC
>JAFAEZ010000021.1 GCA_023423775.1 Pseudomonadota bacterium
GCCCGCGCACCGAGCGGTCGGCCAGCACATAGGACACCCCGTCCGCCCCCAGCCCGCACACGAATATCCCGCACGCGTCGCCGCACGCGCTCGCCGGCGGATCGACTCCGACCACCACCCGCACCAAGGCCTCGGGCGCCGCCGCCCGCGCCGCCTCGATCGTCTTCCTGGTCCACAGCGCCCCCTCCGCCTCCTCGAATAAGACCCCGTCCAGCTCCTGCCGCCCGAGCCGGGTCCCGCCATAGGTCGCCTCCGCCCAGTCCCGGAACGCCGCCGCCATATGGACATTGTCCGCGGTCCGCCCGTTGGTCTCGATACAGTCCGGCAGCGCCCGGAGCCGCCGCACGATCGCCACCGGCTTGGGCGTCGTCGTCACCATCGCCCGCGGCCGCGCTCCCATGCGCAGGCCCATCATCAGATTGTCCCACGCCTCCTCGGCCCGTCGCCATTTGGCGATCTCGTCGCACCAGGCGAAATGGTGCTGCGGCCCGCGCAATTGGTCGGGCGCCGCCGCCGAATAAACGTAGGCCTGCGCGCCCGAGGCGAAGCGCAGCGTCCCCCGCGTCGGCACCCACTCGACCGCCTCGTCGCTCCGCGCCACCGCGATCAGCCCGCTCGGCCCCTCGACCATCACCCGCCGCACCTCGTCGCGGCTCGCGCCGACCAGAGCGATCTCCGCCTCCGGCATCGCCCGCGCCCGCGCGCTCACCCATTCCGCGCCCGCCCTAGTCTTGCCGAAGCCGCGCCCGGCCATCAGCAGCCACACCCGCCAGCCCCCGGAGGCCGGAGGCTCCTCCTGCCCGCCATGCGCCTGCCAGAAGAACTCCTCGGCGATCCGCCGCCGCACCGGCTCGGCCAGCCCGCCCACGAACCGCTCCCAAGCCTCCGCGTCGCTCCCGCACAAAGCCCCCGCCCGCCGCAACAGATCCCCGAAATCGGCTTCCTCGTAGGTCATGGCTTGCTCCCGAAAATCCCCCTCTTCCTCCTGGGGAGTTCGGGGTCGGGCTGCCTCCCAGGCAGCCCTGAAACATGCGGGGCATGTTTCACCCCGGACTGGTTGCGCAGACTTGGCAGCTAGCTGCCTAGTCGGAGCTGGGTGAGGGCTCCCCCTTCACCCGCGCCCCGAACGCCGCCAGCCGCTGCACCAAAGCCGCCCGCACCTCGGCGTTGGTCGCCAGCCGCGGCCGCGCCCCGCTCTTGGGGTATCCGGCCAGCCGCCGCTCATGCTCGCGCAGCAATTGGATCGCGAGCGCCGGGTCGATCGGCTCCATCTCGGGCGCGTCGAGATCGCCCTCGATCCCGATCGGCGTTTCCTTCGCCTTGGTCTCCAGCGTCTTGGCCTTGAGCCGCGCCACGCCCTGCGCCAGCGCCCGGTCCCAGCCCTGCGCGAAGCGTTCGTCGTTCATCCGGTGGCGGAACGCGGTCTTGTAGTTGAACCCGGCCTGCTCGGCCGAGAGCGAGACGTTGCACGTCGCCGCGAACCATTCGAGGAAGCGGCTCTTGGCGTCCTCGTCGAACAGCTTGCGCCCCCCGGTCCGCGCCACCTGCACCGCGCGATGCTTGTTCGCCTGCACCCGCCTTGTGCCCTTGGCTCCGGCCGCGGCCCTGCTTTTCCCCGCCATCGCGCCCTCCCGTCCCGCCGCGCCCGCACGCCCCGCACCGCCGGCGCACGACAAAAAGGCCGCAACGGTATCCCCGCGCGGCCTCTCCCTCTCCGTCACCCGGACCCGACCCGAGGTCCCGCTACATTTCTGGATTGTGCCTGCTTGGTACCATAATAGCGTCACGCTGTCAAGGTATTTTATCCTATATGGATAGGTCGCACAGCGCGCACAATGCCTTCCTCAGCGGTCGAGATTGGTGTCGTGTCGGCTATGCGACAATTGCGGCCGCTCTGAGCTCCACCGGCGGCACCCGAAAGCGGACCTTGAGTCAGCCAAAAGCGGCCGCGAATGCGTTCGGCCATAAAACGAAGGCTTCACAGTCGCTCTATCGATCGAAAGTATCTTCGAAGAGGTGCGAGCAGGAGGCCGTATCGAAGGAGCGCATGATGATCGAAGATTACGAGCGTGGGCGCCGGGATGGTCTGCGACTGGCCGTGGCCATTCTAGCCGCCGAGGAGGCCAAATGGGCAGCCCTCCTTGGCGAGAGTCGCTCGTGGCGAACCAATGCAACGCGGGAGGTGCGACACAAGGCGCTGCAGGTGGCGCAGAAACGTGTGCAGACAGCCTTGAACCGGCTCACCCCGAAAAGCGCTACATCAGACAACGCAGAACTGAAGGCAGCTCTCGATCGGGCTGGGCTCTGACGTCGCGACGCACGAGGACCCGCACGAAATCTTGCACCCCATCTTTTCGATCGTAGTCGAAATATCTGTTGACGTGTCAAATTGCCGCGGATATTTCGACCTTCATGGAAATGAAACCACCCGCTGCCGTCGAGGCACTCGGCGCCCTTGCCCAGGAGCATCGCCTGGCGCTGTTCCGCTTGCTGGTTCAGGCCGGCGACGAAGGCTTGGCTGCGGGGGCGATCGCCGGGAGGCTCGGCGTCCCCAACTCGTCCTTGTCGTTCCACCTGGCGCACCTCACCCGCGCCGGGCTGATCCAGCAGCGGCGGCAGGGACGTTCGCTCATTTACACGGCCGACTATGCGGCGATGAACGCGCTGGTCGGCTACCTCATGGAGAATTGCTGCGGCGGTGCGACCTGCGCGCCGGCGGCTCAATGCGGCGAGGATGCCGCGCAGCCCCAGGAAAGGATTTCCGCATGAAGCGCCTGCATGTCCACGTCGGCGTCTCCGACCTCGATAGCTCCGTCCGCTTCTACTCGACCTTATTCGGCGCGCAGCCGACCGTGACAAAGGAGGATTATGCCAAGTGGATGCTCGAAGATCCCCGCGTGAACTTCGCCATCTCTGCGGGCGACCACGCCGCCAGGGGGATCGAGCATCTCGGCATCCAGGTCGAAAGCGCCGAGGAGCTGACCGAAGTCTATGGCCGCCTCAAGGCAGCCGATCGACCCGTCCTGGAGGAAGGTGCGACCACGTGCTGCTACGCCAAGTCGGAAAAGAGCTGGATTGCCGATCCGGATGGCATCGTGTGGGAAGCCTTCTTCACCAACGGGGAAGCGACGGTCTATGGCGACAGCCCCGCGCTGGCGGCTCTTTCCGCCAATGCCGCCGAGGGCGCATGCTGCGCTCCGGCCATGCCGGCGCAGACCGCGAGCTGCTGCGGATGAGCGTCACCATCTACCACAACCCGGCCTGCGGGACGTCCCGCAACACTCTGGCGCTGATCCGCGCCACCGGGGTGGAGCCCGAGGTGATCCACTATCTGGAAACGCCGCCGAGCCGGGAGGAATTGGTGTCGCTCGTCCAGCGCATTGGGATCGGCCCGCGCGATCTGCTGCGGGAGAAGGGGACGCCGTTTGCGGAACTCGGTCTGGGGGACCCCTCGCTCAGCGACGACCAGCTCATCGACGCAATGATGGCGCATCCGATCCTGATCAACCGCCCGATCGTGGTGGGGCCGAAGGGCGCAAGGCTCTGCCGCCCGTCCGAGGAAGTGCTGTCGGTCCTCGACCGGCCTCTCGAAGCCGATTTCGTGAAGGAAGACGGCGAAGTGGTGCGGGCCAATGGCTGATGCGGAAGCGGCGGCGCGGCCCGCAATGTCGTCGTTCGAGCGCTATCTGTCGGTGTGGGTGCTGCTCTGCATTGCGGTGGGTATCGGGCTCGGGGCAGCAGTTCCCGGCGCCTTCGCGACGATAGCCGCCGCCGAGATCGCCCGGGTCAATCTGCCCGTGGCGGTGCTGATCTGGCTTATGATCATCCCGATGCTCCTCAAGATCGATTTCGGGGCGCTGGGGTCGGTTCGCCAGCATTGGAAGGGCGTCGGCGTCACCTTGTTCATCAACTGGGCGGTGAAGCCCTTTTCGATGGCGGCCCTGGGCACGTTCTTCATCGGCTGGCTCTTCGCGCCGCTGCTGCCGGCCGGCGAGATATCCTCCTACATTGCCGGCCTGATCATCCTCGCGGCCGCGCCGTGCACGGCGATGGTCTTCGTCTGGTCCAACCTCTGCGAAGGCGAACCCAATTACACGCTCAGCCAGGTCGCGCTGAACGACCTTATCATGGTGTTCGCCTTTGCGCCCATCGTCGGGCTGCTGCTGGGCGTGGCCTCGATCACCGTGCCCTGGGACACGCTCCTGCTCTCGGTCGTGCTCTACATCGTGATCCCCGTCGTCCTCGCGCAGCTGGTGCGCGGGCGCGTGCTCGCCAGCGGAGGACAGGCTGCGCTCGATCGATTGCTGCGCGTACTGGGGCCGATCTCGCTCGTCTCGCTGCTGACCACGCTCATCCTGCTGTTCGGCTTCCAGGGCGAGCAGATCCTGGCCCAGCCGCTGGTCATCGTCCTGCTGGCGGTGCCGATCCTCATCCAGGTCTATTTCAACGCCGGCCTGGCCTACTGGCTCAGCCGCAAGTTCGGAGTCACCTGGTGCGTCGCGGCGCCCGCTGCGCTGATCGGAGCCTCGAATTTCTTCGAGCTCGCCGTCGCCGCTGCCATTTCGCTGTTCGGGATCAATTCCGGCGCGGCCCTGGCAACGGTCGTAGGCGTCCTGGTCGAGGTGCCGGTGATGCTGTCGGTCGTCGCCATCGTGAAGCGCTCGCGCGGGTGGTACGAACGGGGGGAGTCCTTAGCTTCGGCCTGAAACCCGACCTGCCGCTTCCGGCCAAAGCACGACATCCCTAGCCCGCCTACCTTCGCCCCTTCCCCCTCCCCCGGCCGCAAGTACGACTTGCGGACGATCCGCTTGCCCCTTCGCCCCCTCTCCACTATATGCCGCCCGTCCAGCGGGCCTAAGCGCCTGCGGAGGCTCAGCTTTGAGGTGCGCGTGAAGGGGCCGTGGCGATCGTCGCCCGCCTTCGACGCGCTCTTTCCGCTTCCCCCGCACCGCCGCCGCCCGCGCGGACACCGCATCCGGCATGGGGCCGCTGCGGCAGTCGGGTTCAAAAGACCAGGGGAGACAACCTCTGGCCGGCAAAAACACATGAAGGAACTCTAGCACATGGCCACTACGGCAAATCCGACCCGCGACGATTTCGCGGCTCTCCTCAACGAAACGCTCGGCGGCGAGAACGAAGGCTTCGAAGGCCGCGTCGTCAAGGGCACCGTCACCGCGATCGAGAACGACATGGCCGTCATCGACGTCGGTCTGAAGTCCGAAGGCCGCGTCGCGCTGCGCGAATTCGCCGCTCCCGGCCAGAAGGCTGACCTCAAGGTCGGCGACGAAGTCGAAGTCTATGTCGACCGCGTCGAGAACCACCAGGGCGAAGCGATGCTGTCGCGCGACCGCGCACGCCGCGAAGCCGCCTGGGACAAGCTCGAAAAGGAATTCACCGAGACCGCCCGCGTCGAGGGCGTGATCTTCGGCCGCGTCAAGGGCGGCTTCACCGTCGACCTCAACGGCGCCGTCGCCTTCCTGCCGGGTTCGCAGGTCGACATCCGTCCGGTCCGCGACGTCACCCCGCTGATGGACATCCCGCAGCCCTTCCAGATCCTGAAGATGGATCGCCGCCGCGGCAACATCGTCGTGTCGCGCCGCGCCATCCTCGAGGAAACCCGCGCCGAGCAGCGCACCGGCCTCATCCAGAGCCTGGCCGAGGGCCAGGTGATCGACGGCGTCGTCAAGAACATCACCGATTATGGTGCGTTCGTTGACCTCGGCGGCATCGACGGCCTGCTCCACGTCACCGATTTGAGCTACAAGCGCGTCGGCCACCCGTCGGAGATGATCAACATCGGCGACACCGTGAAGGTGCAGATCATCCGCATCAACCGCGAGACCCAGCGCATCAGCCTCGGCATGAAGCAGCTCGAGAGCGATCCGTGGGAGGGCGCGCAGGCCAAATATCCGATCGGCGGCGTCTTCTCGGGCCGCGTCACGAACATCACCGAATATGGTGCGTTCGTCGAGCTCGAGGCCGGCATCGAGGGCCTGGTCCACGTCTCCGAGATGAGCTGGACCAAGAAGAACGTCCACCCGGGCAAGATCGTCTCGACCAGCCAAGAAGTCGACGTCGCGATCCTCGAGGTCGACGAGGACAAGCGCCGCATCAGCCTTGGCCTCAAGCAGGCCCAGGCCAATCCGTGGGCGGCCTTCGCCGAGACCCACCCGGTCGGCACCGAGGTCGAGGGCGAAGTCAAGAACGCGACCGAGTTCGGCCTGTTCATCGGCCTCGACGGCGACGTCGACGGCATGGTCCACATGTCGGACATCGCCTGGGGCATTTCGGGCGAGGACGCCCTCAATCTGCACCACAAGGGCGAGATGGTGAAGGCGGTCGTGCTCGACGTCGACGTCGAGAAGGAGCGCATCAGCCTCGGCATGAAGCAGCTTGAGCGCGGCGGCGTCGCCACCGGCGGCAGCGGCTCGGGCGTCAACAAGAACGACGTCGTCACCGTCACCGTGCTCGAAGTGCGCGACGGCGGCCTCGAGGTTCAGGTCGGCGACGACGGCGCCACCGGCTTCCTGAAGCGCACCGATCTCGGCCGCGACCGCGACGAGCAGCGTCCGGAGCGTTTCCAGGTCGGCCAGAAGTTCGACGCGATGGTGATCGGCTTCGATCGCTCGAAGAAGCCCAATTTCTCGGTGAAGGCGATGCAGATCGCCGAAGAGAAGCAGGCGGTCGCGCAGTACGGCTCGTCCGATTCGGGCGCGTCGCTCGGCGACATCCTCGGCGAAGCCCTCAAGCAAAAGAACTCCTAACCCCAACACGGGGCGCTCAGGCGCCCGTGTTGAGACGATGACGAAGCCCCGCTCTGCCCGACACGGTAAAGCGGGGCTTTTTCATGAGCATTGGCCGCGCGGGATATTGCCTTGCGTCCAAAACGGTGCGATTGATCTGGATTAAGCGTCGCTCGTGGGGCTCGGCGCGGTCCGATTTTCATCCAGCCTGAATGGCTTACTGACTTGGGGGGCCTTGGCCTTGATCCGTTCCGAGCTTGTCCAGAAATTGTGCGACGACCATCCCGATCTGACCGTCAAGGAGATCGAACGGGTGGTGTCCTCCTTCTATGATTCGATCATCGCCCAGCTGCAGAAAGGCGGCCGCGTCGAGCTGCGCGGCTTCGGCGCTTTCTCGACCCGCGAGCGCGACGCCCGCAAGGGCCGCAACCCGCGCACCGGCGATTCCGTCGACGTCGCGGCCAAGCGCGTGCCCTATTTCAAGCCGGGCAAGGAAATGCGCGAGCGGCTCAACGTCTGAGCCCACCGCCGGCTGCCCGAGCGGCCGGAAAAATTCCGCCGATCTGCGTGCAGGGGTCCTGACTTTCGTCGAAACGGCGCGCTATGGGTGCATTCCGTGCGGACGTGGCGGAACCGGTAGACGCCGGAGACTTAAAATCTTCTGCCCCTCGGGGCGTGCGGGTTCGAGTCCCGCCGTCCGCACCAATTCCAGTCTCAGGCGGCCTGCGGCGGATCCGTGCGGATCGCCGTCCATTCGCAGCGGTTGAGGCTGATCGGGTCGAGGAAGAGCCCGCCCATGCGGCCGCCGATCTGCCAGCGCACCTGGGCATGGACCGGGCCGATGCCCGGCACGTCGAGCGACACGTGGCTGCCGATCTCGACCGGCTCGCTGCACTCGGCCATGAAGCCGCAGCGCGAAACGTCGCGTACCTTGACCTCGACGCTGTACCAATTGCCGTGGCGCAACGCGGTATGCGTCGCAACGGGCAGGCGCGCAGCGCGCCTTTCGCGATAATCCTCAGAGTGTTCGGGGTCGTCCGGCATCGGCGCGTTCCTGTCGATAGCGCGAGGCTACACGCCCAGTCGTGAAGGACGCGTAAAGAGCCGCAGCCGGCGCCGCGCGGTTGGCGCTCCCCCGAAGCTTCCGGTATCGGTCTCCGGATGAAGATTCGGGTGAGATCGGCGGCCATCGCCGCGGCTCTGGTGCTCGTCAGCGGGTGCGGGGAGCAGGAAAGCGGGCCGATTGCGGTCAGCGCGATCGGCGAGCCGCCACGCCTTGCAAATCCCAATCTCGAGCCGCTCGACGCGCCGTCCGCCTTCCTGCTCGACGCGGTGGCCCAGGGGCTGGTACGGTTCGACGCGACCGGCCAGGTCGAACCCGCTCTAGCCCAGAGCTGGATCGTGTCCGACGACGGCCTGCGCTACACCTTCCGCCTCGCTCGGGTCGAATGGACCAATGGGGGACGCGTGACCGCCGAGCAGGTCGTCGAACGGCTGCGGGCCGCCGACAGCCGCGCCAGCAAGAATCCCCTGAAGCCCGTGCTCGGCGCGATCGCCGAGATCGAGGCGATGACCGACGACGTGCTCGAGATCAGCCTCAAGGCCCCACGTCCCAATTTCCTGCAATTGCTCGCCCAGCCCGAGATGGCGATCATCCGACGCGGCGCCGGGACCGGCCCGTTCCGGGCGCGGTTCGAGGAGGACGGCAGCGCCCTCCTCACCATGCACCGCGCGGACGAGGAGGAAAGCGAGCGCGACCACGCGCCCGACATCCTGCTGCGGGGCGAGCGCGCCGCTTTGGCGGTCGCGCGCTTCACGGACGGCGGAGCAGACCTGGTCACCGGCGGCACGCTCGGCGACCTGCCGATCGCGCGCGCTGCTCAACCGCCAGCCGCGGTCCGGCGCGTCGATCCGGTTGCGGGCATTCTCGGCCTCGCTTTCACCGGCAGCGGTGAGCTTTGGAGCAATCCGGCGGCGCGGGCCGCACTGGCGATGGCGGTCGACCGCGATGCGTTCGTGACCGACCTGGGGATACCGGACCTGCTGCCGCGCACCTCGATCGTGCCGAGCGGTATCGACGAACTCCCGGAGCCCGCCCTTCCCGCCTGGGCCGCCAACCCGCAGCCGATGCGCCGCGAGACCGCCGCGCGGATCATCAGCAGTCTGGCCGAGGGCGAGCCGGTCGCCTTGCGTGTGGCCCTGCCGCCCGGTCCCGGCTACCGGCTCCTGTTCGCCTATCTGCGCCGCGACTGGCGTGCGATCGGCGTAACGGCCGAAGCCGTAGGACCCAATGCAAAGGCCGACCTCCGCCTGATCGACGCGGTCGCTCCGACCAGCATCGCAACCTGGTATCTGCGCCACTTCACCTGCGACGCGAGCCCGATCTGCAGCCCGGAGGCCGATCAGCGCCTCGCCGCTGCGCGCGCCGCCCCGACCGCCGCGGAACGGACCCAGCAGCTTGCAGAGGCTGACCGGATGATCGGCGACCTCGCCGTGTTCATCCCGATCACTGCGCCGATACGCTGGCACCTCGTCGCGCAGCGGCTCGAGGGCTTCCGGCCCAATGCGTTCGCGCGCCGCTTTCCCGCGTCGCTGGTTGCAGCGCGCCCCTGACCACCCTAGCTCAGGGGCAAGGAGAGTTTGTCATGCCGACGCCGCAGGAACAGTTCGAAGCGATCGCCGGCCAATTGCCGATGGGGCGGGATCCGGCCTCGGTACGCCGTCGGCTGGAGGCCGTGGAGGCGGTGCTCGAGCGCGCCTTCGTCATACCCGGCATCAACCGCCCCGTCGGCCTCGACGCGATCCTCGGCCTTGTGCCGGTGCTCGGCGACGTCATCACCGCCGCGATGGGCGCCTGGCTCGTCTGGGAAGGGCGGAACCTCGGCATGTCCAAATTCCACATCGCCCGGATGGCGGGCAATGTCGGAGTCGACACAGCGCTGGGGGCGATCCCGCTCGTCGGCGACCTGTTCGACTTCGCCTTCCGCTCCAACAGCCGCAACCTGCGCATCATCAAGCGCTGGCTCGACAAGCATCATCCCGAGACCATGCTGGTCGAGGGCGAGATTGTGCGCCGCTAAAGACCGTCAGGCGGGTTCGAAGTCGAGCCCGATGTCCGCGGCGGGCGCCGACTGGGTGAGCCGTCCGACCGAAATGTAGGTTACCCCGGTCTCCGCCTTGGTGCGGATCGTTTCGAGCGTGACGCCGCCGCTCGATTCGGTCGGGACGCGCCCTCCGACGAGCGCCACCGCTTCCCGCAGCATGTCGGCGTCCATATTGTCGAGCAGCAGGTGCGTCGCCCCTGCCCCCAGCGCCGGCTCGATCTGATCGATCCGGTCGACCTCGACGATGATCCGTTCGATGCCCGCGGCGACGGCGCGGCGCACCGCTTCCTCCACCCCGCCGGCGACGGCGACATGATTGTCCTTGATCATCGCCGCATCGTCCAGCCGCATGCGGTGGTTCTGCGCGCCCCCCATGCGGGTCGCGTATTTCTCGAGCACGCGAAGGCCCGGGATCGTCTTGCGGGTATCGAGCAGGATTGCGCCCGTGCCGGCAATTGCGTCGACATAGGCGCGGGTCAGCGTCGCCACGCCCGAAAGGTGCTGGAGCGTGTTGAGCGCAGAGCGCTCGGCGGTGAGGAGCGCGCGCGCCTTGCCGGTCAGGCGCATCAGCTGGGTTCCGGCAGAGACCCTGTCGCCGTCCTTGGCCAGCAACTCGATCTCCACGTCGGGATCGAGCGCTCGGAAGAAGGCCTCGGCGATCGGCAGGCCCGCCACCGTGATCGCGTCGCGGCTGTCCATCACGCCGCGGAACAGCGCGTCGGCGGGGATCACCGCGGCCGAGGTGATGTCGCCATGGTCGCCGAGATCCTCGGCCAGCGTCTCCCGTACGAAGCGCTCGAGGTCGAACCGGTCGAGCGTGAAGCTCACTTGCCCTGCCCGCTCAGCTCGCGATTGAGGAAGGCGTTGAGCAGGGCCGCGCGATAGGCGTCCTCGGCATGGTCGGCGCCCACCGAATGGCCGCCCTCCAGATATTCGTGATAATAGACCGGGTTGCCATATTCCATCAGCCGCGCCGCCATCTTGCGGGCGTGGCCGGGATGGACGCGATCGTCCTTGGTCGAGAGATAGAAGAAGACCGGGGGATATTTCACGCCCGGCTTCACATTCTGGTAGGGCGAATATTTCGAGAGGTAGGCCCAATCCTCGGCCTTATCGGGATCGCCATATTCGTCCATCCACGACGCGCCCGCGAGCAGATGCGAGTAACGCTTCATGTCGTGCAGCGGCGAGCCGGAGATGACGGCGCCGTAGAGGTCCGGTCGCTGGGTCAGCGCTGCGCCGACGAGGACGCCGCCGTTCGAACGGCCGGAGATCGCGATCTTGCCCTTGGCGCTGACGCCGGTGCGGACGAGATCCTCGGCGACCGCGTGGAGATCGTCGAAGCTCTTCTGGCGGTTCTCCTTGAGCACCGATTCATGCCAGGCCGGACCATATTCGCCGCCGCCGCGGATGTTGGCGAGGACATAGGCGTTGCCGCTCTCGGTCCAGAACAGACCGAGCGGACCGGCGCGATAGGGCTGGCCGGTGAGATAGGTCGGCGTCTGCGCGGCACGGAAGCCGCCATAGGCGTGGATCAGCGCCGGGACCGCGCCCTTCGTGCCCTTCTTGCGGACGAGGAAATAGGGCACGCGGGTGCCGTCCTTCGACGTCGCGAAGCGCTGCTCGACGGTGAAGGCGTTGGCGTCGAAGCGCGCCGGCAGGCTCTGTACGAGCTGCGCCTGGCCGCGGCCGTCGACCGCGTAGAGCGCCGGCGGGGTCAGCATGCCCTCGACGGTGGCGAAGGCCGTGTCCGACTGGCCGGCGACGCCGGAGAGATGGATCGTGCTGTTGGCGGCGAGCGGCATCGCCTGGCTCGTCCATTTGCCATCGGCGCCGCGGCGGAGGGCGAACAATTTGCCCGACACATCGTCGAGCGCCTTCACCCACAGGACGTTGTCGCTGGCCGCAACCTCCTCGATCGCCTGGCTCTTGCTCGGCGCCATGACCAGTTCCGGCGCGGCGGTGCGGCCGGCGGCGATGTCGGCGAGCGAGTAAGCGACCACCGAACCCGCCGGGATCGCCCCGAGCGGCGCCTGCAGCAAGGCGATCATGCGGCCGCCGATCACGTCCTGGAAATTGGCGGTGTCGGGCAGCGGCGTCTTCACCAGCCGGCCGTCGGCGGTGAGCAGCGACAGATCGTTGGTCCAGAAGGTCTTGCCACGGCCGACGAAGGTCCAGCGCTTGTCGCCGTCCTGGACCGCGAAGGGCGAGGTCGACACGTCGGTCTTCTCGCCTTCGAAGATCGTCTTGGCGGCGGCGAGCGGCGTCCCGCGCTGCCACAATTTGGCGATGCGGCCGTAGCCCGAGGTCGTCAGCGACTCCGGCCCGTAATTGGTGACGACCAGCAGCCGGTTCTCGTCGACCCAGGCGACATTGCTCTTGGCCTCGGGCAGCGCGAAGCCGCCCTCGGTGAACTTGCCGGTGGCAACGTCGAACTCGCGCACGACGTCGGCGTCGGTACCGCCCGGCGAGAGCGAGACGAGGCAACGGGTGTAGGCGGGCGCGAGGCAGTCGGCGCCGTGCCACACCCAGCTCTTGCCTTCCTGCTTGCCCAGCGCATCGACGTCGATCAGCGTGCGCCATTGCGGCTTGCCGGCGACATAGGCGGCGAGCGGCGAGATCCGCCACAGACCGCGCGGATTGGCGGCGTCGCGCCACAAATTGGTGACGTAGCCGCCCATCACGTCCTCGGGCGCGGCGATCTGCTGCTCGTCGTCGAGGATGGCGCGGGCGCGAGCGCGGTAGGATTCGAAATTGGGGGACTTGGTGAGCAGGTCCTCGGTCGTCTTGTTCCAGGCTTTCACCTGCGTCAGCGCGCGCTCGCCCTCGATCTCCTCGAGCCAAAGATAGGGATCATCGGCCACGGCGGGCGCGGCGGCGGCCGTGAACAGGAGAGCGGCGACGGGCAGGATCTGACGAAGCAAGGCAGGTCTCCGGAAGCGGGAGATGGTGGGTTAGCCGCTTACCACGCCGGTGTCACGGGGCGGGAAGAGGCGATGATGCGCTCAGTCGTTGGCGAAGATCGGCCGGCCGACATCGCCCTGGCCGACGGTGCGGCCGGCCATGTCGAGCATCGCGTCGAGCGACTTCTTGGCGCGCAGGCGCAGGCCCTCGTCCATCTCGATGCGCGGCTCGAGATCGCGCAGCGCGACGTAGAGCTTCTCGAGCGTGTTGAGCGCCATATACGGGCACATGTTGCAGTTGCAGTTCCCGTCTGCACCGGGCGCGCCGATGAAATTCTTGTGCGGCGCCGCTTTCTCCATCTGGTGGATGATGTGCGGCTCGGTCGCGACGATCAAAGTGTCGGCGTCGCTGCTCAGCGCATAATCGAGGATCGCCTTGGTCGATCCAACGAGATCGGCATGCTCGACGATATGGGCCGGGCATTCGGGGTGGGCGAGCACCGGCGCACCGGGATGCTGCGCCTTGAGTTTCAGCAATTCGGTCTCGGAAAAGGCCTCGTGGACGATGCAGACGCCCGGCCAGAGCAGCATGTCGCGGCCGGTCTTGCGGGCGAGATAGCCGCCGAGATGCTTGTCGGGGCCGAAGATGATCTTCTGCTCGGGCGGGATCTGGCTGAGGATGATCTCCGCCGAGGACGAGGTCACGATGATGTCGCTCAGCGCTTTCACGTCCGCCGAGCAGTTGATGTAGGTGAGCGCGATATGATCGGGATGCTTGGCCCGGAATGCCGCGAACTGATCGGGCGGGCAGCTGTCCTCGAGGCTGCAGCCGGCATCCATGTCGGGCAGGATCACGATCTTCTCGGGGCTCAGGATCTTGGCGGTCTCGGCCATGAAGCGGACGCCGCAGAAGGCGATGACGTCGGCCTCGGTCGCCGCGGCCTTGCGGCTGAGATCGAGGCTGTCGCCGACGAAATCGGCGAGGTCCTGGATCTCGGGCGCCTGGTAATAATGGGCTAGGATGACGGCGTTGCGTTCCTTGCGCAGCCGGTCGATCTCGGCGCGAAGGTCCAGCCCCTTGAGGCTCATATTGGGTGCGTTCATCACATTCACTCCTGAGGCGGCGGTCAGCGCCCGGCCTGTTGTTCGTTCAAGACATCCTCTATCCGCCGCGACCTGTCGAGGAAGGATGGCTCGCCCGACGCGTCGGCGAACCGCACCTCGACATTGGCGTCGATCCCCGCCGCGCGCAGCGGCATGGCGAAGCTGCGCCCGACCGCCCGGACCGCGGCATCGCGCGCCAGCCGCATCGGCACCGGCTCGCGGGCCTGGCGGACCAGCTCCTGCTGGCCGCGGGCCCGATTGGCGCCATCGAGCGCCGTCTCGGCATCGGTCAGCGACATGAGCAACCCGCCGCCCGAATATTCCTTGATCTGCGCCATGTCGATCTGCGGCGCCGCAATCTCGAGCGGGGGGAGCTCGATCCTGAGCGTCTTGGTCGCTTCATCCCAGGCGAGATCGTCCTGCTGCAGCTTGGCGAGATCGAGCTCGTAGCGGACCAGGCCGGGCATGATCAGGGTCTTCTCGGCCTTGAGCCCGAAGCGCGACTGGGTGGAGGTGGTGACGGCGACGAAGCGGGCCGCGAACGGCGTCAGCCGCGCCTGCTCGCGCATCGACTGCAGGCTGGCGGCCGCCACCGTCTCGGGATCGGGCCCGTCAAAGGGGCTGGCCAGCCGCAGCCCGACCACGGCGAGCGCGCCGAGGACCAGGCCGGCGACAAGCGCGACGAAGACAAAAGCCGTTTTCCTCACGCAGCGAGGCTCCAGCCTTCGCCCTGCCGCGCGACCAGGCCGCGCGTTTCGAGATCGATCAGATGGGCCAGCACCGACCGGCCGGCTGCGCCGTGCAGTCGTGGGTCGATGCCTTTATACATCGTCGCGACCATCTCGGGGATGAGGTGGCTGCCGTCGCGAAGCCGGCGCAAAATCTGGCCCTCGCGCTGCCTGCGATGACCGATCATGCCGCGCACCAGCCGTTTGGGGCGCTCGATCGCGGGGCCATGGGCAGGATAATAGATGCGGTCCTCGCGCGCCTGCAATTTCTCCAGGCTCGCCATGTAATCAGCCATGTCGCCGTCGGGCGGCGAGACGATCGTCGTCGACCAGCCCATCACATGGTCGCCGGAAAACAGCGCCCCGCTCTCGGGCAGCGCGAAACAGAGATGGTTCGAGGTGTGACCCGGCGTCGCCACCGCCTCGAGCATCCAGTCGTCGCCTTCCAGCCTCTCACCGTCGGCCAGGACGCGGTCGGGCAGATATTCGGCGTCGAACGCAGCGTCGGCGCGCGGCCCTTCGTCGTCCATGGTCAGCGCGGCGCAGCCGATGATCGGTGCGCCGGTCGCGGCCTGCAGCAAGGCTGCCGCCGGGCTGTGATCGCGGTGGGTGTGGGTGCACAGGATCGCGGCAACCGTCTCCCCCTTCAATCCCGCCAGCAGAGCCTCGACATGCTCGGGAAGGTCAGGGCCGGGATCGATGACCGCGACGGCGCCTGTGCCGACGATGAAGGTCTGCGTGCCGCTATAGGTGAAAGCCGACGGATTGGGCGCCAGCACACGCCGCACCAGCGGTTCAATTCGTTCGATCGTGCCGGGAGACCCATCCATGGCGTGCATGTGGCATCGGATGGGGGGAAATCCAAGCGGCGAACGGCCCCTCCGCCGGGATCGAAGGGGCCGCCTGTGCTTACTCGTCGACTTTGACGTCGACCTCGATGTCCTTGAGCTCGCGCTTCAGCTCCGCCTGCATCTCGCGCATTTCGCGGGCGTGCTCGGCGGCGTCACGCTGGCGCTCGATCGCCGCTTCGGCAAGATCGCGGCGCATTTCGGCCAGCGAGGCCTGAAGCTCCTGCAGCTGCTCGGCGCGCAATGCCGGAAGCGTCGCCTGGACCGAAGCCAGGGTGGCGCGGCGGATCGCCTCGGTATCGACATGGACCATGCGCACGCGGGCGTGACGCGCCGCCTCGTGGACCTGCGCGATCGCCCGGGCATGGTCGGCCCGTGCGGCATGCTGCGCCTGGGCGATGATGTGGGCGCGATCGACCCGGGCCGCCGCCTGCGCCTTGGCAACCGCCTCATGGATGCGGGCGCGCTGCTCTACGTCGATGGCGGGCACCGCGGCCACCGCTTCGTGCGCTCGCGCGACCGCCTCGGCTGCCTTCACTTCGATCCGTTTCAGTTCGGCTTCGCTCGGCATCGCCGCCTCGACATGCTCGCGGACCCGCTTCTCTGTCCGCGCCATGATCGCCTTGACCTCAGGATCGGCCGCCTCGGAATCGTCGCAGACGATCGAGCCGTCGCGCCGCGCCTTGTCGCCGCGTCCGCATTTGGCGCGGAGGGTGGCGATGTCCTTCTTGTCGATGATCGGCTCGACCCCGATCCGCGCCGGGACGACGCGGGGCGCCCTGGCCTCGTCCTGCGCGGCGCCGGGAGTGCTCAGCAGCAGCCCTCCTGCACCGAAGACCGACAGCGCGGCGACGCCGCCCATGGTGCGGGCCCAGCCGCCGCGATGGCTCTTCATCATCTTCAGTCTCCGTTTCAGAAAGGCGGCGTGGTTGAGCGGGCAGGCCGCGATCAGTCCGGGCTGGCTCGCGGACTTGACGACCGCGCAGGCATAATCGTGGCGTTGCTCGGGCGCGCGGCGCGTGACGGCGGCGTCGCAGGACAGTTCCTGGTCGGCGCGGAAGGCGCGAAAGGCGAAATGGGCGATCGGGTTGAACCAGTTGAGCGCGAGGATGGCGAGCGCCGCCAGATTCCAGAACAGGTCGAAGCGGCGATGGTGGACCAGCTCATGCTCGAGCGCGAGACGCTGCTCGGAGGCGCTGTAGCGGGTCGCGAAATCCAGGGGCACGACGATCCGGCGGGTGAGGAAACCGACTGCCACGGGCCCGTCGACGGCGTCGCTCTCGACGACCTTCACCCCGCCGAACCGCTCCGGCTGCGCCGGCCGCGCCTCGGGACCGAGATGGAGCATGAACGCGCTGTAGGTCGATTGCTGCCAGATGGCGAAGATGATCGCGCCGCCTGCCCACAAAGCGAGCAGGAGCCACAGCCAGTCGCCCGATCCGCCGGCCGCGGGCGCGGGCGCCGCGGCCATCGCGTCGATCGCCGGCAGCACAACGATCGCCGGCACCGGCACCGGCGCCTCGGGCAGCTGCGGCAGCACGAAGCGGAGCAGCGGCAGCAGCCACAAAGCATAGGCCCATTGCGCGCCGAACAGTTCGGCGACAGGGCGGCGGACGGCGAGCACCAGCAGCATCAGCAGGCTCGCGCCGATGGTCGTTTCGACCAGCCAGCCGATCATGATTTGAGCGCCTTCAGCAGGGCCTCGATCTCGGCGATGTCCTGCGGAGTCAGCTCATCCTGCTCGGCGAGATGGGCGACCAGGGGCGTCACCCGCCCGCCGAACATGCGATCGAGCAACTTGCGCGATTCGCGGGCGACGAAATCGTCGCGGGCGATGGCCGGCTTGTAGAGGTAGCGGCGGCCATCTTCCTCATGGACCAGAGCGCCCTTGGCGAGCAGCCGCGACAGCATCGTCTTGACGGTGCGGACGCTCCACCCGCGGGCCGGATCGATCCGCTCGGCCACGTCCGCGGCGGCGAGAGGCGCCTCGTCCCAGAGGACCTCCATGACCGCATGTTCGGCATCGGAAATACGCTCGCTCATCGCTTACCCTCGTCGATTACAGATGTAGTCTATCAGCATTCCGGACGCGATCCAAGTGCGTCCTCAGCAGCGCCGCTATCTCTGCGTCGACCGCCTCTAACTCCTTGGCGCGGCACTCCCCCGTCCGCGCCTGATGGTCGGAAAGGGCCGCGCGCTGCGTCTCCAGCGCGGCGAGACGGACCTCCGCGGCTTCGGCCGCTGTGTCCTTCGCTGGCGCCGCGTAAGTGGGCGCGGTGAGCATCAGACCGAGCGACAGGACGAGAGTCACGCAGGCAGCGCCGCCCAGCGTGCGTCCCCGCCCCTTGCGATGCTCGTGCAGCATCTTCAGCCGCCGCTTCAGCTGGTCGGCCGAATACATCGGGCAGGTCGCGATCTGGCCCGGCCGCGTGCCCGATTTGACCAGGGCGCGCGCATATTCGTGGCGCATGGCCGGCGAGCGGCAGGAGACGGCGGCGTCGCAGGCCAGTTCTTGATCGATGCGGAAGGCGCGGAAGGCAAAATGGGCGATCGGATTGAACCAGTTCAGCGCCAGCGCCGCCAGCGCCGCCGCATTCCACCACAGGTCCAGCCGGCGGTGGTGGATCAGCTCATGCTCCAATGCTAGCGCGCGCTCGGCCGGGCTGTAGCGATAGGCGAAGAGCGGCGGTACGACGATGCGGCGGTCGATGAGGCCGATCGCGATCGGGCCGTCGACGGCCTCGCTCTCGATCACGGGAATGCCTTCGCAGCGCACACCGGCAGGGCGCTCGCCCGCGCGCAGCTCGCGCAGGAACGCGCGATAGCCGACGATCTGGTAGAGAATGAAGACGGCCGCGCCCCCGCCCCACAAGGCAAGCAGGAAGGGCCCCCAGAGGCCCAGTCCGTCGTCGAGTGGCAGGGGCGCGGCCGCTTCCATCGCCGGCGCCGGGATGAAGAGCGCGGGAGACGGAAGCGCGATGCCGCCGATCCACGGCAGAGGCGGCAGAATGAGGCGAAGGGCCGGCAGCAGCCAGAGGGCATAGGCCCATTGGGCGCCGAAACGATTGGCGATCGGGCGCCGCACCAGCAGCACGAGGAGCAGCAGCAGGGTGAACGCGAACAGCGTCTCGATACCCCAGGCGATGAAGCGTTCGCTCATCATGACCTCCCAACCGTGTGTCCGGCCTTGGGATTACAGATGTAGTCAAACGCCTGAACGGCTGCTGAACGTCCTGTTTAGGTTGCTGTGTCGGAGGATTTTACAAAGCGGGATGATGGTTAATCCGCCTTCACCATCGAAAGGCCCGGAAATTTGCGGCTTGCACCGTTTGGCACGCGGCTTGTATCTCTATCGGCGTCCACACAGTTCCACCGAAAAAGGGGCGGGCTGGCGCTTTCTGGTCGCGCCGCCCGCCCCGCTGATTTCCGAAAGGAATGCATCTCGGCGCAGGCCGGGATCTCAGGAAAAACTGGTGCTGCTCTAACTTTCGTCCCGGGATGCCGGCCTGCGCTGGCATGACGGGCGTGCTGGCTTACGCCTCGGCCTTGGCGATCTGCTGATCGTCCATCAATTGCTGCAGCTCGCCGGCCTCGAACATCTCCATCATTATGTCCGAACCGCCGACGAACTCGCCCTTGACGTAGAGCTGGGGGATGGTCGGCCAGTCGGAATATTCCTTGATGCCCTGGCGGATCTCGGCGTCCTGCAGCACGTCGACCGTGTCGAAGGCGACGCCGAGATGGTCGAGGATCGCAACCGCGCGGCTTGAGAAGCCGCATTGCGGGAACAGCGCGGTCCCCTTCATGAACAGGACGACGTCCTTGGATTTGACGATCTCGTCGATGCGGGCGTTGGTATCGGACATAAAGGCTTCCTTATTCGGGGACAGCGGTGGTGAGCTGGAGCGCGTGCAGCACTCCGCCCATCCGCCCGCCCAGCGCCTCGTAGACGCGCTGGTGCTGCTTGACGCGCGGCATCCCCCTGAAACTCTCGGCCACCACCCGCGCGGAATAATGGTCGCCGTCGCCGGCAAGGTCGGTGATCTCTACCCGGGCGTCTGGGATGCCCTGGCGGATCAATGTCTCGATGTCCTCGGCGGCCATGGGCATCGGATCAGCCCTGCGCCTCGATCATCTGGCGGCGCGCCTCGACCGTCTTATGCTCGAGCGCCTCGCGGATGCGGGCCTCGTCGCACTCGACGCCGGCCGAGGTGAGATCGCCGAGGATCTTCCGGATGACGTCCTCGTCGCCCGCTTCCTCGAAATCGGCGCGCACGACGTCCTTGGCATAGGCTTCCGATTCGACCTCGGTCAGCCCCATCAGCTTGGCCGCCCAGGCGCCCAGCAGGCGATTGCGGCGGGCGATGATCCGGAACTGCATTTCCTGATCGCGGGCATACATGTTTTCGAATGCTCTCTCGCGGTCGTCGAAGGTCGTCATGATAATCCTTTGCGTAGGTAGTCGAGACCCAGATAGGCCGCGGGGCCGGCCGGTGCAACGGCGGTCAGCCGACGGTCACCACCAGCTTCCCGATCGCGTTGCGCGCGGCCATGTGGGCGATCGCCTCGCCACCCCGCTCGAGCGGCCAGGTGCGGCTCACCTGCGGCGCGATCCGGCCCTCGTCCCAGAGGCGGAACAATGTGCGGATGTGCGCCGCATTGGCCTCCGGATCGCGCGCGGCGAACGCGCCCCAGAAGACGCCGCAGACGTCGCAGCTCTTGAGCAAGGTGAGGTTGAGCGGCAGCTTGGGGATTCCGGCCGGGAAGCCGACGACGAGATAACGGCCCTCCCAGCCGATCGCGCGCAGGGCGGGCTCGGCATAGTCGCCGCCAACCGGGTCATAGATCACGTCGGCGCCGTCCGGGCCGACCGCGTCCTTGAACTGCTGCGCCAGCGCCTTGGACGCCTCCTTGTCGAACGGGCCGCGCGGATAGACGAGCACCGCATCGGCCCCGGCCTTCCGCACGATCTCGGCTTTCTCCTCGGACGAGACGGCGCCGACTACGCGCGCGCCGAACGCCTTGCCGAGCTCGACCGCCGCGAGCCCCACGCCGCCGGCAGCGCCCAGCACGAGCAAGGTCTGCCCCGACTGCAGCCTTCCGCGGTCGAGCAAGGCGTGGATCGAGGTGGCATAGGTGAGGATCAGCGCCGAGCCCTCCTCGAAGCTGTGGCCCTCGGGCAGCCTCAGCGCCATGCGCGCGTCGACCACCACCTTCTCGGCGAGGCCGCCATGGCCGACCATCGCCATCACCCGGTCGCCGACGCTCCAGCCCGCGACCCCCTCGCCGAGCGCCTCGACCACGCCGGCAATCTCGCCGCCCGGCGCGAACGGCCGCGGCGGCTTGAACTGATATTTGTCCTCGATGATGAGGACGTCGGGATAGTTGATCGCGCAGGCTTTGACGGCGACCAGCAGCTGGCCCTTGCCGGGTGTGGGATCGGGGACGTCGCTGAGGGTCAGCGTCTCGGGGCCGCCCGGCGCGGTTGAAAGCAGGGCCTTCATTGCGCGGCCTTCGGGAAAGCGGGCAGCTTGGCGATGTCGTCGGGCTCGTGCTGGATGATCACCTTGGCATCGAGGTTGCGCGCGAGCTTCTCGAACCGGTCGTGCGAGGCCAAAGTATCGGCCCGGTCGACGTTGAAGCTCGGCACCCCGCCGACTGCGCGATTCTGCGTGAAATGATATTGGTCGCCGGAAATCAGGACCGGCCCACTCGCGAGCCGCACGAGCAGCGCCCGATGGCCTTCGGTATGGCCCGGCATGTCGAGGATCGTGACGCGGCCGTCGCCGAACACGTCCTTGTCGCCATTGAGCGGCTCGACCTTGCCGCCGCCCTTCAGCCAATGATCGAAGCGGGGCGCGGCCGGTGGCCAGACCTTGATCACCTCCCAGTCGCCCTTGCCGGCAAGCAAGGTGGCGCCGGGGAAATCGGCGACCTGGCCGGTATGGTCGGCATGATAATGGCTGATGCCGACATAGGTGACGTCCTGCGGGCGGACGCCGATCCGCGCGAGCTGCGCGGCGAGCCTCTCCTTCAGCACCGCCCCCTGCTTGTCCTTGGGCTTCCCGGCGAGCGCACCGTCGACGCCCGTGTCCCACAGTAGAGCCTTGTCGCCGTTGCGGACGAGGTAGCAGCTCGCCACCAGGGCCTTCTTCTGACCTGCATAGAGGCCGGTATCGGAAAAGACGCCGAGATCGGCGATGTCGAGGCTGCCGCAATCAAGTCGGTACAGGGACAAAGGCGCCTTGGCCGCGGGCGGCGCCTGCATCCCGGCCAATGTCACGAACGCCACGGCCGCCATCGTCACCCGCTTCAGCATCGATTTCTCCCCTATGTCTTGATCGCTCCCATCCGGTTTAGCACCTCGGACGGGATCGCATAGTGGGCGATGACAGGCTTGCGGTCGCGCAGCCCCAGCGTCTCGCGCTGAATGAGGAAGTGCCAGACGGTGCGCGCGGCCTCGTCGAGCAGGCCTCGCGCTCGTCCGCCTCCGCCTCGCGCAAGGCCGCCAGCGCGCGCTCCACCCGGCGGCCCGCATCGCCGAGCGCCGAGGCGCGCTCGCCGATCAGTTCATGTTCGAGAACCTCGTGGCGGGCATCGCCGACATGGCGCATGGAAAATCTCCGGGAGCAGCATCGCCTGCCCCCGGAAACGTGCTTCAGCTCAGATAGTTCGCCGTCGTCTTGGCGGCGACCTCTTCGGCGGTGACTCCGGGGGCGAGCTCGACCAGCTTGAACGGGCTCTGATGGTCGGGCCGCTGGAAGACGCAGAGGTCGGTGACGATCATGTCGACCACGTTCTTGCCGGTGAGCGGCAGCGTGCAGCTCGGGATGAACTTGGGATCGCCGGTCTTGGACGTGTGCTCCATCACGACGATGATCTTCTTGACGCCGGCAACGAGGTCCATCGCGCCGCCCATGCCCTTGATCATCTTGCCTGGGATCATCCAGTTGGCGATGTCGCCGTCCTGGCTCACCTCCATCGCGCCGAGCACAGTGAGATCGATATGGCCGCCGCGGATCATAGCGAAGCTGTCCGACGAGCTGAAATAGCTCGACGAGGGAAGCTCGGAGATGGTCTGCTTGCCGGCGTTGATGAGGTCCGGATCCTCCTCCCCTTCATAAGGGAACGGGCCGATGCCGAGCATGCCGTTCTCCGACTGCAGGGTCACCGTCATCCCTTGGGGGATGTTGTTCGCCACAAGCGTCGGGATGCCGATGCCGAGATTGACATAATAACCGTCGCGCAGCTCCTTCGCGGCGCGCGCGGCCATCTGGTTGCGGTCCCAAGCCATTATGCGGCCTCCCTCTGGCGGGTGGTTCGGAATTCGATCTTCTTGTCATAGGGCGCGCCGAGCACGAGCCGTTTCACGTAGATCGAGGGCAGATGGATGCAGTCCGGATCGAGGCTGCCGACCGGCACGATCTCCTCGACCTCGGCGACGCAGATCTTGCCCGACGTCGCGGCCGGCTGGTTGAAGTTGCGCGCCGTCTTGCGGAACACGAGGTTGCCGGCCTCGTCGGCCTTCCAGCCCTTCACGATCGACAGATCGGCGCGGATGCCGCGCTCGAGGATGTAGGTCTCGCCGTCGAATTCCTTATGCTCCTTGCCCTCCGCGACCTGCGTGCCGACGCCGGTCTTGGTGTAGAAGCCGGGGATGCCGGCGCCGCCGGCGCGCATCCGCTCGGCGAGCGTGCCCTGCGGGCAGAATTCGACCTCGAGCTCGCCGGCCAGGAATTGCCGCTCGAACTCCTTGTTCTCGCCGACATAGGACGAGATCATCTTTTTGACCTGACGAGTCCTGAGCAGCTTGCCGAGCCCCTCATTGTCGATGCCGGCATTGTTCGAGGCGACGGTCAGATCCTTGACGCCGCTCGCCTGGATCGCGTCGATCAGCCGCTCGGGGATCCCGCACAGGCCGAACCCGCCGGCGCAGATCGTCATGCCGTCGAACAGCAGGCCTTCAAGCGCAGCCTCGGCGCTCGGATAGATTTTCTGCATGCATCGCTCCCTTGTCTCGGGCAGCGCGATAAGCGCGACAGGCCGCCCGGGTCAAGCAAACCTGAATGAGGTTTCAACTTTGCCGCATGCGGCAGCGGTGGAGCCCGCTTCGTTCGTCCTGAGCCTGCCGAAGGGCCTCCCCCTCTAAGAAGGAAAGAGGAGGCTTCGACAGGCCCAACCCGAACGGTGTACTTGGACGGGTGCGGGCCTCAGCCCTTGAGCTTGGCGAGGATGCCCTGCAGCTGCATGGCGTTGGACATGTCGCCCTCGACCTTCAGCTTGCCCATCATGAACGCGGTCATGCCGTCGAGCTGGCCCGAGGCAAGCTGCTGCCAATCGTCCCAGGCGACCTTGATCGTGGTGTCGGCGGCGCCGTCTTCCTCGGTGACATTCTCGGCGACGCCGTCGAGCAGGATCGCGCCTTCGCTGCCGCCGAAATCGATCTTCACGCGCTTGCCGGGCAGCCACGCCTTATGCTCGTTCATCGCCGCGGCGAGTTCGCTCTTGGTCATCAATCGCTCCTTTGAATATCAGCCGCCATCCGTACTTTACGTGAACGTCAAGTCAAGCCGTCGCCCTATTCCGGCAGGCTAAAGGGGGCCATCACAGGGATATGGCATTTGTCGGCGGGGCGGATTAGGCGTCGTCGCATGACCAAACGCACAGGCGGACGCATCCTCGTCGACAATCTCGTAGCCCAGGGCTGCGATCGGATCTTCACCGTTCCCGGCGAGAGCTTCCTCGCCGTGCTCGATGCCCTCCACGACACGCCGGAGATCGACCTCGTCGTCTGCCGTCAGGAAGGCGGCGTCGCCTATATGGCCGAGGCCGACGGCAAGATGACCGGCCGGCCCGGCATCGCCTTCGTCACCCGCGGCCCCGGCGCCACCAACGCGTCGGTGGGGGTCCATGTCGCGATGCAGGATTCGACGCCGATGATCCTTTTCATCGGCGACGTCGCACGCGGCGACCGCGACCGCGAGGGTTTCCAGGAGGTGGATTTCGGCACGATGTTCGCGCCGCTCGCCAAATGGATCGGCCGCATCGACGATGCCGCGCGCATCCCCGAATATGTCGCGCGCGCTTATGCGACCGCCATGTCCGGCCGTCCCGGGCCGGTCGTTCTGGTCCTGCCCGAAGACATGCTGACCGACGAGGCCGAGGCGCTCGACCGGCCCCAGGTATGCGCGCCCTGTCAGGCCGCCGATCCGGTCGGCATCGCTACCCTGATGGGTCTGCTCAAGGACGCCTGCGCGCCGGTGGCGATCGTCGGCGGCGCCGGCTGGAGCCCGGCCGCCTCCCATTATTTCACCGAATTCGCCGAGCGGATCGGCCTGCCGGTCGCCGCCGCCTTCCGGCGCCAGGATGCGGTGCCGAACAGCTCGCCGGTCTATGCCGGCAATCTCGGCTACGGGCCCAATCCCAAGCTGGTCGAGCGCGTCAAGCAGGCCGACCTTTTGCTCGTCGTCGGCGCCCGCCTGGGTGAGGCGACCACCGATGGGTACACGCTGGTGACCCCCGATCACCCCGATCAGATCCTGGTCCACGTCCATCCCGATCCGGACCAGATCGGCAGCGTCTACCGCACCGACCTCCCGATCTGCGCTGACGTCCGCGAATTCGCCGAGCTCGCGGCCGACTGGGACGACGAAGTGATTTCCTTCTCCTCGGGCGCCGAGGCGCATCGCGAGTGGGTGGAATGGACGACCGCCCAGCCGCGCGACACCGCACTCGATCTCGGCCCGGTCGTCATGCACATGCGCGAGACGCTTCCCGCCGACACCATCATCTGCAACGGCGCCGGCAATTTCTCGAGCTGGTGGCACCGCTTCTGGCATTATGCCGCCCTCCCCTCGCAGCTCGCGCCGACCAACGGCTCGATGGGTTACGGCATGCCGGCCGGCGTGGCCGCGGCCCTGCGCTTCCCCGATCGCCAGGTGGTGGTCGCGGCCGGCGACGGCGACTTCCTGATGAACGGGCAGGAACTGGCGACCGCGGTGCGCTACGGCGCGAACATGCTGGTGATCGTAGTCGACAACGCCAGCTACGGCACGATCCGCATGCACCAGGAGCGCGAATATCCGCAGCGCCTGTCGGGCACCGAACTGGTCAATCCGGACTTCGCGGCCCTCGGTCGCGCGTTCGGCGCCTGGGCCGAGACCGTCGAACGCACCGAGGATTTCGCGCCGGCTTTGGCCCGGGCGCAGGCGCAGCAGGGCGTGAAGCTGCTCCACCTCAAGACCGACGTGGAGTTCATCTCGGCCGGCACGACCATCGCCAAGCTGCACGAAGCGAAGAAATAGGAAGCGCAACCTTTAGGTTGCATTTCATCGTTCGGCGGCGCACATGGGGACGATCAGGAGATTGTCCCCATGACCGACCGTATCGAAAAGACGATCGACCTTGCTGCGCCCATCGACCGGGTGTGGCGAGCCGTCACTGACCACCAGGAATTCGGCCAGTGGTTCAAGGTGAAGCTTGACCAGCCCTTCGCCGTGGGCACGCCTTCGACAGGGATGATGACCTATCCCGGCTACGAGCATGTTCCGTGGAAGGCGCGGGTCGTCCGCATGGAGGCGCCGCATTCCTTCGCGTTCGAGTGGCCGCATATGGACGAAGCGGACGAGGCGATCGACGAGACCGCCTGGACCTTGGTCGAGTTCCGGCTCGAACCGACGCAAGACGGTACGCGGCTGACGATCGTGGAATCGGGCTTCGACGCCCTTCCCGAGGGCAAGGGCGCGCTGGCGATGCGGCGCAACGAGCCGGGCTGGGAAGAGCAGACGCGCAATATCAAGGCCCATGTCGAGGGCTGAGGCGCGCGCCGACCCCGCGCCGGTCTTCGCCGCGCTCGGCGACCGCACGCGGCTCTCGCTGCTGCTCCGCCTCAGCGACGGGCGCGCGCGCTCCATCACCACGCTTTCCATGGCGACCAGCCTCACCCGCCAGGCGGTGACCAAGCATCTGCGCGTGCTCGAGGAGGTCGGCCTGGTCGAGGCGCGTCGTGTCGGGCGCGAGAGCCTGTTCGCCGGCCATCCCGAGCCGCTCGCCGAGGCGCGCTCCTGCCTTGAGACGATATCTGCACAATGGGACGAGAATCTCACCCGGTTGCGCGCTCTGGTTGAGGACTGACCCCGCCTAGAGCCCGAACGGGTAGGTTTCGTCCTCGCCCTTGCGCTGCTCGGCCGGAAGCGGCGTCACCGCCTCGGTCTCGTCGAACCAGACCCAGGCGTCGAACTGGCCGGGCAGCGACGCCTGCGCATAATGGCTCCAGCGCTCGGTGTCGGGCCGGTAGATGACGCCGATGAAGCGCTCGAGCAGCGGATCGGCGAGGCCGCTACGCAAGTCTTCGCCGGCTTCGCGCAAGTCGAGCAGGAACCGCGCGACCCCGGCCTCATGGCAGACCCGCTCATAGCTCCCGTCGAGGGCGGGCCGCACGTTCTTCACCTCCATGCGCCCGTCCCAGTCGGTCGCGGCGGCGACCGTGCCGCCGTGGGTGCCGAAGCCGATCAAGGCCGCCTCGCGCCCGAACTTCTCGCGGCAGAGCTGGCCGATATTCAGCTCCTCGCGCACTTCGCCCATCTCGGTATGGCTGGCGTCGCCGATATGGCTGTTATGCGCCCATACCACTGCCTTGGCGTGCGGCCTCTTCGATTCGAGGATCTGGCAGAGCGTTTCGAACATGTGCGTGTCGCGCAAATTCCAGCTCTCGGCCGCGCCCTGGTACATGGCGCGGTAATAAGCCTCGGCATTCTTGACGAGCCGCGCATTGGCGGCCGCATCGAGATATTCGTCGCCGCCCTCCCCGGCATAGTCGATGCGCTTCTGCATCAGCTCGCGCAGCATCTGCACCACCGGCTGTTCGCATTGCGCGAACCCCTGGGTGATCGCCATCCGGCCATAGCTTTGCGGGTTGCGGCTCCACGGCTGGAGGCACCCGTAGCGCTCGCGCGCGACCGCCGCCGCCTCAGGATCGACGTCGTCGAGATAGTCGATCACCGCGCGCATCGAGCCGCCGAGATTGTAGAGATCGAGGCCATAGAAGCCGGCCATCTCGCTTTGGCCTTGATTATGCTCGCGCAGCCAGCGGATGAAGGCCTCAACGTCGGTGTTGCGCCACATCCAGGTCGGGAAGCGCTGGAACGCCGCCTCCTCGCCTTCGCGATGGGGCCGGTGGCGGACGAAACGGTCGACCGCGGCCGCATCGGGCCAGTCGGCCTCGACCGCGACGATGGTGAATCCATGCTCTTCGATCAGCCGCCGGGTGATGGCGGCGCGCGCGCGGTAGAATTCGGAGGTGCCGTGGCTCGCCTCGCCGAGCAGCACGACGCGGGCATCGGCATAGCGGTCGAACAAGGCGCCGAAGGCGGGATCGTCGAGGTCGGGCAAGGGCTCGCAGGCCGCGCGGACCATCTGCGGCAGCGACCGCGGCCCGTGGCGGGCGCCCTCGGCGTCGCGGAAGCCGTGCGTGCCGATCAGCGGCACGAAGCGGACCGCGCCAAGCTCTTCCCGCTCGAACTCGTCTTCGCTGATCCGGGTGATCTTGATCAGCTGCTGGGTCTCGTGCGGCGCGCCGACCGGCATCACCAGCCGGCCGCCTTCGGCAAGCTGGAGCAGCAATTCGTCGGGGACGTCGGGACCACTCGCCGCGGCGATGATCGCGTCGAACGGCGCCTCCTCGGCCATGCCCTCGCTGCCGTCGCCCTCGAACACCGCGACATTGTCGCAGCCGAGCCAGGCCATGCGCGCCGCCGCCAGCTCGGCCAGCGCGGTCACGCGCTCGATCGCCAGCACCTCGTCGGCCATCTGCGCCATGATCGCCGCGGCATAGCCCGAGCCCGCGCCGATCTCGAGCACGCGATCGTCCGGGCCGAGCTCGGCTGCGTCGATCATCAGCGCGACGATATAGGGTTGCGAGATAGTCTGGCCGCCCTCGATCGGCACCGGGCCGTCCTCGAAGGCGCAGTCGCGCATCGTCTCAGGCACGAACAATTCGCGCGGCACCGCGCGCATCGCGTCGAGCAATCGCCGGTCCGAAATGCCGCGCGCCGCGATCTGGCGCTCGACCATCTGCGCGCGCGCCGCGGCCAGATCGGGGGTGTCGGTAAAGTCCCTCATTCGCGCCTCCCGGCTGCCCGCCCCTTCCTACAACCGGTACGGCGAAGGCCCGTTCCGAGCGAACGGCGCTGCGGATGAAGCGGGGGCCGCCGACGCGCGGCGCGACAGACTCAGCCGCCGCCGACGAAGGTCACGATCTCGAAATCGTCGCCGTCCTCCACCTGCACCTGATCGAGCGTCGAGCGCGGCACGACCTCCATGTTGCGCTCGACCGCAACCTTGGCCGGCTCGAGCCCGAGGTCGGCGGCAAGCTGGGCGATGGTGAGACCCGCCACTACCCGGCGATGTTCGCCGTTCACGCTGATCGATACCGTGCCATCGTCATGCATCTGCTTGTTACCTTTGCGCATCCGTTGTCATGGCCATATAGGGGCTCCCCATGGCAACGCCACCGACCGTCTTCGTCCTCAACGGGCCGAACCTCAATCTACTCGGCACGCGCGAGCCGGAGGTCTACGGCTCCGACACGCTCGACGACATCGCCGTCCGGCTCGAGGAAAGGGCGCGGCCGCTCGGCCTCGCCGTCGACATGCGCCAGTCGAACCATGAGGGCCACCTCATCGACTGGCTGCACGAGGCCAATGCCGAAGGCGCCAAGGCGGTGATCCTCAACGCCGGCGCCTATACGCACACGTCGATCGCCCTGCGCGACGCCATCAAGGCGATCACGGTGCCGGTGATCGAGGTGCATCTTTCGAACCCGCATGCGCGGGAACATTTCCGCCATCGGAGCCATGTCGCGCCGGTGGCCAAGGCAACGATCGCGGGCCTGGGAGCCTTGGGCTACGAGCTTGCGCTGGACGCGGCCGCCAGTCTCTGACAGAGGCCGCTGCAAAATCAGGGGTATAGAATGACCGATAAGAACCAGGCCGACGGCGCCATGCAGGTCGACACCGATCTCGTCCGCCAGCTCGCCGAAATGCTGAACGACAGCGACCTGTCCGAGATCGAGGTCCAGGACGGCGAGCGCCGCATCGGCGTGAAGCGCAAGCTCGCCGCCGCTGCTGCTCCCGTGGCTTATGCGCCCGCGCCGGTTGCCGCGCCCGCCGCTCCGGCCGCCGCCG
>JAFAEZ010000122.1 GCA_023423775.1 Pseudomonadota bacterium
CGGCTGGCCGATGCCGGCGCCGAGCGTCGCCGTGATCCGCGCCTCGAGCAAATCGAGGTCTTCGAACGGCGGCGCGGCGAGCGCCGGAGCGGCGATCAGCGCGCCCAGCACGGCCATGCGTCGGAAATACGTCATCTCGAATGGCTCCCATGGTTCGGAAAGCCATCAAAGCAACAGGCGTGCCAAACGCACATGCCCCCGCAACGCTCGGCAGAACCGCGATTCCGCCCGCTTGGCACGCCCTTTGCACAATCACCCGGACGAAGGCCCGAGCTGTCGGAATAACGACGGCGGGGGCGGAAACTTTAGGGGATTGGCACATGGCCGGTGATCAGCTGTTCGGAGTCCACGGCGCGGCGCTCGCGCTGCGCTCGCAGCGACTGTCGATGCTCGCCTCCAACATCGCGAACGCGGCGACGCCCGGCTACAAGGCCCGCGACATCGATTTCAACGCCGCGCTCGAGCAGGCCAGCAAGGGCCAGAGCATCGTCGCAGCGGCCGAAAATGCCGTCGCCTATCGCGTGCCGGTGACGCCTTCGCTCGACGGCAACACGGTCGAGCTGTCGACCGAGCAGACCTTGTTCGCGGAGAATGCGGTCCAGTACCGCACCACCCTCTCCTTCCTCGAGGGCCGCATCGGCACACTCAAGCGCGCCCTGAAGGGAGAATAAGCCATGTCCGGCCCGATGAACGTCTTCGACATAGCCGGCCGCGCGATGTCCGCACAGCTCGTGCGGCTCAACACGACCGCGTCGAACCTCGCCAATGCCGGTTCGGTCTCGGCGACCAAGGACGGCGCCTTCCGCGCCCTGAAGCCGGTGTTCGAGACGGTGACCGATCGCCCCGGCGTCGCCACCGTCAAGGTCGACCGCGTCGTCCAGGCCGAGACCGAGCCGACCAAGCGCCACGCGCCTGGCCACCCGCTCGCCGACAAGGACGGCTATGTCTGGGAAGCCGGCGTCGACGGCGCCGCCGAGCTCGTCGAGATGATCGAGACGGCGCGCCAGTATCAGAACAACGTCCAGGTCCTTCAGACCGCCAAGACGCTCACCCTCGACACCTTGAGGATCGGCCAATGACGACGATCACTGACACCAACGCGGTCTCCGGCTTCGGCGGCGTCGCGATGGCCACCAAGCCCGCGGGTGCGATGGACCAGAACGATTTCCTGCGGCTGATGACGACGCAGCTCACCACCCAGGATCCGTTCAACCCGGTCGACAATACCGAGATGGTCGCCCAGATGGCGCAATTCTCGCAGGTCGCCGGCATTTCCGAGATGAACCAGAGCCTCAAGGCGCTGGTCGAGGCGATGGCCCCCGGCCGGCTGACCGATGCGGCGAGCTGGATCGGCCGCACCGTGCTGGTCGAATCCGGGACGGCGATGCCGCTCAAGGATGGCAGCTATTCGACCGAGATCGCTCTGCCCAAGGATGCCGACGAGGTCTCGGTGAGCTTCGTCGACGCCAATGGCGCGGTCGTCCACAGCCGCAATTTCAGCAACCAGAAAGCGGGCACCCTGCCCGTCGCCTGGGACGGCAGGAACGAGGGCGGCGAGACGGTGGCGACCGGCCCCCTGAAGATCGTTGTCACGGCCAACGCCGGCGGCGAGGCGCTCCAGCCCGCCACCGCGAGCTGGACGCAGGTCAACGGCATCCAGTCGCCCGCCAATGGCGGCTCCACCAAGCTTCTCACGGGCCTCGGCGCCCTCACCCCCGACGCGGCGCTCCGCCTCGCCTGATCCAGCAGGAGACTTTTCATGTCCTTCTACACTTCGCTTTCCGGCCTCAAGGGCGCCCAGACCGAGCTCGGCACGGTCTCAAACAACATCGCCAACGTCGGCTCCTACGGCTTCAAGAAGAGCCGGACCGAGTTCGGCGACATCATTTCCTCGTCGCGCACCACGCCGGGTAACGGCACGCGCCTCAAGAGCATCGAGCAGCAGTTCAGCCAGGGCGGCTTCGAAGCTTCTTCGCGCGAGCTCGACCTCGCCATCGCCGGCGCCGGCTTCTTCGTCACCCGCGACGCGCTCGCCGGCGGCAACACCACCTTCACCCGCAACGGCAAGTTCGGCCTCGACGCCAGCCGCTACCTGATCGACAGCAACGGCGGCTACGTCCAGGGCCTGCCGGTCGATCCGGAGGGCAACGTCACCGCGAGCGGCCTCACCGCCACCACCAGCATTCAGGTCCCGCAGACGTCGGGCACGCCGCGCGCGACCAGCTTGGTTACGCTCGACCTGTCGCTGCCCCAGAACGCCGATCTTCCGGCGAGCCGACCGATGTACAGCGCCGCCAACCCCTATGTCTTCGACCGGCTGGACCCGAACAGCTACAATCACTCGGTCCAGACCACCGTCTACGACACGGCCGGCAAGGCCATCCCGGCGACCATGTATTTCGTCCGCACCGGCAACGGCGCGCCGAGCACGTGGGAATCGCATTTGTTCGTCGGCAATGACGAGGTGAGCGCCGACCCGGCCGCCGCCACTCAGCCGGCGCCGCTGCAGATGAGTTTCGATGCCGCCGGCGTCCGCACCGCGCCCGCTGGCACTGTCGCCTACGATACGGTCTTTCCGGCCGGCGCTTCCTCCGTGCTCAATCTGACGCTGGATCTCGGCGCCACCAATCAGGCGCCCGGGCCCTTCACGCAGCGCCTGGTCGACCAGGACGGCATCACCGTCGGCACGCTCAACGACGTGTCGATCGGCGAGGACGGCCTCGTCACCGCCACCTTCTCCAACGGCGAGACCCAGGCGATCGCCAAGCTCGCTCTCGCCAATTTCTCGAACCCTGCCGGCCTCAAGCAGCGCGGCGACGCGCGCTGGTCGGTGACCGGCGAAAGCGGTCCGGCCGATGTCGGGACCCCCGGCGACGACGGTATGGGACGCATCCAGTCGGGCGCGCTCGAGCGGGCCAACGTCGACATCACCGAGGAGCTGGTCGCCCTGATCGCCGCCCAGCGCAATTTCCAGGCCAATGCCAAGGCGATCGAGACCGGCAACGCCATGACCCAGGCGGTCATGAACATGCGGAGCTGATAAATGGACCGGCTCGTCCATACCTCGCTGTCGGCGCTCCGGGGGGCGATGGCCCGCCAGACGGCGACGGCGAACAACCTCGCCAACGCCAACACGGTCGGCTTCCGGGCGGAGATCGCCTCGGCCAGCACCCTGTGGCTGCGCGGTCAGACCTTCGAATCGCGTGCGCTCGCGTCCGAAGAGGTGCGCGCCGCCGACATGAAGCCCGGCACAATCAGCGAGACCGGCCGCGACCTCGACATCGCCCTCTCCGGCGATGTCCTGCTCGCGGTGCAGGGACCCGAGGGGGACGAAGCCTATACGCGCCGCGGCGACCTTCAGCGCACCGAGAGCGGGCTGCTGACGACCGGCGACGGCCGTCCGGTCATGGGCCAATCGGGCCCAATCACTCTGCCACCCGCGGACTCGCTGAAGATCGACGAGTCCGGCCGGATCTGGATCGTTCCGCCCGGCGGCGATCCGAACCTGCCGCAGGAGGTCGACCAGCTCCGCCTGGGCTCGCCGGTCGGCTCGCGCATCGTCAAGCATGTCGACGGCCTGTTCCGGGTCGAAGGCGGCGGCGCCCTGCCGGTCGATGCGAACGCCAGGGTCCGCTCCGGCAGCCTCGAAGGCTCGAACGTCGATGCCACCAAGGCGCTGGTCGACATGATCGAGGCCAGCCGCGCCTGGGACACGCAGTTGAAGCTCATTTCCACCGCACGCGAGATCGACGGTTCGGCCGCCGATCTGATGCGCCTGCCCGATTAAGGGGAATTTGAACCATGGCCAACGCAGCCCTCCACGTCGCCCGCACCGGGCTTGATGCCCAGTCGGCGCGCATGCGCGTCATCGCCAACAACCTCGCCAACGTGAACACGACCGGGTTCAAGCGCGACCGTGCCCAGTTCGAGACGCTCGCTTACCAGACGATGGTCGCGGCCGGCGCCCCATCCAGCGCCGAGGCGCGCTACGCCACCGGCCTGTCGCTCGGCACCGGCGTGCAGATGACCGGCACCGCGCGCATCAACAGCCAGGGCACGCTCACGCAGACCGACAACCCCCTCGACATCGCGATCGAGGGCGAGGGCTTCTTCCAGGTCGCCATGCCGGACGGCCGCATCGCCTACACCCGCTCGGGCAATTTCAACCTGTCGGCCGAGGGCCAGATCGTCACTTCGGACGGTCTCCAGCTCCAGCCGCAGGTGCAGGTGCCCGAAGGCGTGGAGTCGATCACGATCGGCGCCGACGGCACGATCTCGGCCAAGATGACCGGCGAGGCCGAAGCGACCGAGCTCGGCCAGATCGAGCTCGCCCGCTTCGTCAATCCGTCGGGCCTGCAGGCGCTCGGCGACAATCTGTTCGTCGAGAGCGCCGCCAGCGGCGCGCCGCAGGTCGGCGCCGCCGGCCTCGATGGCCGCGGCACCGTCCGCCAGGGCATGCTCGAAGCCTCGAACGTCAACGTCGTCCAGGAACTGGTCGACATGATCGAGACCCAGCGCGCTTATGAGGTCAATTCCAAGATGATCTCGGCCACGGACGAGATGCTGCGCAATGCCAACCAGCAGCTCTAAGATGCTGGCGCTTGCGCCGCTCTGCCTGCTGGGCGCCTGCATCGGCGGCACCGCGGGCCCGTCGCCCGAGTACCGGCCGACCTTGGCCGCGCCGGCTCCGCCGCCCGCCGTGGCCAACGGTGCGATCTTCCAGGCGTCGCAGGGTTATGCGTCGCTCACCAGCGGCACCCGCGCCTCGCGCGTCGGCGATCTGCTGACGATCGTGCTGGTCGAACGGATGCAGGCGACCAAGTCCAACGCGGCCACCACCAACCGCGAAGGCGACATCGGTTTGACCCCGCCAACCACCGGTCCGCTCGATTTCTTCAAACCCTCCGATGTAAACATGGGCGGCAATCAGTCGTTCAATGGTGCTGGACAGGCGACTCAATCGAACCGCCTGTCCGGGGAGATCAGCGTGACGATTGCCGAGGTCTATCCCAACGGGACGATGCTGGTCCGCGGCGAGAAGCTCGTCACGCTGAACCGCGGCGACGAATATGTCCGCCTCGCCGGGATCGTGCGCGAACAGGACATTACGCCCGACAATCGCGTCCCTTCGACCCGCGTCGCTGACGCGCGCATCACTTATTCCGGACGCGGCGAGATCGCCCGCGCCAGCCGCCAGGGCTGGCTGCAGCGCTTCTTCTCCGTGCTGAGCCCGTTCTGATGCGCGCCCTCGCCCGCATCGCCGCGCTCGCCGCCGCCGCTTTGGCCTTCTCCGCCCCGGCTTCGGCCGAGCGGATCAAGGATCTCGGCACCTTCCAGGGCCTGCGCGCCAACCAGCTCACCGGCTACGGCATCGTCGTCGGCCTGGCCGGGACTGGCGACGACAGCCTCGATTACGCCACCCAGGGCATGAAGGGCGTTGCCTCGCGCTTCGGCCTGACGCTGCCACCGGGCATCAACCCGGCGGTCAAGAATGCCGCGGCGGTCATGATCACCGCCGAGCTCCCGGCTTTTGCCAAGCCCGGCCAGCGCCTCGACATCACCGTGTCCGCTCTGGGCAAGGCCAAGTCGCTGCGCGGCGGCACTTTGCTGATGACGCCGCTCAAGGGCGCCGACAACCAGATCTACGCAATGGCGCAGGGCAGCCTCGCCGTCGGCGGACTCGGCGTCGACGCGGCGGACGGCTCGAAGCTGTCGGTCAACGTCCCCTCGGCCGGCCGCATTCCGGGCGGAGCGACGGTGGAGCGCGAGGTCGATGCCGGCTTCGCCAGCGCGCCTGCCCTCCAGTTCAATCTCGCCGAGGCCGATCTCACCACCGCTCGTCTGGTCGCCCAGGCGATCAACGGCGAATTGGGCGGCGGCGTCGCCAGCGCGATCGACGCGGTCACGATCCGCATCACCGCCCAGCCCGGCGCCGAGACTCGCACCGCGCTGATGAGCATCATCGAGAATATCGAGGTCGATCCGGCCGCGCCGCCGGCGCGGGTGATCGTCAACGCCCGCACCGGCACGGTCGTGATCAACGGCCAGGTCCGGATCAGCCCGGCCGCGGTCAGCCATGGCAAGCTCACCGTCGCCGTCACCGAGCGGCCGCGCATCGTCCAGCCCGAGCCCTTCTCGCGCGGCGAGACCGCGCAGGAGGAGCAGAGCCAGATCGAGGTCAAGGAGGAGACGCGGCCCATGTTCGCCTTCGCGCCCGGCGCCTCGTTGGGCGAGATCGTCAAGGCGGTGAACGCGATCGGGGCCAGCCCGTCCGACCTCGTCGCGATCCTCGAGGCGCTGAAGCAGGCGGGTGCCATGAAGGCAGAGCTGGTGATCCTGTGATCCAGGGCATCGCCTCGACCCCGCAGCCGGCCGGACAGGCCGACGAGAAGCGCCAGCAGCTGGTCAAGGCCGCGCAGGCCTTCGAGGCCGTGTTCATGCGCCAGATGATCGGCTCGATGCGCCAGGCCAAGCTAGCCGAGGATGCCTTGGGCAGCAGCGCGACCGAACAGTTCCAGGAGATGCAGGACGCCAAGCTCGCCGACCAGATGGCGGCAGATGGCGGCGGCTTCGGCATCGCCGAGCTGCTGCTGCAGCAGTTCGACAAGCGGGGAGGAGTTACCAAATGAGCGACCTCCTGAGCGTAGGCATCAGCGGCCTCACCGCCTACCGCGCAGCGCTGACGGCGATCGGCGACAATGTCGCCAACGCGGAGACGCCCGGTTACTCCCGGCGCACGGTCAGCCTGCGCGAAGCCGGCAATGCCGGCGGCGGCGGCGTGGGCATGGGCACATCCCTCCTGTTCTCCGGCGCTACGGCTCATTCGGTCGAGCGTATCTGGGACGATTTCCGCGCCGCCGATGCGCGGGTGTCCTCGGGTCTCGCCGGCCGTGCGCAGGTGCGCCAGCAGTGGCTGACCGCGGTCGAATCGGCGCTCGGCGACACCGGCCACGACGTCGGCACCCTGGTCGGCAAATTCTACAATGCGGCGGTCAACCTGTCCGTCAATCCTGGCGACCGGCTCGGCCGGGCGTCGGTGCTCTCCGCGCTGGAAGAAGCCGCCGGTGCGATGCGCGGCACGGCCAATGCGCTGTCCAAGGTGGCCGCGGGAATCTCGCGCGCCGCCCAGCTCGAGGTCGACGCGACCAACGGCGACATAGCCAAGCTGTCCGAGATCAATCTGGCGCTGCTCGCGGCCGAACCGGGCCGCAGCTCCCATGCCGCATTGCAGGACCAGCGCGACCGCCTGATCGATTCCATCTCGGCCCGGATCGACGTCACCGCCGATATCGCCGACAATGGAACAGTCACCCTCACCCTCGCCAGCGACGCCGGCACCAAGCTGCTGGACCTCAACCGTCGCAGCCTGCTCGTCGTCGTGCCGGCCGCTGACGGACGACTGTCGATGCAGCTCAGCTCGGGCGGCACGATCGTCCCGCTTGCACCGGGCGCCGGCACCCTTTCGGGCTTGATCGACGTCGCAGCCTCCACCGCCGACAAAAGGGCGACGCTCGATGGTCTCGCCTCCAATTTCGCCGCCGATGTGAATGACTGGCAGGCCGCAGGCCTCAATCCGGCGGGCAATCCAGGCGCCGCCCTTCTCGCCATCGCCGGCGGCGCAGCGGGCATTCGCGTGACGACCACCGACCCGGCGGCGATCGCCGCGGCTTCGGCGACGGCGGACAATGGCAATTTGCTCGATCTTCCCGCGATGCGCGGCGTCGACGGCGCGGAATCGCGCTGGGCCGCGCTCGTCGCCGGCCAGGCCCAGGCTCTCGCCGCCGCCAAGTCGGAAGCTAACGCCGCCACGACGCGCCGCGACAACAGCCTTGCCTCCCGCGACGAGATCATCGGCATCGACCTCGATCGCGAGGCCGCCGATCTGCTGCGATACCAGCAGGCCTACGGCGCGGCGGCCAGAATCATCCAGACGGCGCGCGACACGCTCCAGTCCATTCTCGACCTGTTCTAAAGGACACGGCCCATGATCACCGGCACCCGCTACCGTCTCGCCGTCGAGATCGCCCGCCAGACCAAGCTGTCGGGCGAGATTGCCCGCGTCCAGGCCGAGATCTCGACCGGCAAGAAGATCCTTGCACCTTCCGACGATCCCACGGCATCGGCGACGATATCCGAGCTCGCTCGCCGCCAGGCCGAGGGAGCCGCGTGGATGCGCAACCTCGACACCGCGGCGATCTTCGCCAGCCGTGCCGACACCGCGCTCACTGCGGTCGCCAACCGGGTCACGCGCGCCAACGAGCTGATTGTCGCGGCCCGCTCGGGGACCTTGTCGCCGGAAAACCGATCGACGCTCGCCGCGGAGCTGCGCGGGATCGCGGCCGATATGGCCACGCTTGCCGACACGCGCGACCAGAACGGCAATCCCCTGTTCCGCAGCGGAGCACCGCTGGAGATTCCGGTCCATTCGGCAGGTTCGATTGCGCCGGTCGCGTCGCGCGAGGCGATCTTCGGATCGGTCTCGACCGCCGCGGGCTTTCGCGATCTCACCGCGATCATGACCGATGCGGCAGATGCGATCGAGGAGCCGGACGACGCGTTGCGCAGCGCGGCGACCGGCGTCGCCATGGACGAGATTGCCGCCGCAGTCTCCCATGTGGCGGCCGCCCGCGGCGATCAGGGCGTTCGCGCCAACCGGATCGACGAACTGCTCGAGCGCTTCAAGCTCTCCGAAACCAGCCTCGACGAGCAGCGCGGTTCCCTGGAGGGCATCGACCTGGTCGAGGCCATGGCGCGCCTGCAGGGGCGCCAGCTCGGCCTCCAGGCGTCGCAGGCGGTGTTCGCGCGGGTCAACCAGGGCACCCTGTTCGATCTCCTGCGCTGATCGCCCCTGGGGCGAACTTTCGTTCGCCGAGGCTTAAAGATCAGCCGCTTACTGCCGTTACTCCAGAGGAATGCGAGGCCTTCTGCCTCCGCGGAGTTTGGCGGAGTTCTGTCCAATGTATGCAGCCATCGGCGTCGCCGTTCTGCTGATCATGGTATTCGGCGGGTTCGTCATCACCGGCGGCAACCTCACCCCGGTGCTGCACGCGGTGCCGCACGAGATGATGATCATCGGCGGCGCGGCGGTCGGCGCGACGATCGCCGGCAATTCGCTGAAGGACCTGAAGGCTTTGGGCGGCGCGTTCGTCAAGGTGTTCAAGGGACCGCGCTACAAGAAGCAGGATTTCCTCGACACGATCTTCCTCGTCTCCAAATTGATGAAGATGCTGCGCACCGAAGGCCCGGTCGCGGTCGAGCCGCATATCGAGGAGCCCGCCACCAGCCCGATCTTCGCCGAATATCCGAACCTCCTCAAGGACCGGACCCTGGTCCACCTGATCTGCGACACGCTGCGCCTGGTCGTGATCTCGTCGGGCACGCTCAATCCGCACGCGGTCGAGGACGTGATGGACAATGCGCTCAAAACGCACCACCACGAGACGCTGAAACCAGCCCAGAACCTGCAGACTTTGGCCGACGCCTTGCCGGCGCTCGGCATCGTCGCGGCGGTGCTCGGCGTGGTGAAGACGATGGGCTCGATCGACCAGCCGCCCGCCATCCTCGGCGCGATGATTGGTTCGGCGCTGGTCGGCACCTTCCTCGGCGTGTTGCTCGCCTACGGCATCGTCGGCCCGTTCGCGAGCCGCGCCAAGCATGTGATCGAGGAGGACGCCGCGATCTACCACGTCGTCAAGCAGATCATCGTCGCCTCGCTGCACGGCCATCCGCTGCCGCTGGTGATCGAGGCGGCGCGCTCGGGCATCTCGCACGGCAGCCAGCCCGCCTTCGCCGATGTCTTCGACGGCATGCGGGGACGCTAGATGGCCGCTTCCCCCGGGCGCGGGCGCAACGAGCCCGAGCCGACGCCGATCATCGTCAAGAAGATCATCGCCGAGGCGCATGACGCGCATCATGGCGGCCAGTGGAAGGTCGCCTATGCCGATTTCGTGACGGCGATGATGGCCTTCTTCATGCTGATGTGGCTGCTCAGCATCACCGACCAGCAGAAGCGCCAGGGTCTCGCCGAATATTTCACCCCGACCCCGCTCGAGATGAAGCGCGACAGCGCCGGCGCCAACGGCATTCTCGGCGGGGATTCGATCCATTCGGATCAGAATTTCCCGAGCAAGGCGACGACCAGTGCGACGATGGCGATCACCCTGCCCGACGCACCCACCGACCTGCGCGACGAGGGCGAGCGCCGGCGCGACCGCGCCCGCTTCGAGCAATTGCGCCGCACGCTCGACGACAAGATGGGTCGTTCGCCCGAGCTGCGCGACCTCAAGTCGCATGTCCGCTTCACCGAGACGCTCGAAGGCCTGCGCATCGACCTCGTCGACGACGCCGATTTCTCGATGTTCCACATCGGTACCGACCGGCTCCTACCGCCGGCGCTGAAGCTGGTGCGCGAGGTCGCGACCGTAATCGGCACCCTGCCCAATGCCGTCGTCGTGCGCGGCCATACCGACGGCCTCGCCTATTCCAAGGGGCAGGTGATGAACAACTGGCTGCTCTCGACGGCGCGTGCGGAGGCGACGCGGTCCGCGCTGGCGGGTGCCGGGATCGCGGCCGCCCGCTTCGCGCGCATCGAGGGAGTCGCTGACCGCGAGCCGTTCGCACGCGACAATCCGCTCGACCCGCGCAACCGCCGCATGTCGATCACCCTGGCCTGGACGAAGGCCGATGGCGGGCCGCCGAGGATCCCCGGCAACAAGGCCGCGGGGCCGAAAAGCTGAACGCTGGCGGTCGCGCCGCGCGCGGCCTATAGCCGCCCCACCGAGTTTCGAGGGGAGGGACGAGCGTGCACGGAGCGGATTTCCTGGTGGTGGGCGGCGGCGTCGCCGGACTGTCGGCGGCGGCGCGGCTCGCCGCCCACGGTCGCGTCGCAGTGATCGAGGCCGAGGAAGCGCTTGGCTATCATTCCTCCGGACGCAGCGTCACTTTCTCTCATTACGGCATCGGCAACGCCACCGTGCGCGGCCTCACGCAGCACAGCCGCGACTTCTTCCTGGCCCCGCCGGAGGGCGACGCTCTGCCCCTCTCCCGCCAGGCCTCCGCCTTGTTCTTCGCCACCGAGGAGATGCTCGACACGCTCGATAAGCTCGAGGCCGACATGGCCCGCTTCACCGACGCGCTCGAATGGGCCGACGAAGCGCGGATGAAGAGTCTATTTCCGCCGCTCAAGGTCGGCGCCGGCGCGGCGGTAAAAGGGGTGTTCGATCCGAGCGGCCTGAAGCTCGATGCCGATGCTTTGCTGCAGCATTATGCGCGCGCCGTTCGCGCCCAGGGCGGCACGATCCACACCGGACAGCGGCTCGCATCTGTCGCTCGTAACGGTGATGCGTGGACGGTAGCCGCCGAGAGCGGCGAAGCCTGGAGCGCGCCGATCCTGATCGATGCCGCCGGCGCCTGGGCCGACCAGGTCGCGCGTCTCGCCGGCGTCCGCCCGCTCGGACTGCAGCCCAAGCGGCGGACGATCATCGCAGTCGAGCCGCCGGCCGGCGCCGATATCGGCCAATGGCCGTTCCTCAAGACCGTAACCGACGATTTCTACATGATGCCCGAAGCTGGCACCCTGCTTGCCTCGCCGGTCGACGAGATCGACAGCGATCCCTGCGATGCATGGCCCGAGGAATATGACCTCGCCGTCGCTGCCGCCAAGGTCGAGCATTATACCGAGTTCAGCATTCGCCGCATTGGCCACAGCTGGGCGGGGCTGCGCTCGTTCGTGGCGGACCGCGTACCCACCGCCGGCTTCGCCGCGGACGCGCCTGGCTTCTTCTGGCTCGCCGGTCAGGGCGGCTACGGGCTCCAGACCGCGCCGGCCATGGCCGAAATCGTTGAGAGCTTGGTGACCGGTGCCGAATGGCCGGCTAAACTCGCCGAGCTGGGCGTCACGGCGGACAAAATCCTGCCGGCGCGCCTGTTCGCGGAAACCAATTGATTCAGCTTGTGTTCGGAAGAGGAAATGCAAAGGCCCGCCATGCGTCCACGCCCCCGCCATCCGATCCTTCGTTGATGTTCACCGAGGACAGGTCTGTCGTCACGATCGGGGAGCCCGCCGGGCCGATGGCGCCGCCGCCGCTGGCCGAGGCGCCGCCG
>JAFAEZ010000002.1 GCA_023423775.1 Pseudomonadota bacterium
ATCCTGCCCGCCGCGCTGATCGGCGGCTTGCTGCTGCTCGCCGCGGATCTCGTCGTGCGCGCCGCGCCGCTCGGGCGTACCCTGACGATCGGCGTGGTCACGGCTTTGCTCGGAGCGCCCTTCTTCCTGTGGCTGGTTGCCCATATGCGCTGGAGGCTGGAGCGATGAGCCTGCTCATTGCCGAGGGCCTCAGCCTCCCCGGACGGCTCGCCGAAACGCGCCTGACGCTCGAGCCGGGCACGCTCACCTGCCTCGTCGGCCCCAACGGCAGCGGCAAGACCAGCCTGCTCCACGCCCTCGCTGGGATCGGCACGCGGACCGGACGGGTTATGATAAGCGGCGTCGATCCGCGCAGCCTCGGCCCAGGCGAGCGCCAGCGCCTGCTCGGCTTTCTCCCCGCCTCGCGCGACATCAAATGGCCGCTCGCCGCGCGCGATGTAATCGCGCTCGGTGGCGGCGATCCGGAAACGATCGATCGGGTGCTGAAGGCGCTGGACCTGGTTGCCCTGGCCGATCGCCGCGTCGACCGCCTTTCGACCGGGGAGCGCAGCCGCGTGCTGATCGCCCGCGTCCTGGCGGCGCAGCCCAAAGTCGCCTTGCTGGACGAGCCGGTCGCGAACCTCGACCCCTTGTGGCAGCTCAAATTGCTCGACCTGCTGCACGACGGCATGCGCGGCGCCGATCGCGCCTTGCTGGTGGCGATCCACGATCTCGATCTCGCCGGGGCTTATGCCGACCGGATGATCATCCTCGACAAGGGGCGCATCGTCGCGGACGGCGACGCGCAGGCTTTGCTCGCCGGACCGCACATTCCGAAGGTGTTCGGGGTCATGAAAGAAGGCGGGACTTGGCGCCCCGCCTTCTGACGATCGTCAGGCCGCGGGCGGATCCGCGATCATCGCCGTGAAATTGGCTTCGGCCGCGACCTTGCCGTCGACCAGGGCCTTGCCGGCGAACTTGCAGACCGAGGCTCGCTTCTGGACGAATTCGACCTCGAGCCGGAGCAGGCAGCCCGGCTCGACCGGCGTGCGGAACTTCGCGCCCTCGATGGCCATGAAATAGACCAGCTTGCCCGAATTTGCGAGGCCGAGCGATTCCACCGCCAGCACGCCGGCGGCCTGCGCCAGCGCCTCGACGATCAGAACGCCCGGCATGATCGGACGCCCCGGAAAGTGGCCGTTGAAGAAATCCTCGTTGATCGTCACCGCCTTGATGGCGGCGATCGACTTGTCGGGGATGATCTCCTCGACGCGATCGACGAGGAGCATCGGGTAACGGTGCGGCAGGGCCGCCATCACCCGCTTGACGTCAAGCGGTCCGATGGCGGCCTGAGTTTCGGCGCTCACCGGCCCTGCGGCTGCTGCTGTTGCTGCGGCGCGGCCGGGGCGGTCGTGACCACGCTCGGCAGCTGCTGGTTGAGCGCGGTGAGGACGTCGTTGGTGACGTCGATCGCCGGCGAACGGGCGAGGGTCGCCTGCGTGTCGAGCGCGATATTCGCGCCGCGGGTCGTCATCACCTGCTGGATGATCGGCCCGAGGCGGGTCTGAATCTGCTGGGCGACATAGGCACGGTTGCGGTTGAACGTCGCTTCGCTGCGCTGGATTTCCTGCGCGGCGGTGCTCTGGCGGGTCTGCAGGTCCTGGATGCGCTTCTGGAGCGCGGCGTCCGGAGCCTTGCCGCCGGCCGCGGTGCGGATCGAGGCGGCTTCGGTCTCGAGCGGCTGGCCGAGCTGCTGCGCGCGCTGCTGGAGCTGCTGCAGCTGGGTCTGGAGCTGGGTCTGCGCGGCCTTGCAGGCGGTGCATTCGCGGAACACGCGATCGGAGTCGACGACGACGATCACGGCCGAGCCGACCTTCTGTGCGGGCGCGGCGGCGGGAATGGCGAGCGCAACGGCGGCGAGCGCCGTGGAGAGTGCGAGTTTGTTCATCAGAATGCGGTCCCTACGTTGAATGTGAAGAGCTTTGTATCGTCACCTTCGGCCTTAGTAAGGGCCTTGGCTATATCGATCCTGAACGGTCCGAACGGCGAGTTCCAATTGACGCCGAAGCCGACCGAGACGCGCGGCTTGGCCGAGTCGCCCAGGAATTGCTCGTCGAACGGTGTGACGCCGGCGCGGAAGGCGGTACCGGTCGGGCAGGCTCCGGTGGTCGGCACAGGCGTGCTCCCGCCCTGGGCGTCGAGGCAGCGGTTCTGGGCGCGCGGGTCGTTCGGCGTGATCGACTGGGTGATCGGGTCCTTGAGGCCGAACAGGGCGCCGACATCGACGAACACGGACGGCCGCAGGCCGAGTTCGCGTCCCTTCGAGCCGAGCGGGATCTCGAGCTCGGCGCGGCCCAGATAATAAGCCCGGCCGCCGAGCGCGTCCTCGGCGAAGATGCCGTCCTTGCCCGGGATCACGTTGCCATCCTCGTCGAACCGGCGGCGGACGATGCGCGGACCGACGCCGCGAATGTCGAAGCCGCGGATCTGGGGCTCGCCGAGGAAGAAGCGGTCGGTGAGGCGGAC
>JAFAEZ010000179.1 GCA_023423775.1 Pseudomonadota bacterium
ATCATAGCCCCATACGTCGTTGTCAACCGCCTGGAAATCCCAGCGCGGGCGGCCGGGGGGGGCGTCGAGCGCGACCAGGGAGGTCGCATATTCGTGCTCGGGCGGGCGGCGGCTCCCGCTCCAATAATCGACCGCGGCATTGCCCATCGGCAGATAGACGAGGCCGAGTGCCTCGTCGCCGCTGGCGATGGTCCACATGTTCGGCGTCCCGCGCGCGTACGTCGCTCCGAGCGGAGGATCGGCGGTCCAGGTCGGATTCATCATGTCCCAGGCCCAGCGTCGCTCGCCCGTGACGGCGTCGAAGCCCTGGATGACGCCCGAAGGCGCGTCGCGTCTCTGGCCGTCGAGCACCTGATGGCCGACCACCAATATGCCACGCACCAGGGTCGGCGGCGAGGTAATCGAGACCATGCCGGGAAAGACGGGGCCCATGCCGCGCTTGATGTCGGCCTGGCCGTTGGTGCCGAAACCCGGGCAGGGGTGGCCGGTGCGGGCGTCGACCGCGATCAGGCGGGCGTCGAGCGTCCCCTCAATGATGCGGGTGGCGCAGAGGGCATCGGCCGCCGCCCCCGGGACCGCATGGTAAACCACGCCCCGGCAGGCGGCGGTATAGGGAATGAACTCGTCCGGGACCTGCGGATCATAGCGCCACCGTTCGCGGCCGGTAGCGGGATCGAGGGCGATGAGGATGTTCTTCGCCGAACAGAGGTAGAGCGTGTTGCCGACCTTGAGCGGAGTGGTCTCCGCGCCGTAATTGTTGTCGCCCGATCCCGCCGCCGGCAGGTCGCGCGTATGATAGACCCAGGCGCGCTTGAGCCGGCCGACATTCTGCGGGGTGATCTGTTCGAGTGGCGAATAACGCCGCGCGCTGTAGCTGCCGCCATAAGCCGGCCAGTCCGCGCCGACGGTCATCACCGCCGGGTCCGCCATCTCTGCGGCCAACGGCGCCGGCAGCGGGCCGGCCTCGCTGCGGCCCGACAAGGCGGTCAGGACGCCGCCGGCGATGAGCAGCACGACGACGCCTGCCGCCGCGGCCAGCGCCTTGCTCCACCGCCAGCGCGCATCGGGAACGAGCGGGAGAAGGAGCAGGGTCAGGATGAGCAGCACCGCCGGGCCGATCACTCGCGGGACGAGGCCCCAGCCGTCGAGGCCCACCTCCCACACGGCCCAGACCAGCGTCAGCAGGAAGATGCCGACATAGAACCAGGCGCCGAGGACGTGGCCGCGGAAGAGGAGTGCACCGCTGACGACGAGGCCCGCGCCTGCGAGCAGATAGTAAAGCGACCCGCCGAGCAGGGCGAGCCACAGGCCTCCGCCGAACAGGACGAGACCGATCAGCGCGAGAAAGATTGCGAAGGCCTGAAGAATCCAGGATCTCGGTTGGCGCCGCGGTTTAGGACCGGCCATGGGCTTTTCCTTCGCGCTGGAGACGACGCACGGTGCCCGCCGGCTCAAGGCCAGCTGCCGCTGTTCCAACCTGCCGATGTCAGACTTGGTTCCTCGCGGCGGGCGTCAGGGCCCCCACACGGTGAGCGGGGCTCCGCGCGGCTTCAGGCGCTCAAAAAAATTAGCGGCGCGATTTCAATGCCCGATTCCCGGTGCCGCCGGATCGGTCCGATTTGTTTAGGATTTGTTAGGAAACGGGCCGCTTACTGGGCCTGATTACTTCCGGGGAAATCATGGAACAGTCGCTGGTCAGTCCTGCGAAGTACAAGCCGCGTCCGGCGCGCCGGGCTGTCTCTATCGAGGCCAGCCTGCGGCTCGCCGACGGCGCGGTGCGGGCCGCGACCCTGCGCAATCTTTCGGCCGAAGGGTTCATGGCCGAATGCCACCATTTCGTGGCGATCGGCAGCATGGTTGAACTGATCCTGCCCGGCATCGGCACGCGCGAGGCGACGATCCGCTGGGCGCTCGGCGGCCGCATCGGCGGCGCGTTCAGGGACGCGATCGACATGGATCGCGCCGCGGCGGCCGTTCCGTCGGAGCGGACTATTCCTGCTCTGGCTTAGCTTCGTCGGCTGTGTCCTGGAAATAGGGCTCGACCGGGCCTGACAGCTTGATCGTCATCGGCTGGCCGTGGCGATCGAGGCTGCGGCCGGCGGCGACGCGGATCCAGCCTTCGCTGACGCAATATTCCTCGACGTTGGTCTTCTCGACGCCCTTGAAGCGGATGCCGACGCCACGGCGCAGCAGGTCGGCGTTGAAATGCGGGCTGCGCGGATTGAGCGAGAGGCGGTCGGGAGGCGTGTCGGTCATGAATCTTGCGCTTTCAGGCTGGGTTTGGCGCCCGCTTAGCCAGCGCAGGCGCCGATGCCAAGGTGGCAGAGCCGGCTATCAGCGCAGCTTGGCGATCTTGATGCCGTCGGCCTTGGCGCGGTCCTGCACCGATTCCTCGCTGCGGGTCAGCGCCTTGGCGATCGCCTTCAGGCCCATGCCCTTGCCCGCCAGCGTGTGGAGCTTGGCGACTTCCTCGCTCTTCCACGGCTGGCGGTGCCGGACGAAATGCTCGGCCATCAGCTGTCGCTGCGCACGGTGCCCTTGGTCGAAGGCTTGGCCGCGATCGTCTTCGGGACCTCCTTCTTGGGCTTGCGGGCTTCCTTGCTCTTTTTCATCTGACCCTTGGCCATGATGTCCTCCTGTCAGCTTCGTTTCGCGATATAGGCATCGACCTGCTGCTCGAGCACGTCAAGCGGAAGCGCGCCGTTGGCGAGCACCGCTTCGTGGAAGTCGCGAATGTCGAAGCGGTCGCCGAGCGCGGCTTGTGCCTTCTTGCGCAGCTCCAGGATCTTGATCTGGCCGATCTTGTAGCTGGTCGCCTGGCCCGGATTGTTGATGTAGCGCTCGACTTCCTTGACGATGTCGCGCTCGGAGAGCAGCGAATTCTCGCGGAAATAGGCGATCGCCTGCTCTCGGCTCCAGCGCTTGGCGTGGAGGCCGGTGTCGGTGACGAGCCGGACGGCGCGCCACAGTTCCAGGCTGAGATGGCCGAATTCCGAATAGGGATCCTGGTAGAAGCCCATCTCCTTGCCGAGGCGCTCGGCATAAAGGCCCCAGCCCTCGATATAGGCGCCGTAGAAGCCGAAGCGGCGGAACTTGGGCACGCCCTGCAGCTCGATCGAGCGGGCGATCTGGAAATGGTGGCCCGGCGCGCCCTCATGGTAGCTGATGCCCTCGATCTGGGGCTTCAGCACCTGGTTCATGTCGCTGAGGTTGACGTAATAGATGCCGGGCCGCGAACCGTCCGGCGTCGGCTGGTTGTAGAAGGCGACCGAGGCGGTGTTCTCCCGCCACTTCTCGACCGCGCGCACCTCGAGCGGCGCTTTGGGCAAAGTGTGGAAGTAGCGCGGCGCGATCGCCATCACCTGGGCGATGAAGCCGTTGGCGTCCTTCAGATATTGTTCGCGGCCGGCCTCGGTGTTCGGATATTTGAACTGCGGGCCGTCCTTGATGTGGGCGAAGAATTGCTGGAGCGTGCCCTTGAAGCCGACGCGCGCCTTGATCTTCTCCATCTCGCCATGGATGCGCTTCACCTCGTCGAGGCCGATCTGGTGGATCTGGTCCGCCGAGAGATCGGTGGTGGTCGAGAAGCGCAGCTGATTGGCATAATATTCGGCGCCGTTGGGCAGGCTCCAGGCACCGTCATTGCCCTTCGCCTTGGGCTCGATCGCGTCCAGGGCGGCGAACATCGTCCGGTAGCCGCGCTGGAACGGCCCGGCCAAGGCGGCGCTGGCGTCGGCTATGAGCTTGGCCTTGGTTTCGGCGGGCGCGTCGAGCTTCTCCACCTTCTTCTTGAAGTCGGCGAAGACGATGCTGTCGGCGCCGGGGCCGAACGGCGCGCCGGTGATGACCTTGCCCGCATCGGCGCGGACCGGCGCGAAGACGAATTTGGGCGGCACGATGCCGCGGTCGGCCTGGGCCCGGACGCGGGCGGCGACCTCGCCCATCACGCGCTCGACCTCGCGCAGGCGCGCGACATAGGCCTCGGCGTCGGCGACGCTGTCGACGCGGTGCTGGTTGATCAGGAAGACCGGGATCTGCCCGGCCGGGCTGCCGTTGGTCGAGATCGGGAAGCGGTGCGAGCGCCATTCATTCTGGCGGCGCTGGCGTTCGACACTGTCCTCGAACAGGCGGTAGGTGAGCTGGCCTGCCGGCGACAGCGCGTCATAAGCGAACTGCGCCTTCATGTCGGCGAGCTGGCGTTGCGCCAGCGCAACCTCCTCGGCTGCGCCGGCGTCGGTATAATCGTCGAGCTTGTCGTAATCCTGCTTGATGCCGAGCCCGGTCAGGCCTTCGGGACTGAGCGCCACCGCCTCGTCGAACGCGCGGTCGACGAAGGCGAGGAGGCGCGCATCCTCGGCCGCCGGATCGGTCGCAGGAGCGGCGGCGGCCGCCGCGGCCGGGGCCGATCCCATCTGGGGCGCGGTGCAGGCGGCGAGGGCGCTGGTGGCGAGGAGCAAGGCTGCGAAACGAAGCGTCATTGGGGTCAGCCTTTCTTTGCGGCGATGTAGGCGTCGACCTGCTGCTCGAGCACGGCGAGCGGCATCGGGCCCATGCCGAGCACGACGTCGTGGAAATCCTTGAGATCGAACCGCGAGCCGAGCTCGCGCTGCGCCTTCGCGCGCAGCTCGAGGATCTTCAACTGGCCGACCTTGTAGCTGGTCGCCTGGCCCGGCCAGACCAGGAAGCGCTCGACCTCCTTCACGACGTCGCGGTCGGAGAGCAGCGAATTCTGCTTGAAATATTCGATCGCTTGCTCGCGGGTCCATTTCTTGGCGTGCATGCCGCTGTCGAGGACGAGGCGGACGGCGCGCCACAATTCCGTCGACAAGCGGCCGAAGTCCGAGATCGGCTCCTGATAGAAGCCCATCTCCTTGCCGAGGCGCTCGGCATAGAGGCCCCAGCCCTCGGCATAAGCGCCGTAATTGCCAAAGCGGCGGAACTTGGGCAGGCCGGCCAACTCCTGCGCGAGCGCGATCTGGAAATGATGGCCGGGCGCGCCCTCATGGTAGGAGATGCCCTCGATCTGGGGCTTCAGCACCTGCCGCATGTCGGAGAGGTTGACGTAATAGATGCCGGGGCGCGAGCCGTCCGGGGCCGGCGCGTTGTAGAAGGCGATCGGCGCGGTCGCCTGGCGCCACTCCTCGACCGCGCGCACCTCGAGCTTCGCCTTGGGAAGCTGACGGAAATATTTGCCCGAGACCGCCATGACCTGGTCGACGAAGGCGCTGGCATCCTTGAGATAGGCGGCGCGGCCGGCGGGGTCGTTCGAATATTGGTATTTCGGGTTGGTCTTCAGCTCGGCGAAGAATTGCTGGAGCGTGCCCTTGTAGCCGATCTTGTCCATGATCGCCTGCATCTCCTTGTGGATGCGGTCGACCTCGGCGAGACCGATGGCGTGGATCTGCTCCCCGGTCAGCGGCGTGGTCGTCTGCAGGCCGAGCATGGCGCTGTAATAGGCATCGCCCTCAGGCAGGCTCCACACGCCCTGGTTGCCGGCGGCCTTGGGCTCGATCGCGTCGAGCGCCGCGAGGATCGTCTTGTAGCCGTTCTGGTAGGGGCCGGCGATCGCGGCCTGGGCGTCGGCGAGCAATTTAGCCTTGGTCGCGGCGGGCGCGTCGAGCTTCTCGACCTTGGTCTTGAAATCGGCGAGCAGGCTGGTGCCGGCCATCACGTTCTGCGCGTCGGCGCGGACGGGCGCGAACACGAATTTCGGCGGCACGACGCCGCGCTCGGCGGCGGCACGGAAGCGGGCGGTGACCTCTTTGAGCACGCGCTCGGTCTCGCGGATACGGGCGATATAGGCCTGCGCGTCGGCGACGCTGTCGACGCGGTGCTGGTTCATCAGGAAGGTGGGGACCGACCCGACGATGCTGAAATTGTTGGTGACGACATAATTGTTGCGCCGCCACTCCTGCGCGATCCGGCCCTGCTCCACGTTATATTCGAACAGACGGTAGGAGACCTGTGACGCCGGGCTCAGCCGGTCGAGCTGGAATTCACTCTTCATGCGCTTGAGCTGCGCCTCGGCCAAGGCCTGGTCGGCGGCGGCGCCGGCATCGGTATAATCGTCGAGCTTGCCGTAATTGGTCTTGAGGCCGAGCGCGGTCTGCGTCTCGGGGCTACGCGCCACGGTCTCGTCGAATGCCGCGTCCAGAAAAGCGAGGAAGCGGGCGTCCTCGCTTTTCTGGGCAGGCGCCGCGGCGGGAGCGGCCTGTTGGGCCGGAGCGGCGGCAGGGACGAAGGCGGCGGCGAGCAGCAGGGCAAGGCGCAGGGTCTTCACGGGCGTTCCTCTCTTTGATTTTGCCCGATCTTGTAACGGCTGCTTGGGCGCGGTCCAGAGGTTCCGTATTATGCGGCTAAAACGGTATCAGCGCGGCTGGCCCGCCATCCAGCAGGGGTCCCAACTCGGCTCGGGGCCGAACCTCTTGGCGAGGAAGTCGATCAGAGCGCGCACGCGGGCAGTGGCGGCGCGGCCCGGTGGCATGACGACGTGAAGGCCGGCTTCCTCGAGCTTGTAGTCGAGCAGGATCGCCTCGAGCTTGCCGCTCTCGATGGCGGGCGCGGCGATGAAGCTCGGCAGGATGACGATGCCGAGCCCGGCGCAGGCGGCCTCGCGCAGCATCTCGCCATTGTCGGCGCGGAAGCGGGCCTTGCCGCGGACATGCTCCCAGCGGTCGCCGACCTTGAAGCGCCACTGCTCGTAGGCGGGAATGTTCGCGTAGAAGAGGAGGTCGTGGTCGACGAGGTCGCGCGGCTTTTGCGGCCGGCCACGGGCCGCAAGATAGTCCGGGCTCGCCAAGGCCAGCGCACGAACCGGCGCGATCTTCCGCGCCACCAATGAGGAGTCGGGAAGGTTGCCGATCCGGACCGCGAGGTCGAAGCCGCCGCCGACCAGATCGACCGTGCGGTCGTCGAGCGAGACGTCGAGGTCGACCCTGGGATTCTCGCGCGCAAAGTCGGCCAGCGCCGAGGCGAGATGCTCGCTGCCGAAGGAGAGCGGAGCGGTGATGCGGATCGGCCCGGCGATCTGGGTCACCGCGTCGGCGACCACCTCCTGCGCCGCCTCCAGCTCGGCCAGCACGTTGGACGCGCGCGCGTAATAAGCTTCGCCGATGTCGGTCGGCTGCGCACCCTGCGCCGACCGGGTCAGCAAGCGCGCGCCGAGCTGGGCTTCGAGCCGCGCGACCCGGCGACTGAGGATCGACTTGGAAATGTCCATGCGCTCGGCGGCGCGCGCGAACGCGCCGGTTTCGACAACCCGGACGAAGGCCAGGACATCGACGAGATCGACCGACGAACGTTCCATATTGTGCAACACCATGGTGCAGGAGGGTGATCTTTCGGCAACGACGATAGGCCCCTAAATCTCCATCAGCAAGTTTGAATGGAGGATTTTTCGACATGACCAAGGCTCTTATTCTCAACAGCGCCGTCACCGGCGACGCTTCGGTTTCCAAGCGTCTGACGGCAGCGTTCGCCGAGGAACTCAAGGCCCGCGACCCGCGGACGAGCATCGTTACCCGCGATCTCGGCGCCAATCCCGTGCCCCATCTCCTGCCCGAGACCGTCGCCGGCATCCGCGCCACCGCGACCACCGAGGCCGAGAAGGCCGCGCTGGCGCTGTCGGACGAACTGGTCGACGAGCTTCGCGAGATCGACCTGCTGGTGATCGGCGCGCCGATGTACAATTTCGGCATCGCATCGGGTCTCAAGACCTGGTTCGACTATATCCTGCGTGCCGGCGTCACCTTCCGCTACACCGAGAATGGTCCCGAGGGGCTGCTCCCGGTCAAGAAGGCGGTCGTCGTCGAGACCCGCGGCGGCCTCTACAGCGAGGGCCCGGCGGTGGCGATGGACAGCCAGGAGCCGCATCTGCGGACCCTGCTTGGCTTCATGGGCGTTACCGACGTCGTCTTCGTCCGCGCCGAGAAACTCGGCTTCGGCCCCGACGCGGTGCAGGCGGCGGTGGATAAGGCTCTCGCCGAGCTCAATGTCTGCGCCGAGCGCGAGACGGCGCTCGCCGCCTGACGCCAGGAATTAACGGACTAAGCCTGCTGTCGCCCGTGCCCCCTGGGCGGCGCAAGGAGGTCCGCCGGGTTTCCTCCGCCGGCGGACCTCCATCTTTCGAGGAGTCAGATCTTCCAAGGAGTAACGACATGATCGACATTCGTCCCTTCGCCAGCCTCGGCAACGCCAATCACGGCTGGCTCAACGCCAACCATCACTTCTCCTTCGCCGATTATTACGATCCGGCGCGGATGGGCTGGGGCGCGATCCGCGTCTGGAATGACGACGAGATCGCCGCCAGGTCCGGCTTCCCGCCGCATCCGCACAGCGACATGGAGATCATCACCTATGTCCGCTCAGGGGCGATCACCCACCAGGATTCGATGGGCAATCAGGGCCGCACCGGCGCCGGCGACGTCCAGGTGATGAGCGCCGGCACCGGCGTCCGTCACGCGGAATATAATCTGGAGGACGAGCTCACCACCTTGTTCCAGATCTGGGTGCTGACCGACAAGCCGGGCGCGCAGCCGAGCTGGGGCGCGAAGCCCTTCCCGAAGGACGATCGTTCCGGCCGCTTCGTTACGCTTGCCAGCGGCTTTGCCGAAGATGCCGACGCGCTCAAGATCAATGCCGCGGCGCGGGTGATGGGCGCGACGCTCGCAGCCGGCGAGAAGGCCCAACTCGATCTCGATCCGAGCCGCCACGTCTATCTGGTGGCGACGAAGGGTCCGATCGAAGTGAACGGCGTTCGCGCCGAAGCGCGGGACGGAGTCGCTATCACCGGCGAGGAGCGCGTTGAGATCGTCGCGATCGGCGATGCCGAGATCGTGCTGGTCGATGCGCGCTGAAGGATAGTCCGCAAGGCGGGCCGGCGACCGGGGGGACCGAGCCGCCGGCCCTAACCGTGCAGCGAGGCCGCGACGGCTTGCCGCATTATACGCCCAAGTTGGCGGCAGTTCCGCTGACATAGGTTATGTTTCGTACAAAGAGGCGAGAGTTTTTGATGCTCGCTTGCGGCGCACGTGCCGGTTTCATGATGCCAGTCAATTCACCGACTGGAAGACGCTGACGGGTGAAGTCGCCGATCCGTAAGGCATCGCCATAATCTATGCGGATGTCTTGAAAAACAGCTTGTGATATGGGGAAGCAGCTACCACGACTCCCTTCTGGTAGCTAGGGCCGAAGGGTGCCGACTTGGCCCCTTCGGCCCGATAGCGGAAGCCCCTAATATTGGCTTGATTTCACTGCCCAAGAGAGAGACCTTCTACTTTCCGTCGTGAAGTGTCTTTGCGAGTCGCGCGGCGGGTCTTCGAACTGCCGAAATGGCCAGTATATAAATAGAAAGAAGGGAGACTTAGCGTGACCTTCAAAAAATTGATGACGGCGGTCGCCGCAATCGGACTGGCGGTTTCGTCTACTGGTGCGGTGGCGGCCAGCAGTGCGGAAGCGGTCCCGCTTGCCCCGGCGAGCGAGACGGTCGAAGGCAGTCAGGTGGACGGCGAATGGGGCGTCGAGGTCTGGATCATTGCGGCGGTCGTCGTGGGCGTCGTTCTTTGGCTCCTGCTCGACGACGATGACGAAGACGAGCCGGTCAGCCCCTGATCGGCTGAGCCATCCTAAACCGTTTCGCCCCGGCTTCCTTGAGAGGCCGGGGCATTCTATTGCCCGCGCAGCTCAGATGACCGGCGTCTTGTAATGGTGCCAGCTGAGGATCGCCAAGGCGCTGCGATGCGGCCGCCACGGTTCGGCCAATTCGCGAGTCATTTTCTCGCTCGGTTTCTCTGGAAGGCCGAGGATGCGTCCCAGCGCCACCTGAACAGCGAGATCGCCGGCCGGCCAGATATCCTCGCGGCCTTCCGCGAACAGCAGATAGATTTCCGCCGACCAGCGGCCGATGCCTTTGACCTGGACGAGTTGGGCGATCGCCTCCTCGTCCGCCTCGGGCAGATTGTAGAGGTCTAGCCGACCCGACAGCACTTCTTCGGCAAGGCTGCGCGCGTAGGACATTTTCTGGCGCGACAGGCCGGCGCCACGCAGCGTCTCGTCGCTTGCGGCCAGCACGGCCTCCGGCTCGACGCGCTCGCCGACCGCCGCCTGCAGCTTCGCCCACATCGACGCCGCCGCCTTGATGCTGACCTGCTGGCCGACGATCGTCCGCAGCAAGGTGATGTAACCGCGCTCGCTGATGCGCGGTTCGGGAAAGCCGCTATGATCGAGCGCTGCGGCGATCGCCGCCTCGCGCCGTGCCAGCTCCTCGAGCGAGGTGCGTAGCGCATCGGCGGAAATGCCCATCAGCCGCGCGCGGTCACTGCGGCATAGAGAGCAATCGCCGCCGCATTGGAAACGTTGAGGCTTTCGATCCGGTCGCTGATCGGCAGCCGCGCGAGGGCGTCGCAATGCGCCTCGGTATTCTGGCGCATGCCTTCGCCCTCGGCGCCGAGCACCAGCGCGATCTTGGCCGGCCCCATCGCCTCGGCGAGCGTCATGTCGGCCTCGCCGGTGAGGCCGACGCGCCAGAAGCCGGCTTCGGCGATCTCATCCAGCGCGCGGGCAAGGTTGACCACCCGGATCCAGGGCACGGTCTCGAGCGCGCCGCTGGCGGCCTTGGCGAGCGCGCCCGATTCGGCCGGGGCGTGGCGATCCTGGGTAACGATGCCAAGCGCATCGAACGCCGCCGCGGAGCGCAGGATCGCGCCGACATTGTGCGGGTCGGTGACTTGGTCGAGCACCAGCAGCGGGCGCCCGTCTTCGGCCTGGTCGAGCAGGTCGCCGAGCCAGATGTCGGGCAGCTTCTCGACTTCGATGACGATGCCCTGGTGGGGCGCGTCGCCCGGGACCAGCCGGCCGAGGTCGGCGACGTCGGCGTAGGTGATCGGGATCGAGGGGTCGAGGTCGAACTGGCTGGCGACGTCGTGCGTCGCCCAAATGCGCGTCACGCGGCGCTCGGGATTTTCGAGCGCGGCGGTGACGGCGTGGCGGCCCCAGAAGCGCGGGCGGTTCTCGGCCTTGGTGGCCTGTCTGGCTTTGCGTCGCATCGGCACGCAATGGCCTCCCGGCACGCCGCTGGCAAGCGCGCCCTGAACCACGGCCGGGCCTGCGGCGTTTCAGCTGCTAACGAAGCAGGAGCGGCGATGGCGACAGCAGCGCGGACGGCCGGGCAGACGGTGACGCGGCAGAACCGCGACCGGCTGTTCTTTCCGATCATGGGCGGGCTGGTGGCTTTGGTCGTATTCGCCGGCTTCGCCCGCACTTATTACCTCGCCCACTGGCTCGATGCCCCGGCGCGCACGCCGGAGATCACCCCCTTGCTCCATCTCCACGCGGCCGTCTTCTCGGGCTGGATTCTGCTCGGTGCGGTGCAGCCGGCCCTGATTGCCGCCAGCCGGCGCGGCTGGCACCGCCGCATGGGGATGGCCGGGGCGGGGCTCGCCTTCCTCGTCTGGCTGCTCGGCAATCTCGCGGCGGTGGCGGCGATCCATGTCGGCTATCGCGGCGTCGGCGATCCTTATGCCTTCTATGCGATCACCTTCTTCTCGATCCAGGCGTTCGGGCTGATCGTGCTGCTCGGCATCCGCCATCGCCATGATGCGGACGCGCACAAAAGGCTGATGCTGCTGTCGAGCGCGGCAATCCTGGAGGCGGCGATCGGGCGGCTGCCGCTCGCCTGGGTCGTGGAGACCGCGCCTCTGTCCTTCTATCTCGGCGCCGACGCGGTGATCGCCGCCGGCATCGGCTACGACCTCGCCAGCCGCGGCCGTGTCCACCCGGTCTGGCTGTGGGGCGGCGGGGCGCTGGTGGCGAGCCAGATCCTGCGCGTGGCGATCATGCACAGCCCGCCCTGGCTGGCTTTTTCGCACCTTGTCGCCGGGATTGCCTGACCTCCGTTGACAGCGGCGCGGCCATTCGCCATTGAGCCGCCTCGCAGCAGGCACCGATGGACAGGTGGCCGAGTGGTTAAAGGCAGCAGACTGTAAATCTGCCCGGGTTTCCCGTACGCTGGTTCGAATCCAGCCCTGTCCACCATCCGCCGGGCGGATGCTCCCGACGACGAGAAGACCGCCCCCAAGGGGTCTGTCCTGGGCCAGTGTGCTGGCCCTCGGGTTACACGGGCTTGACGCACGCTCCCCTCGGATTATGCCTCGGGCATGAGTTCGTTTCTGTCGCGTCTGGTGCAACGCCATTTCGACTATACGACCCGCTTTCACTTCAAGCGGCGCGTGAACCAGGTCGATTATCGCTTCCTCGGAGCCGTCCTGCTGCTGGGCGCGGCGCTCACGGGAGCCATCCTTCTCTTCTGAACGACGCAGGCCGAGCGAGGGACTGCAAGACTATTTCAGGCCGGGCGCGGCTTGGGCGCACGAGCTTTGAGCGTGCGTCGGCTCCCCCAGAAGGTCCACACAGTCAGGGATCCGAGCAGGACGAGGGTGAGGCCCGACAGGGTCATGACGAGGCGGTAGGCGAGTCCGCCGACCTTGGCCGCGTGGACGGGATAAGCGAGATTGAAGACTTGCGAGCCGCGCGGCAGCGCGAAGGCGTCGCGCTGCTCGATCAGGCGGCCGTCGGCCGGGTCGAACCAGAAGGTGGTGCGGCCGTTGGGCAGCCATTCCGCCTGCTGGCGAACGCGGATCGTGATCGGGCCACCGGTCTTGGCCGGAAGGCCGATCGTGCGGATCTCCCCGTCGGGATAATGGCGGCGGACTTCTCCGATCACCGAGTCCCAGTCGATTTCGCCCATCGCCCTGCTTTGCACGGCCGGAGGCGTCGCCGCGCGCTTCATCTCCGCCGCCGACGAGAAAGGCGTGAGCACGAAATCGGCGACCGGGCGCAGCGTCATCATCGTGCCCGTCAGCATCGACAGGACCAGCAGGGGCGCCGCGACGATGCCGAGATCGCGATGGTGGCGGACGATCGCCGGACGCGACAGCCGCTTGGGCAGTATCCGGAACTCGAACGTCTTGCGGGTGCGCCACCACAGGATTGCGCCGGTGATCACGAAGCCGAGGCCGATCAGGCCGAGAATGCCGCCGATCGTGTCGCCGGTCTCGCCCATCAGCAGATGATGGTGGATGTCGAACAGCCAGACCTCGGGCCGTTCCCAGATCGAGCTCCAACGCGTGACGATTTGCCCCGCCTGGTCGGCATAGCCGCCCGCGTCGCCGCCATAGGAAAGGCGATGCAGCCCGAAGCCCTCGGTCGCGAACAGGATCGAGTTCGGCCGGTCGGGATCGCTAAGCAGTCGCTCTGCCGCCGCCGCCAGTGTCGCCGCGTCCTGACGCTGGACATCCGCGGCGCCGGGCAGCGTCCAGCGCAGCCACATTTCCTTGTGGAGCAGGATCGTGCCGGTGAGGCCGAGCACCGCCAGCATCAGCCCGATCAGGCCGCCGGTCCAGCGGTGCACGAGGTCGACCAGGCGCATCAGAAGCGATAGTCCCAGCCGAGAGTGAAGACGCGGCCGCGGCCGGCGAAGAAGCGGCTGTTGTCGGTCGGGTTGGTCGTGTCGCTGTTGTAGCTGATATAGTATGTGTCGAAGAGGTTCTGGACGCTCAGCGCCAGCGCCCCGAGACCGGTCTCGTAGCGCACCGATGCGTCGGCCAGCGCATAGCCTCCGAAATCGTTGCGCGGGTCGCCGCCGTCGAAGCGCCGTGACAGATGGAACTGGCCCTGCAGGCGCGCGCTCAGCGGGCCGCTCCGATAGATGGCGGCGAGGTTGAGCCGGTCCGGCGAGATGTTGGCGCCGTCGAGGTCGAGATCGACGACACCGTCGTCGTCGCTGTCGGTCTGGCCCTGGAGGTGCGAATAGCCGACCGAGACGGCGAGCCCCGGCACCGGCGTCTGCGCCGTGAGGTTGATCTCGATCCCTTCGATCTCGATGCGCTGGCGCTGGACGTCGAAGATGCCGCCATTGTTGACCAGGAACTGGCCCAATTTGCTCGACGACCAGAAATAGGCGACCGACGCGTCAACCGGGCCGCGCTTCAGCTCGACGCCGAGCTCGCGGTTGTTCGACACGACCGGGCTGATGTCGAGGAAATCGTCGACGTCAGTGCCCGGAGTGCTGACCGCGCGCAGGATGCGGCCGACGTCGGGCACGGTATAGCCCTCGGCATAGGAGCCGTAGAGGCGCATCCCGGCCATCGGCTCGACGATCACGCCGCCGTTGAGCAGTACGTCCTGGAAGGACGGATTGCCGCCGCTGACGAAGGTCGATCCGGACGAGGCAAGGGTGGTGAAATCGTCGACCTTCAGCTCGACATTCTCCCAGCGCGCGCCGCCGGCGAGCCGCAGCTTGTTGTCGAGCAGGCCGAGATTGAGCTGGGCGAAGGGCGCGAGGCTGCGGAAGTCGGTCGGCGGCACCCAGACCCGGTCGGTCAGGACCAGGCTCTGCTCGGTGCGGTCGAACAGGGCGTCGAAGCCGAGCGTCCCGGTCAGGCCTTCGAGGCCGGGGACCGCGCGCTCGTATGCGATCTTGCCGCCATATTTGCGCGAACGGTTCGACGACTGGTCGAACAGGGTGCCGATTGGCGCGATCGCCGGATCCTGGAAGGTGCCCGCGGTGCTGCCGCCAAACGTGTCACGCGAGCGGTTGAAGAAGATCTGGCTGGTGAGCGCGCCACCGCCGAGATCGTCGTCGATGAGCGACAAGGCCAGAGTCTCGACCCGGTTGGCGGGCGGGATGCCGGGCGCTTCGCCCCGGCGGCTGGTCGTGGGCAGGCCGGTAAGGCGGTTGCCGTTGACGACGACATAGTCGCCGTCGCCCTTCAATTCGAAACGGTTGGCAATCAGATCGAGCCGGGCGCTGTCGCCGATCGCATAGCCGAACCGGCCGAAAACGGACCAGCTCTTCGAATCCTGGATCTCGCCCTGGGTGCCATCGACGCCGATGCGGCGGCCACCGCCGTCGTAAAAGGCGCCGCGCGCCTCGTAAGCAGCGCCCACCGTGGCGTCGAACGCGCCCGCCCGGTAGCCAACGAGGGCTGCGGCCTTGCCGCCGAAGCCATCGTCGGAGAAGCCGGTGTCGGCGCTGCCCTGAAGCAGGGCGCGGCCGCTGATTCCGTCGACGCGCGGCGGGCCGACGGTGACCTGGTTCACCACGCCGCCGGTCGCGCCGATGCCCTGCAGCGCGTTCGAGCCGTAAATCAATTCGACGCGGTCGATGAAGAAGGGATCGATCGTGTAGCCGTCGCGCGACCCGTCCCGGATCGGGGTCGACTGCGGAATGCCGTTGATCGCGAAAAGCGGCGATCGGCCGCGCAACGTCTCGCCGGCGCCGGACAGTTTCTGGCGGGTCGGCGAGAAGGAAGGCGAGAGGGTGGAGACCGCGTCGACCACCGAGCCGCTGATCGAGACTTGCTCGGCAAGCGCGCGAGCGTCGATCACGTCGATCGTGAGCGGAAGCGCGCTGGCGGGCAGCACGGTGCGGGCGGCCGTGACGACGATCGTTTCGTCGCTTTCGGGCGTTTCCGTTTGTGCAAAGGCCGGTGCGGATAGCAGTGCGGCGCAGGCAAGAAGAGTCGTCCGAGTCGCGCGCACTGCCATTACAATTAGCCCCTTGGTCTGATTTGGCCGAGGCTATTGCAAGTCATTCTCAATAGCGCAAGTCAAAACGACAGCTGGCTACGGCGCAAGACGCGCCGATCCAGCGCCGGTCGAAGGCCACGGTATCGAGAGGAGAAGATTGGAGCGGGTAACGGGGATCGAACCCGTATCACAAGCTTGGAAGGCTAGTGCTCTACCATTGAGCTATACCCGCTCGTGCGGTCGCATATGGCGCAGGCCGGCGGGCTCGGCAAGCCCGGCTTTTCAGCCGCGCAGCCAGTCCATCAGTTCGCGGAAGGGGACGACCTGGTTGAAGGCGACCCCGCAGGCCCCGCCATGGCACCAGCGCACGACCGCCGGGATCGGCCGCAATTTCTCGAGGGTGATCACAACCTCGTCGCCTGCCTCGAGCACAGCATCGAGCTCGAGCTTCACCCCGCCCTGCGAGATGTCGCGGGTGTTAACGACATGGGTGATCGCGCCGACGCGGAGCGTGCCCATCCGGTCGACCTCGACGCGGGGCAGGCGCGGGCGCCAGCCATTGTCGAGCACGGACTGGCTGGCCAGCATCTCCTCGACGTCGATCTGCTCGTCGAACGCGATGCCGATATTCTGGCCGCTGATCCAGCTGATCGCGCCCTGGGTTTGCTGGTTGGTCTTGAGCTCGACCGCAACGCGCTGGCCGATGGTGAAGGTCGAATAAGCATGCGCCATCAGGCCGCCGGCCGAGATGTTGCGGATCAGGCAGAGTTCGCGGCGGCCGTCGACGAGCAGGGTGCCGACGCGCAGGATCGTCATGTGGCGGCTGTCGCGGCGCCTCTCGGTCGGCTGCGGCGCCTCGCTCGAAAAAGAGAAGATCGTCTCTTCGAAGGCGTTTTCCATTCGCACCCAAAATCTCCCGCCGTCCGCTCGCGGTCCGGTCACGTCATTGATCCGGAATCTAGAGACCAAGAGGTTTAAGAAGCGCTTACGATGCCGCCCGGCAGAGTTACGGATCCGGCACGGCGCGGCGCCTCTTCACCGCTTGCTTACCTGTTTGCGCTAGGCAGAGACGATGGACGATAGCGGGAAGGTGACGGCGGTCGGCAGGCCGCATTCGGCGGTCAGCGCCGGCGTCGGCTGGGTCGGGCTGGCCGGGCTACTCGCCTGGATGCTGGTCGGGCGCGCCTGGGGCATGGAGGGGCCGCTCGCCGCCTTGTGCGGGCTGCTCGCCTGCGGCGTGCCGATGATCGCCTGGTCACTGCTGGTCGACAAGGTTCACCGCAATCCGAGCACCGGCATCGACTGGGCCTCACCGCCGCGGCCGCTCGCCGAGAACTTCGACATCAGCCTCGCCAAGATCGTCGGCCTATGGGCAACCTGGGCCGGCATCGCCTGCCTTTATTGCATCGCGCGCTGGTATTGGGACGGCAATTATCTGTTCGCGATGAACGTGCTCGGGGTCGGCGCGGTGCCGCTGCTGGTCGTGTCCGTGCCCTATGTGCTGTGGCTCGACCGCCGGCTGAAGGAGCCGCGCGACGGCGCGTGGCAGCTCGGGCGGATGATCGCCGGCAAGGGTCTGCCCGCGGATCGTGAGATGCTGTGGGATTATCTCAGGTCATGGGCGGTGAAGGGCTTCTTCCTCGCCTTCATGATCTCCATCCTGCCGGGCAATTGGGCCGACACGATCCGGCCCGCGGGGGCGGATATTGCCGCCGACCCGGTCAGCCTCGCCCGCTGGCTGATCGCGGTCCTGTTCATGATCGACGTCAGCTTCGCGACGGTCGGCTACATGCTGACGTTGAAGCCGCTCGACGCCCATATCCGTTCGGCCAATCCTTATGCCGCCGGCTGGGCGGCGGCTTTGATCTGCTACCCGCCCTTCATCCTGATGAATGCCGGAGGCCCGCTCGATTATCATCCCGGCACTGGCGACTGGACCTATTGGCTCGAAGCCTATCCGCTGGCGATGGCTGTCACTGGCCTGCTGCTCGTCCTGCTGACCGCGATCTACGCCTGGGCAACGGTGGCGTTCGGGCTGCGCTTCTCCAACCTCACCCATCGCGGCATCCTCACCCACGGGCCCTACGCCTGGACCAAGCACCCCGCCTATCTCGCGAAGAACCTGTTCTGGTGGCTGGCGACCCTGCCTTTCCTGTCGGTGTCGGGCAGCGTCGTCGAGATGGTGCGCAACACGGCGATCCTGGCGATCGTGAGCGGCGTCTATTACTGGCGCGCGCGCACCGAGGAGCGCCACCTTTCGGCCGATCCTGCCTATCGGGCTTATGCCGCGTGGATCGAGCAGCATGGCCCGCTCGCCCGTGCCCTGCGCTGGCTGCGCAGCAAGCCGGCGGAGCCCGTCGCGGCCGAATAATTTCACGGCGGCGGCACTCCCTGCGGCGTGCCACGTTGACTGCCGCGAGCGGGGCTATGCCCGCGTTGGAGATTTTCCATGAGCGACGCCGTCCTGTTCACGCCGCTGCAGGTCGGCGGGCTGACGCTCCGCAACCGCATCGTGATCGCGCCGATGTGCCAATATTCGGCCGAGGACGGGAAGGCGACCGACTGGCATGTGATCCATCTCGGCCAGCTCGCCTTGTCCGGCGCGGCGCTGCTGACGATCGAGGCGACCGCGGTGGTGCCCGAGGGGCGAATCTCGCCCGACGATGTCGGCCTGTGGGATGATGCGACCGAGGAAGCGCTGGGCCGCGTCATCGAGAGCGTGCGGCGCTGGTCGGACATGCCGATCGCCATCCAGCTCGCCCATGCCGGCCGCAAGGCCTCGACCGAAGTGCCGTGGCGTGGCGGTGCGCAGATCCCGCCGGACCAGGAACGCGGCTGGCAGACGGTCGCGCCATCTCCGCTGCCCTATGAGGAAGGCGAGAATCCGCCGCTCGCGCTCGACGCGGAAGGACTGGCGCGGGTGCGCGACGGCTTCGCCGATGCGGCGCGGCGGGCGGGGCGGCTGGGCATCGACGCCGTCCAGATCCACGGCGCGCATGGCTATCTGCTCCATCAATTCCTGTCGCCATTGTCGAACCGGCGCGACGACGATTACGGCGGCAGCCTCGAAAACCGCATGCGGTTCCCGCTCGAAATCTACGATGTGGTGCGCTCGGCTTTCCCGGCGGAGCGGCCGGTCACCTACCGCTTGTCGGGGACCGATTGGGCCGATGGCGGCTGGGATATCGAGCAGACCATCGCGTTCGCCCGCAGGCTCGAGACGGTCGGCTGCGACGCCGTCCATGTTTCGAGCGGCGGACTGACGCCGGAGCAGCGCACTCCCGTCGGGCCGAGCTACCAGGTTCCGCTGGCGCGGGCCGTGAAGCAGGCGGTGCGGATGCCGGTCGTCGCGGTCGGGCTCATTACCGAGTTCGAACAGGCCGAGGCGATCGTCGGCACCGGCGACGCCGACCTCGTCGCGCTCGCCCGGACGATGCTCTACAATCCGCGCTGGCCGTGGCATGCCGCGGCGCATTTCGGCGCGCGCGTGCGCGGGCCGGACCAGTATCTGCGCTCCCAGCCGCGGCAATATCGCGACCTCTTCGACGACAGCGAGCTGGCGCGCTAGTCCGCCGAAGGACCGCCGCCTACAGGGTTGCTGCGCCCGGCGCCTGGCCCGCGGCCTCGGCCATCTGCACTTCCTGCCACAGGACGTCGAGCAGGCCGCTCAACTCGGCGATATGGGGCACGTCGTGGCGGCGCACGCAGCGATATTTGCGGGTGAGCAGCGCCACTTCGGCGAGGATCAGGCGGGTGAGCTCGCCATGCGCGTCGAGCGAGGGGATCGCCTCATAGGCTTCCAGCGCCTGGGCGCGGAGCAGGCCGTCGCAGTCGGTCGCCATCAGAGAACTCCTATCCATGCCTGGAGCCGTTCCGGCAGCAGTCCACTATCGGTGCCGGCGAAATGGAGCGCGGCCGCTCCGATTGCGGCGACCATGAACAGCAGGGCAAGGATCAGGGCGGGACCGCGCCGCCCTCTGCTCTCCTCCCAGACCTCTGCCTCCGTCTCCTCCTCCTGTGGGCCGTTCGGCTCGTACGCGTCGTGCGCGGCCGCCTCTCCTCCCAGCGGCGCGGGCTCCGCCGTGAGCTCCCCTTGCGGCGCCAGAGCGGGGCCGCGTCGCCCGGCGGCGAAGACGAGCTTCTCGGACGCGATCGCGCGGCGCTGGTCGTCGATCCGCCGCGTCATCTCGCGCAGCGGCTCGGCCTCCGCCGGGATCGCACCGACCAGTTCCCGAATTTCGCCATCGAGCGCGACCAGCCCGTCCAGCGCCTCCATAGCCTGGCGCTTGTCCTGCCGTTCCATGGCCAGTTGGAGCCGGACGACGCTGAGGTTGCTGGCCCGCAGCAAAGTCATGCTGCGGGCGAGTTCCTGCCCCGACACGGGACGGACCTCCGGCTCGCCGCTCCAATTCGTTGTTCGCAATCGGGGGATGCCCGTTTCGGATCCGATCGTCGCCATCTGTGTCTCCTCGACCGGCTCCCCCACCGATTCGCTTGTTGGAGACCAGAGGCTAACCCGAACGGCGCCGGCGGGAATCCCGGCCGGCGGGCGAACCGGACTAAATGTTGCGGATGCGGGACGAGCGTGCGGGAAATGGGCGGATCGGGCGCCCGCCGCCCCCCGCGCGTGGTCGTTCAGCCGGCGAAGCGGTCGGTGGCGCGGAGCAACTGGTCGAGGATGCCGGGCTCGTCGAAGCCGTGGCCGGCATCGGGGATGATGTGCAGTTCGGCCTCGGGCCACGCTTTGTGCAAGTCCCACGCCGTCTGCGGCGGCGTGCAGACATCGTAGCGACCTTGGACGATCACGCCGGGGATCGAATGCAGTTTGTGCGCGTCGCGGATCAGCTGGCCCTCGTCCATCCAGCCTTCGTGGATGAAATAATGATTCTCGATGCGGGCGAAGGCGACGGCGAAATCGTCGGTCGTATAGGCACTGGCCACTTCCGGGCGCGGATGCAGATAGATGGTGCTCGCCTCCCACTTGCTCCACGCTTTGGCGGCGCGAAGCTGCTCGGCGCGGTCGTCGCCGACGAGGCGCTTGCGATAGGCGGCGATGAGATCGCCGCGCTCCTCCTCCGGGATCGGGGCCAGGAATTCCTCCCACGCATCGGGGAAGAGCGCGGAGCAGCCATTCTGATAATACCAAGCGAGCTCGGTGCGGCGCAAAGTGAAGATGCCGCGCACGACGAGCGCGCTGGCCCGCTCGGGATGCGTCTCCGCATAAGCGAGAGCGAGGGTCGAGCCCCAGGAGCCGCCGAAGACCAGCCACTGGTCCGCGCCGATCATGGCCCGCAATTGCTCCATGTCGGAGACCAGGTCCCAGGTCGTGTTCGCCTCGAGCTCGGCATGAGGCCGCGAGCGACCGCACCCGCGCTGGTCGAACAACAGGATCTTGTAGCGCGCGGGATCGAACAGCCGGCGGTGATCGGGCGAGCAGCCGGCGCCGGGGCCGCCGTGCAGGAAGACGGCCGGCTTGCCGTCCGGATTCCCGCACAATTCCCAATAGACCCGATGGCCGTCGCCGACGTCGAGATGGCCGGACTGATAGGGTTCGATCGGCGGGTAGAGGGTGCGAAGCTCAGCGTCTGACACGGGCGATCTCCCTCGTCTTAGAAGCTCATCTCGTCATAGATGCGGCTGACGTCGCCGTTCCATTCGCCATGGTAGCGCTCCAGCAGGACCTCGGCCGGAGTGGTGCCGCGGGCGACGATCTCGCGCAGCGGATCGAGGAAGCCGCTCTCATTGTCGCCGGCTGCGTTGAACCGGCCGCGAGCGTTGAGACCGGACTCGGAGATGGCGAGGATGCGCTGGCCGAAATCGCGCAGGCTCTCGCCAGCGGGCGTGACGGCCTTGAGGCCAAGCCGGGGCACGGAATCACGCAGCTGCTGACGCTGCTCGAGCGTCCATTGCTTGACCTCGTCCCAGGCCGCGTCGAGCGCATTCTGATCGTAGAGCAGGCCCACCCACAAAGCTGGGAGGGCGCAGATCCGGTTCCAGCGGCCGCCGTCGGCGCCGCGCATCTCGAGAAAGCTCTTCAGCCGCACTTCGGGAAAGGCGGTCGAGAGATGGTCGGTCCAGTCGCTGAGGCGCGGCTTCTCGCCGGGAAGCGCAGGCAGTTCGCCGCGCAGGAAATCGCGGAACGACTGGCCGGCGGCGTCGATATATTTGCCGTCGCGGTAGACGAAGTACATCGGCACATCGAGCATGTAGTCGATGTAGCGGTCGTAGCCGAAGCCATCCTCGAACACGAAGGGCAGCATGCCGGTGCGATGCGGGTCGGTGTCGGACCAGATATGGCTGCGGAAGGAAAGGAAGCCGTTGGGCTTGCCCTCCGTGAAGGGCGAATTGGCGAAGAGCGCCGTGGCGAGCGGCTGGAGGGCGAGGCCGACGCGGAACTTCTGCGCCATGTCCGCCTCCGACGCATAGTCGAGATTGACCTGAATGGTGCAGGTGCGGAGCATCATGTCGAGGCCGAGATTGCCGACCCGCGGCATGTGGCGCAGCATGATTGCGTAGCGGCCCTTGGGCATGATCGGCAGCTCGGCGCGGGTCTTGTCCGCCCACATGCCGAGGCCGAGGAAGCCGATGCCCAATTTGTCGCCGACCGCCTTCACCTGCTCGAGGTGGCGGCCGGTTTCGGCGCAGGTCTCGTGGAGATGTTCGAGCGGGGCGCCGGACAGTTCGAGCTGCCCGGCGGGTTCGAGACTGACATTGCCGTCGGGGCCAGCCAGCGCAATGACGTTGCCGCCCTCGGTCACCGGCTCCCAGCCGAACTGCGTCAGCTCGGCGAGCAGGTCGCGGATACCGCCGGGCTCGTCATAGCTCGGCGCGCGGTGGTCGGCCTTGCGATAGACGAATTTCTCGTGCTCGGTGCCGATCCGCCAGGCTTCGCGCGGCTTCTCGCCCTTGATGAAGGGGGCGAGCAGATCCTCGCGATTCTCGATCACGGGATCGACCTTGGTGGTTCCGGTGCGCGTCGTCATCGCGGCCCCATAGCGGTGAGTCCGCACCGCCGCCAGTCCGTTTCGGAACGCTATCGGTGTGCGTGCCGGTCCCAGTCGCCGGCGGCCGCCATCCACAAGGAGATGGCAGCGACGGCGGCGGTGTCGGCGCGCAGGATGCGAGGGCCGAGCGAGACCGGCTTGGCCTGCGGCAAAGCGCGGATCGCGGCGCGCTCCTCCTCGGTGAAACCACCCTCCGGTCCGATCAGGATCGCGGCCGGCCCGGTCGTCGCTGCCTGGCTCAGCGGCACGCCGCCTTGCTCGTCGGCAAAGAGCAAGGTGCGGTCTGCGGGCCAATCGCGCAGCAGGGCGGCAAGCTTCTGCGGCTCGGCCATCTCCGGCAGGGCGGTGCGCTCGCATTGCTCGGCGGCCTCGATCGCGTGGGCGAGCAGGCGCTCGGTGTTGACCCGGTCGACGATCGTGCGCTGGGTCAGCACCGGCACGAGCCGGGCGACGCCGAGCTCGGACGCTTTCTCGGCTATCCAGTCGATGCGGCCGCGCTTGATCGGCGCGAACAGCAGCCAGAGGTCCGGCACGGGCTCCCGCTCGCGAAGATGCGCAGCGAGGCGCAGCGTCACGCGCTTCTTGCCGGCGTCGACGATCTCGCCAAGCCATTCGCCGGTGCGGTCGTCGAACAATTTGACCTGCGCGCCCGGACCAAGACGGAGCACCGCGCCGAGATAATTGGCCTGAGAGCCGTCGAGGGTCAGGGTCAGGCCGTCCGACAGCATCTGGTCGACATAGAGGCGGGGCAGGCTGGACGGCGGCCAGGCGGGCGTGGCGGGCATGCCCCTCCCTAAACATTTGCTTCGCGGGGTGTCGAGCGGCATGGAGCGGGCATGACCGACAGCGAGCTGGAAATCGTTCCCGACAGCGAGCGGCGGGGGCTCATCGGCGCCTTGCCCAAAGCGTGGCGTCCGTTCGCGTCGCTGGCCCGGATCGACCGCCCGATCGGGGCGTGGCTGCTCTTCTGGCCGTGCGCGTGGAGCGTGGCGCTGGCCGGGATGGGGTCGGACGGGCTGGCGCTGATCCTGTGGTTCGGGCTCGGCGCGTTTGCGATGCGGAGCGCCGGATGCGTCTGGAACGACATTGTCGACCGCAACCTCGACCGGCAGGTCGAGCGCACGCGGCTGCGCCCGCTGGCGAGCGGGCGCGTGTCGCTGAAGGCGGCGCTGGCCTGGCTGGTCGCGCTCTGCCTGGTCGGACTGCTGGTCCTCCTCCAGCTCTCGCGGACCGCTCAGATGGTCGCGCTCGGCAGCATCCTGCTCGTGGCCGCCTATCCGTTCATGAAGCGGATCACCTGGTGGCCGCAGGCCTGGCTCGGCCTGGTCTTTTCCTGGGGCGCCTTGGTCGGCTGGCCGGCGGTGCGCGGCACCGTGGATCTGCCGGCTCTGCTGCTGTGGGCAGGCGGCGTGTTCTGGGTGATCGGCTACGACACGATCTATGCGCTGCAGGACAAGGAGGACGACGCCCTGGTCGGCGTGAAATCCTCGGCGCGGGCGATGGGGGACCATGTCCGCGGCGGGGTTGCGATCCTGTACCTGATCGCCTTGGCCCTGTGGTCGGCGGCGATCTGGCAGGTGCGGCCGGACCTGCTCGCGCTGGCGGCGCTGGTGCCGATGACGCTGCACCTGCTGTGGCAGGTGGCGACGCTGAGGATCGGCGACAATGACGACGCGCTCGCCAAATTCCGGTCGAACCGGTTCGCCGGAATGCTGATGTTCCTGGCCTACCTGGTCGTGGGGACCACCGCCTAAGGCTTTGCATTTGCGGGCTGCGGGCTTAAGCGCCCCTCCATGCTCAGCGTACAAGAAGCCGAGGCGCGCGCCGCCGCCCTGATCGAAGCCGCCCGCAAGGCCGGAGCCGACGCCGCCGATGTCCTCTATGTCGGCGACGGGTCGACCGGGGTCCAGGTCCGGCTCGGCGAGCTCGAGGATGTCGAGCGTTCCGAGGGCGAGGATATCGGGCTGCGATTCTTCGTCGGGCGGCGCTCGGCGAGCGTGTCTTCGTCCGATCTCTCGTCCGAGGCGCTGGCGGCGCTCGTCGAGCGCGCGGCGGCGATGGCGCGCGAGGCGCCCGAGGACGATTTTTCCGGCCTCGCCCCGGAGGACCGCCTGCTGCGCGAAGGCGGCGCCGACGTCGAGGGCGACGACGGCCGCGATCCGCTGCCGACCGAACTGAAGGCGATGGCGCTGGCGATCGAGGATGCGGCCCGCGCCGTGCCCGGAATCACCAACAGCGAAGGCGCCGGTGTCACGGCCGGCCGCTCGGTGATCGCGCTCGCCACCAGCCACGGCTTCTGCCGCGGCTACCGCACCAGCGGCTATTCGGGCTCGGCGAGCGTCATCGCCGGCGAAGGCGGAGCGATGCAGCGCGATTACGCGTCCCACAGCGCCCGCTGGCTCGAGGACCTCGATGGTCCCGAAGCGATCGGCCGCAAGGCCGGCGAGCGCGCCGTGGCGCGGCTCAACCCGGGCAAGGTGGCGAGTGGGACGATGCCGGTCGTCTATGACCCGCGCGTCGGCACCAGCATCGTCAGCCATTTGCTCGCCGCGATCACCGGTCCCGCGATCACCCGCAAGACCAGCTTCCTGCTCGATCACGAAGGCAAGCCGGTGTTCGGCCCGGGCGTGACGATCACCGACGATCCGCACCGTCGGCGCGGCCTGCGCTCCAAGCCGTTTGACGGCGAAGGCGTGGCGACGGGCCCGAGCAAGCTCGTCGATGGCGGCCGCCTGACCGGTTGGCTGCTCGACAGCGCGTCGGCGCGGCAGCTCGGCCGCGAACCGACCGGCCATGCCACCCGCGGCATTGGCGGCACCCCGGGCGCGAGCGCGACCAATGTCGACATGCTGCCCGGCACGCTCACCGTCGAGGAACTGATCGCCGACATCCGCCTCGGAGTCTATGTGACCGAGCTGATCGGCCAGGGCGTCAATCCCGTGACCGGCGACTATAGCCGCGGCGCGACCGGCTTCCTCATCGAGAATGGGCAGATCGCCGGACCGGTCGCCGAGATCACGATCGCCGGCAATCTGATCGAGATGTTCCGAGAACTGGTGCCGGCGAACGACCTGGAACATCGCCGGGCGGTCAATGTTCCGACCCTCAGGATCGAGGGAATGACCGTCGCCGGTGCTTGAGAAAGTATCAGAAATCGTCCGCGAGGCGGGGCGCATCGCGGACAAGCGCTGCGGAACGCCTTATCAGCAGTGGGAGAAGGTCCCCGGCCACCCGGTCTGCGACATCGATCTCGAGGTCGACGCCTTCCTGCGCGAACGCCTGACCGCGCTTGACCCGGAGGCCGGCTGGCTCTCGGAAGAGACGCTCGACGCCTCCGACCGCTACGAGCGCCGCCGCGCATGGGTGGTCGATCCGATCGATGGCACGCGCGATTATCTGCGCCGGCGGCCCGGCTGGTGCGTGTCGGTGGCGCTGGTCGAGGACCGGGTGCCGGTCATCGGCGTGCTCGACGCGCCGCAACGGGGCGAGCATTGGACCGCCGCGCGCGGCAAAGGGGCGTGGCGCAACGGCGTGGCGCTGCAGGCGAGCAACCGCACCGAGTTCGTCGGCGCGCGCGTGCCGGCCGACCAGCTGCGGCCGGTCGACGCCGATCTGGTCGCGGTCGAGAAGCCCAATTCGATCGCTCTGCGCATCGCGATGGTTGCGGCGGGCGAGGCCGACGTCGTCGCGACCTTGCGCTGGGGATATGAGTGGGACATCGCCGCGGCAGCGCTGATCGCCGCCGAAGCCGGCGCGACGGTCAGCGGCGCGCTCGGCCAGCCCTTTACCTTCAATACGGTGAGCGGCGAGGCGTTCGGCGTGCTGGTCGCAGCGCCCGGGATCCACGCGGCCGCGGTCGAGCGGCTGCGCGAACGGGCGCTGGCGATCGTCTAAAAGCCGCCGACCGGGGCGACGCCGAGCCGCGGGATCTCGATCTTCGGGCAGCGGTCCATCACGACCTTGAGGCCCGCGGCCTCGGCGCGCGCCGCCGCTTCCTCGTTGATCACACCGATCTGCATCCACACCGCCTTGGCCCCGGCGGCGATGGCTTCGTCGACCGCCTCGCCGGCGGCCTGCGGGCGGCGGAAGATGTCGACCAGGTCGATCGGCTCGCCGATCTGGCTGAGCTCGCGCCAGACATATTCGCCGTGGACATGCTCGCCGGTGATCTGCGGGTTGACCGGCAGCACGCGATAGCCGTGCTGCTGGAGGAACTTCATCACGCCATAGCTCGGCCGGTCGGGCCGGTCCGAAGCGCCGATCATCGCGATCGTGCGGGTATGGCTCAGCAGGTCGGCAATGTCCTGGTCGCGGGTGAGAGGCATGATGTCTCCTTCAAGGCCTTCGCCTGTTGACCGAACAATGCTCAGGCCGGCTTGCGGTTCACTTCTTCCAGCAATCTCGCCGCGATCGCCCGGAACGTCTCGGCTTCGGCGCTTTCGCCGGCGGCGGGGGGGCGGCCCTCGTCGGACGAGCGGCGGATGTCCAGCGTCAGCGGCACCCGGCCCAGGAACGGGATCGCCATCACCTTGGCGGCCGCCTCGGGGCCGCCGGCGCCGAACGGATCGGAAATCTCGCCGCAATGCGGGCAGGCATAGCCCGCCATATTCTCGACGAGGCCCAGCACGGGCACGTGCATCTTGCGGAACAGGTCGATCGCGCGGGTGGCGTCGATCAGTGCCAGATCCTGCGGAGTCGAGACGACGACCGCGCCGGCCGGCTTGTACTTCTGGATGAGCGAGAGCTGGATGTCGCCCGTGCCCGGCGGCAGGTCGATGATCATCATCTCGGTGTCGCCCCAGTCGCCATCCATCAGCTGGCCGAGCGCGCTTGCGATCATCGGCCCGCGCCAGGCCAAAGCGGTGCCCGCCTCCACAAGCTGCCCGATCGACAGCATCCGCACGCCATGGGCTTCGACCGGCACGATCTGCTTGTCGGCAAGCTCGGGCCGCTCGTGATTGCCCATGATGCGCGGCTGCGACGGGCCGTATATGTCGGCATCGACCAGGCCGACCTTGCGGCCCATGCGGGCGAGCGCGACGGCGAGGTTGGCCGACAAAGTCGATTTGCCGACGCCGCCCTTGCCGCTGCCGATCGCGATCAGCACGCGCTCGACCTTGTCGGCGGTCATCGCCACGCGGACGTCCGACACCCCGGGCACGCCGACCAAAGCGGCGCGGATCGCGCGCTCGCTCTCGGCGCGCTGCTCGGCGGTGAAGCCGGTAACGTCGAGGATCAGACTGGCGATATTGTCCTTCAGGCGCGGGGCCGAAACGCGCGCGAGGAAGTCGCCGCCGCGCGGATCGCGGACGCGTCCCAGCGCCGCCAGAATGGAATCACTATTTTCGCTCATCCGTCCGCGGATAGGACCTTCCTCTGCCGATGGCACTGTTTTTCCCGGAGGGGCATACCTATAAAGGCGTGATGAACAGGATTTTAGGGTGGGGCGCGCGGCTCGGCGCCATGTTGAACGAGAACCGCGGCGGCCCCTGGGGCGGCGGTTCGGGCGGAAGCGGCGGCTCCGGCGGCGATGGCGGCGGACCGCGCAATCCATGGGGCC
>JAFAEZ010000099.1 GCA_023423775.1 Pseudomonadota bacterium
GCCTATGAGCGCGCGGCCGAGGAGGCGTTGCGCGCGACCGAGAAGAGGCTCGCGGATGCCGGAGAAGCCTTGTCGATCGCGCGCGAGGCCCGGGCCGGGGCGGTGGCGCGCCACGAGAATCAGGAAAGCCGGCGGATCGAGATGGGCCGCATTTCGGGCGAGCGCTTCGAGTGCCCGCCGCCCTTGCTGCCGGTGCGCCTGGACTTCGACGAGGAGAGCGTCGTCGAGGCGAGCGCGGAATCGGCGAACCTGGAGCGGCTGACCCAGGACCGCGAGCGGATCGGTCCGGTCAACCTCGTCGCCGAGAAGGAACTGGCGGAGCTCGAGGAGGGCCGCACCAATTCCCAGGCCGAGCGCGAGGAACTGGGCCTCGCGATCAATCGCCTGCGCGGGTCGATCGGCAGTTTGAACCGCGAAGGCCGCGCCCGCCTGCTCGCTGCCTTCGAAGCGGTCGACCGCCATTTCCGCAGCCTGTTCACGACCCTGTTCAATGGCGGCCAGGCCCATCTCGAGCTGATCGAATCGGACGACCCGCTCGAGGCCGGCCTCGAGATCATGGCCCAGCCGCCGGGCAAGAAATTGTCGGCGCTGACGCTGCTTTCGGGCGGCGAGCAGGCGCTGACCGCGGTCGCGCTGATCTTCGCTCTGTTCCTCACCAATCCAGCGCCGATCTGCGTGCTCGACGAGGTCGATGCGCCGCTCGACGACGCCAATATCGAGCGCTTCTGCGACCTGCTCGACCGCATGACCGCCGAGACCGACACGCGCTATCTGATCGTGACGCACAATGCAGTGACGATGAGCCGGATGCACCGCCTGTTCGGAGTCACGATGGTCGAGCGCGGGATCAGCCGGCTGGTCAGCGTCGACCTTGGCGGCGCGGAGCGGTTGCTCGCCGCCGAATAGGCGATTCTCACAATTCTGCGTTGAACCACTCGCGCTGGTCCGCGATTCTTCCCGTGCCTATTCAGACGCTTGCAGACCAAATTGCGGGCCCGCAACATTGCTATTGAGAATAAGTCGCAATAGCTCTAGACCCCGCCTCACGCAGAACGCGCAGTCTCAAGGGGTCTTCATGTCCATTCGTCCGGTTTCCATCGCAGCGCTCGCTTGCGCCCTCGCCACGCCCGCTTTCGCTGCGGAGGGCGGCCCAGCCGATTATGCGATGGCCGACCAGATCGTAGTCACCGGCCAGCGCCTCCAATATGGCGTCGAGCAGACCCGGACCGCGACCAGGACCGATACCGACATCAAGGACATCCCGCAGTCGCTCTCGATCGTGACCGAGGCGCAGATCGAGGACCAGGCGCTGCGCTCGATCGCCGACATCCTGACTTATGTCCCCGGCGCGATGGCCGGCACCGGCGAAAGCAACCGCGACCAGATCACGCTGCGCGGCAACAACACGACCGCCGACTTCTTCGTCGACGGCATCCGCGACGACGCCCAATATTTCCGCGACCTCTACAATGCCGACCGGATCGAGGTGCTGCGCGGGCCCAATGCGATGATCTTCGGCCGCGGTGGGGGCGGCGGCGTCGTCAACCGCGTCACCAAGCGCGCCAGCCTCGAGCCCTATCGCGAGTTCGCGGTCTCCGGCGACAGCGAGGGCGGCTATCGCCTCACCGGCGATGTCGACCAGCCGCTCGGCAATGCGGTGGGGGTGCGCGTCAACGGCGTCTATGAGAATGGCGAGAGCTTCCGCCGCCACGTCGAGCTGGAGCGCTACGGCATAAACCCGACGGTTGGAGTCGAGATCGGCGCCGATACGCGCATCGACCTTTCCTACGAATATCTCCACGATCGCCGAACCGCCGATCGCGGCGTGCCCGCTTTTGGAAGTCGGCCGCTGGAGGGCTTCGACCGAGTCTTCTTCGGCAACCCGGAGCTCAGCTTCTCCGACGCCGACGTGCACCTCGCCACCTTCGCGATCGAGCATCGCCTCGGCGAGAACGTGACGCTGCGCAACCGCACGCAATATGGCCATTACGACAAATTCTATCAGAACGTCTTCCCGAGCGACCTGATCGAGGCGACCGAACGTGTCCGCCTCGGCGCCTACAACCAGCGCAGCGACCGCGACAATCTGTTCAGCCAGACCGACCTCGTCGTCGAAGGACTCGGCGGCCTTGACCACACTTTGCTGGTCGGGTTCGAATATGGCCGCCAGAAGTCGCGCAACCAGCGCAAGACCGGCAGCTTCCCGGGCTCGAACGAAGTCCCGCTCGCCGATCCGACCACCGATATCGTGCCGGCCTTCGCCTCGTCCGCGTCCGACGCCAACAACCGCACGCGCGCCAACGTCCTCGCTTTCTATGCCCAGGACCAGCTGCGGATCTCGCCGATGTTCGAGATCGTCGCCGGCCTGCGCTACGACCGGTTCGAGCTCGACGTGAACGACCTGCGCGGCGCGGGCGCGCGGTTCGAGCGGGTCGACAATCTCCTATCGCCGCGGCTCGGCCTGATCGCCAAGCCGAGCGACAACCTCTCGCTCTACGCCAGCTACAGCCGCTCCTATCTGCCCTCGTCGGGCGACCAGTTCAGCGCGCTCACCAGCGAAACCGCGGAATTGAAGCCCGAGAAGTTCGACAATTATGAAGTCGGCGCCAAGTGGGAGCCGATCGACGGCCTGCTCGCGACGATCGCCTTCTACCAGCTCGACCGCACCAACACCCGGGCGGTCGATCCGGTAACCTTGCTCACCGTCCTCACCGGCGCCCAGCGCAGCCGCGGCATCGAGGTCGGCGTCGAGCGCAACGTCACCGACAAGTGGCAGATCTCGGCAGGCTACGCGCATCAAAAGGCCGAGATCACCCGCACCACCGCAGCCGCGCCGGAGGGCCGCGAAGTGCCGCTCGTCCCGCTCCACCAATTCTCCTTGTGGAACCGCTACGATTTCACCGACGCGTTCGGCCTCGGCCTCGGCGTGGTCGCGCGCACCAAATCCTATTCGTCGATCAGCAATGCGGTAACGCTGCCTGGCTACACTCGCGTCGATGCGGCGCTCTTCTACCAGCTGGCCGAAGGCATCGAGGCTCAGCTCAACGTTGAGAACCTGTTCGGCCGCGACTATTTCGCCACCGCGCACAGCGACAACAATATCGCCCCGGGGGCTCCCACCACCGCCCGGGCGACATTGCGCTTCACCTTCTAGGCCCGCGCGCGAGGCCGGGCCTTACTCCAGCTCGAAGCTGACCGAGAGGGTGGTGGCGAGCGATTGCTCGCCGGGCACGATCTTGGTCGAGGCGTCCTGCGCGGCTTCCATCCGCATCACCGGCATCGGGTAAGGCGGCGCCATCGATCCGCTTTCGCTGATCGAGAGGATCCGCTTGACGCGCTTGCCCAGCGCCCGGGCATAGGTTTCGGCGCGGGCGCGGGCGCTGGTCAGCGCCTTCTGGCGCGCCTCGTCCAACGCCTGCTCGGGCTTGTCGATGCTGAGCATCGGGCCGTTGATCTGGTTGGCGCCCTGCGCGACCAGAGCGTCGAGGATGGCGCCGGTCTCCTTGATGTCGCGGAACTTGACCGTGACTTCGTTGCTCGCGCGGTAGCCGGTGAGGACCGGCGGCTGGTTTTCCTGGTAGCGATATTCCGGATTGAGATTGATCGAGCTGGTCTGGATGTCGCGCTCGGCGACGCCGGCGCGGCGCAGCGCGGCGACGACGCGGTTCATGCGCTCCGCATTCTGGGCGATCGCCGCGGTCGCGGTCGGCGCCAACGTCACCACGCCGGCATTGATCCGGGCGATGTCGGGGACGCGCGAGACCTCGCCGGTCGCGACAACGTCCAGCCTCGTGCCCGAGATCGACTGGACCGGCACCATCTCCTGCGCGGCCGCAGCGGCGGGGAAGCTGAGAGCCAGCAGTGAAGCCAGGGCGAAGGGTCGGATCATTTCTTGCTCTCCATTTGAGATAGATCGCCTTCTAACGCCGGCTTGGCTGGACGGTTGCTGAACGTTACGGCGCCGTGCCCCTATTCATCTTGGGGTAATGGCGTCTCGCTAGGCTTTGGTATAAGGGGCGCTGCGCCCCACGGGGCCGGACCAGTGGATCCAGTGAATATAGAGCTTGAGGCGGGTGCCTTATTCGGCTAATACAGTCGCAGCGGCAACAGCCGGCCCAGCGGTGTGGGGACAATGAAGACTATGAATTTCGAAACGGCCAAATGGGGACGCGGGGCGCTCGAGGGCGAGGTCGTCGACGAAGAAATCCTGCGCGCGCGCCGCAAGCGGCGCAACATCCTCATCGCGGCTGTCGTCGCGGTGCTGATCGCGGGCGTGGCGATCGTCATGCTGATGGGCGGCGACAAGCCGGCGCCGGCTGCGGCCGGAGGTGCGGCCAAGGGCGGCGAATCGGTGCCCGCGGTCAGCGTCATCGTTCCGGGCCGCCATCAGGTTGCCACCACGATCTCGGCCAACGGCACGCTCGCCGCGCGCCGCGACATGCCGGTCGGCGTGTCGGGCGAGGGCGGCATGGTCACGCGCGTCCTGGTCGAGCCCGGCCAGTGGGTCGGCGCCGGCCAGACGCTTGCCGTCATCGAGCGGTCGGTCCAGTCGCAGGAGGCGCAGCAGCTCGCCGCCAGCATCGAAGTGGCCCGCGCCGACGCCCGGCTCGCGCAGCAGGAGCTGGACCGCGCCCAGGCGTTGGTGTCGCGCGGCTTCGTGTCCAAGGCCGATGTCGAGCGCCGTGTCGCGACCCGCGACGCCGCCAATGCCCGCGTCCGCGTCGCCCAGGCGCAGCTCGGCCAGACCCGCGCCCGCATCGGACGGCTGGACGTCCGGGCGCCGGCCGCCGGCCTCGTCCTCGCGCGGATGGTCGAACCGGGCCAGGTTGTGAGCGCCGGATCGGGCGCGCTGTTCCGCGTCGCCATGGGCGGCGAGATGGAGCTCAAGGCGCGCCTGTCGCAGGAAGATCTCGCCCGCATCCATATCGGCGTGCCCGCGACGGTGACTCCGGTCGGCTCGAGCCGGACCTTCACCGGCAAGGTGTGGCAGGTCTCGCCGGTGATCGACCCGGTCAACCGCCAGGGCGAGGCGCGCATTGCGCTCGCCTACGATCCGCTGCTGCGGCCGGGCGGCTTCGCCGGCGCCGATCTGGTCGCCGGCCAGATGGATGCGCCGATGCTGCCGGAATCGGCGGTGCAGAGCGATAGCAAGGGCAATTTCGTCTACGTGATCGGTGCCGACAACAAGGTCGTGCGCCGGGACGTCAAGGTCGGTCAGGTGGCCGATGCCGGGGTTCCGATCATCGACGGCCTCGCCGGCAATGAGCGGGTCGTCCAGTCGGCCGGCGCCTTCCTCAATCCCGGCGACAAGGTGCGGCCGGTGCGGGCCGCCGCGCGCTGAGACCGATGCCGACGGCGGCGCCGCGCAGCGGTGCCGCCGGGCG
>JAFAEZ010000109.1 GCA_023423775.1 Pseudomonadota bacterium
GACGAACCGCGCCCGCTCCGGCCGCGGCCGCGCCGACAGCGCCGCCTGGGCGCAGGTAAGCTGGCCCAGCGCCTGCTCCGCGAGCCCCGCTTCAGCGAGCGTCAGCATGCGCCATGCGCAGGCTTCCGGATTGGCGACCAGGCCCGGCCCGATCAATTCCTCCATGGCTTCGACCGACCGGCCCATCTGCGCCAAAGCAGCGCCGCGGGCGAGGCGGAAGGAATCGACCAGAGCGAGGTCGGCCTCGTCCTGGCGCATGACCTCCAATACGCCGAAGGCGTCGGCGCCGCGGCCCTGGCCGACCAGGCTCAACGCAAAGCGCCAGCGCGCTTCCTGCCGAGTGTCGGCGGTGGCCCGCGCAAGCGCGGCCCAGGACTGGCCGGACGGAACCTTCGCCCAGCCGGCCGGTCCGTCGATCCTTGGTTGTTGTGACAAGGGCCCGGCAAAGCCGGCAAGGCGGACGAGCCGGGCCTGGCGCGGCGAGGAATCCGACGCCGGCTGGCCGTTGACGAGGCTCTGCGACTGCGGAGGGGGCGCAACTGGGGCCGCAGCGACGGTCGCCGCTGCTGCGGCCGCCAGGAGGGAAGTTCTCATCGCCACGGCCTAGAAGAGGCGGAGGGCTGCGAAGGCCGCGCCGCCGATGGCGCAGCCGAACACGAACAATAGGGACGGGAGCAGCAGGCCGCTCCTGGACGGCGCAACCGGGGCCGCCGCGCTCGCCACGTGCGACACCGCCTCCTCGAGTGCCTCCAGCGCCGCCCGATCCGTGGCACGGCGCATCGGCGTGGCGGGCAGGCTCCCTGAAACGACTCTGACTCTGCCCGGCTTCTGATCGCGGCTCATGCGCACCCCAATGTAACGATTTGTTTCTATTATAGGAGGAATGGAGGGTGAGGCGGGCCAATCGCCCATCCTTGATTGTTGCTTTTTTCGGAGTTCACGATGCGCAAACGTCTGCCGATCGCTGGAGCCGCGCTGGTCGCTGCCGCCGGCGGCAGCCTCGCCATCGCCTCGGGCAGCAGCGCCCAGACCGCGCCTGTCGCCGTGCCGCATTTCATCCCGCTCGATCAGATCACGGTACCAATCGTCGGCCCGAACCGGGTGGACGGCACGCTGCGGATCGGACTCGTGCTCAACGCCGCCGATGCAAATGCAGCCACCGCGCTGGCCGAGCAGATGCCGCGGCTGCGCGCCGACATGCTCGCCGCAGCCGTGGAATTTTCGCGCCTCTATGCTTCGGGCCTCGCCGCGGTCGACGTCGGCCAGCTCAGCGCCGACATGACCGCCGCGCTGAAGCGCTCTCATCCCGGCATCGATCAGGTGCTGATCGTCGAGGTTGCCGCCCTTCAGGCCTGAGGCGAAGGCGGCGCGGCTCCCGGCCCTTCGCGCTTCGAACTCCGCTGCTTAGCGCGCGGCCGTCTTGCGTCCGCCACGCCCGTCCTGCCGCGCCAGCGCCATGCTCAATTTGGCAGCGCCCTCGGGGCTCATGCTCGCCAGAATCAGGGCGGTGGAGCGATCGCGCATGCGCTGCGCGACGCCGACCTGGACGTCCATGTCCAGCTGTTCGAACACCTTAGCGGCCTTGGCCGGCTTCATCGTCTGATAGATGCGCGCCAGCGATTCGAACTGATCCTCTTCCTCGACGGGCTTGCCGATCGGTTTCGCCGCTTCGCCCTGACGCGCCTCGAGGTCGGCCTTGATCCGCGCTTCGGTGGCGCGGGCCGCCTGCTCGCGCAGGTCGAGCGCGCGATCGCGCCGGGCCGCGGCGCTGTCGCGCTCGCTCGCGGCCTGCTTGATCGAGACGCCCATCCGGGTGGCCGGAGCGGGCTCGGCCGGACCGGCGGCGACGGTAGCGCCATGGGCGAGCACCGACAGACCGGCCGCGCCGGCCATCAGCAGCAGGAGCGACGGCTTGGTGGGACGCTTGATCATCCGCGCACCTCGATCGGCTCGCCCGGCGCCGGCTTGGCCGGTGCCGCCTTGGGCTTGGCCGCGCTTTTCGCAGCCTTGCCGGCGGCCGGCTCCGCCTTGGTTTTCGCGCCCGGCTTGGGCGCGGGCTCCGCGGCCTTGGCGACAGCCGGCTTGCGCGCCACGCCCGCCTTTTTCGGCGCAGCCTCCGCCTTGTTATTGGCCTCGACCGTCTCGAGGATGCGCTCGGCCACCGCATTGGCGATGCCGACCATCACCGTCAGTTCCTCGCGCATCACCTCGCCCTGGGCGACGGTGCGGGCGTGGGCGGCGGCATCGGTCCGCAAAGTCTCCTTCATTTCCGAAAGGACGGCGCGCGCCTGGCCCGTCGCCGTGTCGAGCGCGGCGACCATGTCCTTCAAGCCGCCATCCTTCACGGCCTGGAAACTCCGCATCATGCGCACGCTCTGCACCAGCACGGCGCAGCACAGCAGGATGACGATGACATTGGTGAAAGTGGCGAAGGTCATTTCGGGAGCCCCTTCGAAATATCGTTCAGGATGCGGACGGCGATCGAATTGTTGCGCTGCCCGATATGGGCGCGGCCGAGCGGCACGCCGCCGCAATGGACTTCGAGCGGATCGTCCGGGCCGAGATTGAGCTGGAGGGTCTGGCCGACCTCGAGATCCATGACCTCCTTGAGGCGCAGGACCTTCTCGCCGAGCACGACGTCGAGCGAAATCTCGGTCTGGCGGATCATCTCCTCCATATGCGCTTCCCACATGCGGTCGCGACCGAGCTTCTCGCCCATGAAGCGCTGCAGCAATTTGTCGCGCACCGGCTCCATCGTCGCGTAAGGCAGCAAGACGCTGAACTTGCCGCCGCGCCCTTCCATGTCGACCCGGAAGGTGGCGACCGCGCAGATGTTGCTGGGGCCGGCGATCGCGGCGAAGCGCGGGCTGGTCTCGATCCGCTCGAGCTCCATCGCGACCGGCGCGATCGGCTCGAACGCCCTGGCGAGATCCTCGAGCACGAGGGCCACCATCTTCGACACCAACGTCGTCTCGATCGTGGTGAAGCCGCGGCCCTCGATGCGCAGCGTCTCATTGCCCTTGCGGCCGCCGAGCAGGGCATCGACGACGGCGTAGATCAGGCCGGAATCGACGGTGACGACGCCGTAATTCTCCCATTCGCGGACGTTGAACACGCCGATCATGGCGGGCAGCGCGACATGGTTCATGAAATCGCCGAAGCGGACCGAGGTCACTTCCTCGAGGCTGACGTCGATCGCGTCCGAGGTGAGGTTGCGCATGCTGGTGGCGAACATGCGCACCAGGCGGTCGCACACCACTTCGAGCATCGGCAGGCGCTCGTGGTTGATGACGTTGGATTCGATGACGGCGCGCAGGCCGCTCTTCTGGGTCGCCCCGAGCGAGGCGTCGAAGCCGAACAAGGCGTCGATATCGGCCTGGTCGAACGCGCCGCCGCTCTCGCCGAACGCCGTGGCGGGCGGATCGGGAAGCGCGAAATCGTCGAAATCGTCGGCCGGCGCGGGTCCGGCCTCGGGCAGGTCGATCGGCTGGAAGCCGTCGGCCGGCGGCGCGGCCCCGTCTTCGGGCGCAGCATCGGCCGCACCCTCGCCCACCGCGCGCGCGAAATCGAGCGCCTCCGCGACCGTCGCCGCATCGTCCTGCGGGGCCGGATCGCCGGACACCCTGAAGCCTTCGAGATCGTCGTTCATTGCTGGACCAGATCCTGGATGAGAACGTCGGACACCGCGCCCGGGCCGAGCACGCCGGCGGCGCGCACCACCATCTCTTCCTTGAGGCGGAAGACCGCGGCCGATCCGGCCAGATCCTCGGGGCGCAGTTCGCGCAGGAAGGGTTGATAGGCGTCGAGGATCAGCGGCAGCTTCTCCTTCAATTCCTCTTCCTTGCCGGCCTCGCCGGGGACGAGGATGAAACGCAATTTGAGGAAACGCTGCTGCCCGTCGGGACTGCGCAGATTGACCGTCATCGGCGGCACTTCGACATAGGTCGGCGCGGCCTTGGGCTCGGCCTCTTCGGTGGCCGCGCCGTCGCCGGCCAGGAAATAATAACCGGCGCCGCCGCCGCCCGCGAGCAGCAGGACAGCGGCCGCGGCGATGGCCAGGCCGCGCCGGCTCTTGCCCTTCGGCTGCGTCTCGGTGCCCGCGGCCGCGACCGGGGTCTCGGCGATCTCAGTCAACTCGTCTGCCACATGCTGTCCTTCGGCCGGGTCGGCCGCCCGCTCCCGAAATATGGCCGGGAAGGCGCCGCTCTCGCTCATTTCCCTCTATTATAGGAGGAGCGTGCGGCAATTTCTGCCTAGTGGCACCGGACGCGACATTTTTTGAAGGGTCCCGGAAAATGGACGTCTCCGCTTATGTATTGCTGAGCCACGAGCAGGCGCTCCGCCGCCGCCTCGATGTCGCCGCCAATAATATGGCCAATGCGAGCACGGTCGGGTTCAAGCGCGAGCAGCCGCTCTTCCACGAATATGTCGAGAAGGCCGACGACGCGCAGGTCAAGGACGCCAAGACCACGTCCTTCGTGCTCGATTACGGTGCGGTCCACGACATTAGCCAGGGCGCGTTCCAGCCGACCGGCAACCCGCTCGACGTGATGATCGAGGGACCGGGCTATCTCACCGTCGAGGCGCCGGGCGGCGGCGTTGCTTATACGCGCGCCGGCTTCGTCAAAGTGCTCGAAAGCGGCGAGTTGGCGACGGCCGGCGGTCAGCTGATTCTCGGCGAGGGCGAGCGCCCGATCCGCGTTCCGCCCGACCAGGCCGGACGCCTGGCGGTCACGTCCGACGGCACCGTGGTCGGCGCGCAGGGCGCCATCGGCCGGCTCGTCGTCACCGTGTTCGACGACGAACGCACGGTTTCGCCGCGCGGCGACGGACTCGTCACCGGCCAGAACGGCCGTGCCCTTGCCGCTGCCGAGACCAAGCTCAAGACCGGCGGTGTCGAAGGCTCCAACGTCCAGCCGATCGTCGAGACGACGGCGATGGTCGAGATATTGCGCTCCTATCAGTCCAGCCAGCGCATGTCGGAAAGCATCAACGAGATGCGCAAAAATGCGATCAGCCGCCTCGGGCGGGTCAACTGATCCTATAAGTAGCTGATACCAAGGAAAGGCCTATCATGCGCTCTCTCTCGATTGCCGGCACGGGCATGCTCGCGCAGCAGACCAACGTCGATGTCATTTCGAACAACATCGCGAACATGAACACGACCGCGTTCAAGCGGCAGCGCGCTGAATTCCAGGACCTGCTCTACCAGCAGGTGTCGCGCCCCGGTGCGGCCGCGGGCGGCGCCGACAATCGCGCCCCGACCGGCATCCAGATCGGCGCCGGCGTCAAGACCGGCGGCGTCTACCGCATCGCCGAGCAGGGCGCGCTTACCCAGACCTCGAACCGCTACGACATGGCGATCGATGGCCAGGGCTATTTCCAGGTGAATATGCCCAATGGCGACATCGCCTACACCCGCGCCGGATCCTTCCAGCTGTCCGACCAGGGCGAGCTCGTCACCACCGACGGCTATCCGGTCCAGCCCGGCATCATCATCCCGCAGGGCGCGCTCGACGTGGTCGTCTCGAAGACGGGCCAGGTCCAGGTCAAGGTCGCCGGCGATCCCGAGCTCCAGGTGGTCGGCCAGCTCGAGCTTGCCACTTTCGTCAACGAGGCGGGCCTCGAGGCGATCGGATCCAACATGTTCCTGCAGACCGCGGCGTCGGGCCAGCCGACCGTCGCGGCAGCGGGCGAGCCGGGCTTCGGCCTGCTCCAGCAGGGCTTCGTCGAAGCTTCGAACGTCAACCCGGTGTCCGAGATCACGGCGCTCATCACGGCGCAGCGCGCCTACGAGATGAACAGCCGCGTCGTGAAGACCGCCGACGAGATGCTCGCCACCTCGACCCAGCTGAGGTAAGTCCATGCGCCTGCTCCTTGCCGCCGCTTTCGCCTGCACAGTGCTCGCACCTGTCGCTGCCTTCGCCCAGACGGCGGCCGCGACGGTGGAAACGCCGGTGCTCGCCCGCGCCGTCGACAAGGGGCAGCTGCTGTCCGAAGCCGATTTCACGCTTGCGCCGCTCGGCGCGGGCA
>JAFAEZ010000130.1 GCA_023423775.1 Pseudomonadota bacterium
GCGCCCGACATGCGGCCGTCGGTGACCAATGCGACCTTGAAACCGCGGTCCTGCAGCACGCCCAGAGGCGGCGTCAGCTTGTGGAGCTCGGGCATGCCGTTGGCGCGCGGCCCCTGGAAGCGCACGACGACGATGACGTCGCGCTCCAGCTCGCCGGCCTTGAACGCGGCCAGCACCTCGTCCTGGTCGGAGAAGACGCGCACCGGCGCCTCGATCGTCCAGCGCGCCGGATCGACGGCGCTGGTCTTGAACGTGGCGCGGCCGAGATTGCCTTGAACCAGCCGCATGCCGCCGTCGGGCTGGAAGGGCTGGTCGGCCGGGCGCAACATGGCGTCGTCGAGCGGCGTCTCGGGTGCCTCTTCCCAGATGAGGGCCTCGTCGCGCAGGACCGGCTCGCGGGCATAATCGGCGAGGCTCTCGCCGGCCACGGTCATGATGTCCCGGTGGAGCAAGCCATGGTCGAGCAAGGTGCGGATGACGTAGCCGATGCCCCCCGCGGCCTGAAAATGGTTCACGTCGCCCGACCCGTTGGGATAGACGCGCGCGATCAGCGGGACCGCCGACGAAAGGCGGTCGAGGTCCTCCCAGTCGAACAGGATCCCCGCCGCGCGGGCGATGGCGGGCAGGTGGATGGCGTGGTTGGTCGAGCCACCGGTGGCGAGCAGGCCGACCGCGGCGTTGACGATCGCCTTCTCGTCCACGCACTGGCCGAGCGGGCGATAGTCATTGCCGTCCCAGCCGATCTCGCCGAGCCGGTGGACGGCGGCGCGGGTCAGCGCCTGACGCAACGGCGTGCCGGGATTGACGAAGGCGGCGCCGGGCATGTGCAGGCCCATCACCTCCATCATCATCTGGTTGGAATTGGCGGTGCCGTAGAAGGTGCAGGTGCCGGCGCTGTGATAGGAAGCGGCCTCGGCGTCGAGCAGCTCCTCCCGGCCGACCTTGCCCTCGGCGTAAAGCTGGCGGACGCGGACCTTTTCCTTGTTGGAGAGGCCCGTCGGCATCGGCCCGGCCGGGATCAGGATCGTCGGCAAATGGCCGAAGCGCAAAGCACCGATCAGCAGGCCGGGTACGATCTTGTCGCAGATGCCGAGCAGGGCGGCCGCCTCGAACATGCCGTGCGACAGGGCGATCGCGGTCGACATGGCGATGGTATCGCGGCTGAACAGGGACAGCTCCATGCCGCTCTGGCCCTGGGTGACGCCGTCGCACATGGCCGGGACGCCGCCCGCGACCTGTGCGGTGGCGCCGATCTCGCGCGCGTAAAGCTTCATCTGCCCGGGGTAGCGGCCATAGGGCTGATGCGCCGAGAGCATGTCGTTATAGGCGGTGACGATGCCGATATTGATCGCGCGGCCGCTGCGGATCGCCGGCTTGTCCTCGCCGGCAGCGGCGAAGCCGTGCGCGAAATTGCCGCAGGAGAGGCGGGGGCGGCCGATGCCGCTCTCGCGCTCGCGCCGAATCAGGTCGAGATAGCGGGTCCGCGTGGGCCGCGAACGCTCGATGATGCGCGCAGTCACCGCCTCGATCGCGGGGTTCAGTTCATTCATGCCAGCTCACTCCGTCGCGCTCGGTCAGGGCGATCGCCGCCGACGGGCCCCACGTTCCGGCGGCATAGGATTTCGGCGTGACGCCGTTCGCGGCCCAGCCGTCGCGGATCGCGTCGACCCACTCCCACTGCGCCTCGACCTCGTCGCGCCGCACGAACAAGGTGGGATCGCCCTCGACGAGGTCAAGCAGCAGGCGCTCATAGGCGATGCGGCGCCGCGTGTCGGCGAAGGCGTTGGCGAGGCCGAGATCGAGCGGCACTTCGCGCAGCCGGATGCCGTCGCGGTCGAGGCCGGGCTGCTTGGCCATCATCAGCAGCCGGATATTCTCCTCGGGCTGCAGGCGGATGACGAGCTTGTTGGGCTGCACGACCGCGCCGCGCCCCTCGAAGATCGAATGGGGCACGCCCTTGAACTGGATGAAGATTTCCGAGTGGCGGCTCGGCAGGCGCTTGCCGGTGCGCAGATAGAAGGGGACGCCCTTCCAGCGCCAATTGTCGACATGCGCCTTCAGCGCGACGAAGGTCTCGGTGTCCGAAGCCCGGCCGAGCTCCTCGGCATAACCCGGCACCGGCGTGCCGGCGACCGCGCCGGCCTGATACTGGCCGGTGACGCTTTCGCCAGGGCCGACCTTGCGCAGCGAGCGCAGCACCTTGACCTTCTCGTCGCGCACCGCGGCGGCATCGAACTGGCTCGGCGGCTCCATCGCCACCAGAGCGAGCAATTGCAGCATGTGGTTCTGGACCATGTCGCGCAAAGCGCCCGAGCCGTCATAATAACCGGCGCGGCCCTCCAGCCCGACCGTTTCGGAGACGGTGATCTGGACATGGTCGATGCCGCCCGCGTCCCACAAGGGCTCGAACAGCGAATTGCCGAAGCGCAAAGCCAGCAGGTTCTGCACCGTTTCCTTGCCGAGATAATGATCGATCCGGAAGGTGCGCTCCTCGGGGAAGACGGAAGCGACCGCGTCGTTGATCTCGCGGCTGGAGGCGAGGTCCGTGCCGAGCGGCTTTTCCAGTGCGAGACGGACATCCGGGCCGGACAGCCCGGCCGCGGCCAAGCCCTCGATCGTGGCGCGGAACAAAGACGGCGCGGTCGACAGGAAGATGGCGAGGCCGCCTTCGGTGGAGCCGACGGCTTCGGCCAGCCGCCCGAACTGCGCGGGGTCCGAGGCGTCGAGCGAGACGTAGGACAGGCGGGCGAGAAAGCGATCCACCTTGTCCTGCCGGCGGAAATCGGGATCGACGTATGTCTCGAGCGCGGCCGCGGCCGCATCGCGGAAGCCGGAATCGCCGAGCGGGCTGCGCGCGGTGGCGACGATCCTCAGCTGTTCGGGAAGAAGTCCGTCGGCGTCCAATGCGTAGAGCGACGGCAGCAGCATGCGCTGGGCAAGATCGCCGGTGGCGCCGAACAGCAGCAGGGTCTTGGCGGCAGTCACATTCGCTCCTTCGGTTTTCGTGCCGGGTGGCGGGGGCCGGGTTGGGACGTCCGGCAGGCGGGGTCAATCCTGGATCAACGTCGCCATCTCCATTCCGCACCATCCGGCCGCGCAGGGGCGGCGGGACGCCGTTTCCGAATCCGGCGGGATGACGATGTTCCTGATGCCAGGCAGCGGCGAGAGCGGCCATCTGCGCTTCCCCGTCGTTGCGAGCGGAGCGGACTAGACCTAACCGGCAGTGGGAATGACCGATTTCCACCCATTGCGGACATCGCGGTCACCCAGCCGCACGTTCCTCGCCGAACGTCCGCAACGGGTGGAAAGCGGACGCTTACAGGTCCGGACTTGTCTGAACCCAAATGCGGGAGACACCTCGCTCTCGCGCCCATTCTTTAGCTGCGGCCAGTGCCGCCTCCAAAGTCACGTCGCTCTCGCACAGGGAAGCGTAGAATACGCCCTCACCTGAGGGTTTGAAGCCGTAGCCGGAGCCGAAGAAGCGACCATCGTCGCTGGCCTCGACGATGAGCCACGCGTCCTCCTCAGTCATTTCCGGTATCTGCCCGCCGGGTTGTAAGTAGATGTAATCGACCATCGGTCGACTTCTCTCACGACGCGCCAACGTCCGCAACGGGTCGTTAGCGGGCATTCATAGGTGTGCCGCCATTGCGAGCGGGGCGAGGCAATCCAGCCTGTGCATCGGACCGGTGCGGCTGGATTGCCGC
>JAFAEZ010000140.1 GCA_023423775.1 Pseudomonadota bacterium
TCCCAAGACGGCGATCGCCGCCGGCGCCGCCTTGGTCGCCAGCCTCGCGGCCGCGGCCGCCGTGCCGGTAGTGCGATCGCGCCGCCGCGCCGAGACGGCCTGACCCGAGACCCGCATCCCTGGCATCCGGCGTGGCGACACGCTAGGTGCCGGGCATGCGGCAGGCGACAGGCACGATCGAGTTCGAAACCAGGCGGCAGGGCCTGCTCGACATCACCGGCGCGATCCGCGGCTGGACCGCGGAGCAGGGTATGGAGCAGGGCCTGCTCACCCTCTTTTGCCGCCACACCTCGGCCTCTTTGCTGATCCAGGAAAATGCCGCGCCGGCCGCCCGCGCCGATCTCGAAGCCTATTTCGCCCGCATCGCGCCGGAAGACCCGCGCCGTTACGACCATGACGAGGAGGGCCCGGACGACATGCCGGCCCATCTCCGCACCGCCCTCACCCAGGTCCAGCTCTCGATCCCTTTGATCGGCGGCGCGCTTGCGCTCGGCACCTGGCAAGGCATCTACCTGTTCGAACACCGTCGCCGGCCGCACCGCCGCGCGCTGGCGCTGCACCTTTTGGGAGACTGAATTGAGCCTCGAATCGGTTCGCGCCTATCTGGCCGAACATGCCCCGGATTTGCCCATCATCGACCAGGAGCGCAGCACCGCGACCGTCAGCGAGGCGGCCGAGACGTTGGGTGTCGAGCCGGGCCGCATCGCCAAGACGCTGGCGATCCGCGTCGGCGGCCAGGTCGTGCTGCTGGTCGCGCGCGGCGACGCGCGGCTCGACAACGTCAAGACCAAGGCCGCGTTCGGCGCGCGGCCCCGCATGCTCGACGCCGAAGAAACGCTGGCGCTGACCGGCCATCCGGTCGGCGGCGTCTGCCCGTTCGGGCTCGCGACCCCCCTGCCCGTCTATTGCGACGTGTCCCTCAAGGCCTTCGACTCGGTCTTCCCGGCCGCCGGTTCGCTGACCAGCTCGGTGCAGGTCACCCCCGCGCGCCTCGCCGAGCTGGTGGCAACCGATTGGGTCGACGTCTGCCGCACACCCGAGTGAGCGCAACCGCCGGTCGTCCGCATCGTTGTCCCTGGGCAGCAGCCCGAAGGATTCTCTCATGCGCCACAGCCTTTTCGTCGCCCCCGCTCTGATCGCACTCGCAGCCTGCGGCGGGTCGGGCGACCCGGTCGACAACACCGCCGACCAGCTCGAGGCGGCCGCCGACCAGAGCGACCCGGCCGCGGCCGAAGTGCTGGACAATGCCGCCGACCAGGTCCGCGAGCAGGACAATCCCGCGCTCGCCAGCAACGCGCTCGAAGCCGCCGCCAACGCCCAGGCCGAGACCGTCGGCAATAATGCCACCTCGGCGACCGAGCCCGCCAACGGCCAATAGGCGCGCGCCGCCCGGCACCGACGCACATGGTTAAACCGCCATTGCCCACGCGTCTTCAGCGTCGGCTATGGTTTACGCGCTATCGTGGCAGCGGAACGGAAGAAGGGGGGAGCGGCATGAGCGACATGTTTGCGGACGACCTGTCCTACTACCAGATGCGCGCCGAGACCGAGGTCGAGATGGCCGTCCACGCCACCGACAGGCGCGTCGTCCAGGCCCATTACGATCTGAGCGCGGCCTATCTCGAGCTCGCCTACGGCTGCATCGACCAGGCCGCGCGCGCCGGCGACGTCAGTCCTCGAGGCTGACCCAGGTGGGAGCGTGGTCGGAGGCCTTCTCGCGCCCCCGATAGTCCTTGTCGACGCCGGCATCGAGCAGGCGGTCGGCCGCTATGGGCGAGAGCAGGAGGTGATCGATGCGGAAACCCGCGTCGCGCTGCCACGCGCCCGCCGTATAATCCCAGAAGGTATAGACCGCGCCCTCGGGGTAGCGGGTGCGGATCGCGTCGGTCCAGCCCTGGTGGACCAGGGTACGGAATTCGGCCCGGCTTTCCGGCTGCATCAGCGCGTCATGCGCCATCGCCCGCACCGAGAAGACGTCGTCGTGGCTGTCGGTCGGGATGACGTTGTAATCGCCGGCGAGGACGACCGGACGTTCCTCGGCGAGTAGGCCGCGGGCGTGCTCCTGCAGCCGCTGCATCCAGGCGAGCTTGTAGGCAAACTTCTCGGTCCCCACCGGATTGCCGTTGGGCAGATAGATCGAGCCGACCACGACGCCGGCGACCTCGGCCTCGATATAGCGGCTGTGAGTGTCGTCGGGATCCCCCGGCAGGCCCATGCGGCGCAATTGCGGCTCGGCGCCGCGGGCGAGGATGGCGACGCCGTTGAAGCCCTTCTGCCCATGCCACACCGCCTTGTAGCCCGCCGCGGCGACATCGTCCGCGGGGAAGGAGTCGTCGGCGCACTTGAGTTCCTGCAGGCAGACCACATCGGCCTGCTGCTCCTCGAGCCATTCGAGCAGCCGCGGCAGCCGCGCGCGGATGCCGTTCACATTGTAGGTCGCGATCTTCATGGAGCGGGCTTAGCCGCAGGCGGTCAGATCGAAAAGCTGGTTCCGCAGCCGCAGCCGGAAGCGGCGTTGGGGTTGGTGACCTGGAATGATGCGCCGCCCAGCGATTCGACATAGTCGACCGCACTGCCGCGGACGAGATCCAGGCTGATCTCGTCGACGACCAAAGTGACCCCGTCCTGGACCGCCGCGGTGTCGTCGCTCTCGATCCTGTCGGCGAGGCCGAACCGGTACTGGAAGCCGGCGCAGCCGCCGCCGTCCACCGCCAGGCGCAGGATCGCCGGCTTGCCCTGCTTGGTGGCGATCGCGGCGACGCGGGCCGCGGCGGCGGGGGTAAGGGCGATGTCCTGGGTCTCGATCATGCATTCAAGATAGGCTGGCGCCCCCTCGCCCACAAGCGTGGCGGCTCTAAAGCCTTGTGCCGCCGCCGCCTTGCGGCCATAGGGGCGCCATCCCAGATTCAGGCCCTTGGAGCAGATTGCGAAATGAAGACCCGCGTCTATGTCACGCTGAAGAACGGCGTCCTCGACCCCCAGGGCAAGGCCATCCACCACGCGCTCGAGGGCCTCGGCTTCGCCGGCGTCAACGACGTTCGCGCGGGCAAGCTGATCGAGCTCGACCTTGCCGACAGCGTCTCCGATGCCGACATCGAGGACATGTGCCGCAAGCTGCTCGCCAATACCGTCATCGAGAATTTCCGCATCGAGCGCGACGCCGCCTGACCCTGCCAAGGACTGATCCATGAAAAGCGCCGTCATCGTTTTCCCCGGCTCCAATTGCGACCGCGACCTCGCGGTGGCGATCCGCGACGTCAGCGGTCAGGCGCCGATCATGGTCTGGCACCGCGAAACGGAGCTTCCCAGGGATCTCGACCTGATCGCCGTCCCGGGCGGCTTTTCCTACGGCGACTATCTCCGTTCGGGCGCGATGGCCGCGCGGTCGCCGGTCATGCAGGCGGTGAAGGAAGCGGCCGACCGCGGTACCTCGGTGCTCGGCATCTGCAACGGCTTCCAGATCCTGACCGAGGCCGGCCTGCTTCCGGGCGCGCTGATGCGCAATGCCGGCATCAGCTTCGTCTGCCGCGACGTCGAATTGAAGGTCGAGAACAGCCAGTCCGCCTTCACCAGCCGCTACGAAGCGGGCGAGCAGATCGTGATCCCCGTCGCGCATCATGACGGCAATTACACCGCCGAGGAGGCCACGCTCGACCGGCTCGAGGGCGAAGGCCGCGTCGCCTTCCGCTATGTCGGCGAGTGCAACGGCTCGGCGCGCGACATTGCCGGCATCATCAACGACAAGGGCAACGTGCTCGGCATGATGCCGCACCCCGAGCGCATGGTCGAGGCCGCCCACGGCCGCACCGACGGCCGCCGCCTGTTCCAGGGCCTGATCGAGTCGATCGCCTGAGTCCGGCGTGGCGCAACCGCGAGCGGGAGGCGCCTGTGGACGACGAGAAACCGACCTTGGCCGAACGGCTCGGCCGCTTTTGGTGGCTGACCGGCGTGGCCGGTCTGGCCGCCTGGTTCGCGATGCTGTGGCACATGTTCGGGGACGTGCTCTGACGTGCCCGCGCCGCTGATCGTCCCAGTCACCGATCCCGCAGATCCCCGCATCGGGCATTACCGCGACATTCGCGAGCGCGATCTCGTGGGGCGCGAAGGGCTGTTCGTGGCCGAAGGCAAGGTGGTGCTGGCGATGCTGCTCGCCTCCCGGGCGTACCGGCCGCTCTCGCTGCTGATCGCCGCGCACCGCATCCCGGCGCTGACCGAGCTGCTGGACCAAGTCCCCGAGGGCGTGCCTGTCTTCGCCGCCGAGCAGGATGTCCTCGACGGCATCGCCGGCTTTCCGCTCCATCGCGGCATCCTGGCGATCGGGCGGCGCGTCGACGCCCCCTCCCCGGACGACCTGCTCGGGCGGCTTCCCAATCAGGCGACGATCCTGCTGCTCTCGGCGATCGCCAATCACGACAATATGGGCGGCATCTTCCGCAACGCGGCCGGCCTTGGTGCCGACGCGATCCTGCTCGACTCCGATTGCTGCGATCCGCTCTACCGCAAGGCGATCCGGGTCTCGGTCGGCGCCGCGTTGCTGGTGCCCTTCGCCAGGCTGGGACGGGGCGCCGATGCACTCGACCTGCTCCGCCGCCACGGCTTCGAGGCCTTGGCGCTGAGCCCGTCCGGAAGCTCGCGCCTCTCCGACCTGCGCCCGGCGCGACGCACGGCGGTGTTGCTCGGCGCAGAAGGGCCGGGCCTATCGCCCGACCTGCTCGCTGTAGCGACCAGCGTGCAAATCCCGATGGCTCCCGGCTTCGATTCGCTGAACGTGGCCACCACCAGCGGCATCGTCCTCCACCATCTCGCCGCTTCGAGAAGCAGGTCGGCCTAAGCCGCGGGGCGTCTCATGCTGCACTGCACAAAAATATCTTGAAACCTCCGCGCCGATTGTTTATTTGTGCACTGCAACATAACGGAGGACCGTCGATGGCGCAGCGTAGAGGCAAGCCGGCGAAAGCCGCGCAGCCGCAGAAAGTGCAGCCCGCCGCCGCAGTAAAGGCCGCGGCCGACACGAAGGTTCGTGCCGAAATCGAACCGATCGAAGCAACCGTTCAACAGCTTGAGGAAGGGACCAGAACCATGACCAATAAGACCGAAACCACCATCGAGACCGGCAAGATCGCTGCCGAGCGCATCCAGGCCGCCTTCGGCGACGTCAACGAGCGGGCCAAGGCCGCGGTCGAGAAGAGCACCAAGATCTTCGAGGAAGCCAGCGAGCTGACCAAGGGCAATGTCGAGGCGCTCGTCGCTTCGTCCAAGGTCGCCGCGCGCGGCGTCGAGACGCTCGGCCAGGAAGTCGCCGATTACAGCCGCCGCAGCTTCGAGGAAGCCTCGGCCGCTCTGAAGAGCCTCGCCGAAGCCAAGTCGGCTACCGACTTCTTCAAGCTGCAGGGCGATTATGCTCGCGCCGCCTTCGACAGCCTCATCGCCGAGAGCTCGAAGGTCAGCGAGAATATGGTGAAGCTGGCCGGCGAAGTCGCCGAGCCGATCACCAGCCGCTACTCGGTCGCTGCCGAGCGCGTGAAGGCGCTGGCGCTCTAAGCCGAGCCTCGCGAGGCAATAGAAGGGGCGGCCCTCCTGCGTGGAGCGGCCGCCCTTTTTGCATTAGCGAAGCCGTCAGATTTTCCGGCGATATTCGGTGCAGCTTTATCGGTCGCGCGGGCTTTCAAAGCCTTGCCCGGCGGCGGCCGGATGCCATATTTAGGGACTGTATGGCGTTGAATGATTCAGTGATCGTTGCCGCGAACGGGCAGGATAAGGACGACGAGGGCACCGGCCTCGGCGTCGCGACGCGCACGCGTACCCGCACCAAGACGCCCTCGCCCTACAAGGTGCTGATGCTCAACGACGATTACACGCCGATGGAATTCGTCGTCCTGTGCCTGCAGCGTTTCTTCCGGATGGACATCGAGGACGCGACGCGCGTCATGCTCCACGTCCACCAGCGCGGCGTCGGCGTGTGCGGCATCTTCAGCTACGAAGTGGCCGAGACCAAGGTCGCGCAGGTGATCGACTTCGCGCGCGAGAACCAGCACCCGCTCCAGTGCACGCTCGAGAAAGCCTGAGCCGTCAGCGGGGCGGCGGCAGCCAGCTCAAATCAAGGTCATCGTAGCGATTCTCGTAGTTGGAGAGGCCCGCCAGTCCCTCCTCGTCGAGAATGCTGACCTCGCCGTCGATGCGCTGGATATAGCCGCGCTCCGCGAGCTGTCGCAGCATGCGATTGACATGGACGCTGGTGAGCCCGGTCGCATCGGCGATCACCTCCTGCGTGATGTTGAGCTTGAACGAGCTTCCGACGCGCGGGTCGATCATGCGCAGCCGGTTGAGCTTGTCGAGCAGGAGCGCGCCGACCCGGGCTTCGGCCGTGGTCCGGCCGATCGAGGTCAGCCGGTCGCTGATCGCGGCCCGCTCGACCTGGCCGATAAGGAAGAACAAAGCCGCAAGCCGCGGATGCTGCTCGAACAGGCTGCCGAGCATCATCTTGTCGAACGTGCTGACGACGACGTCGGTCAGCGCCGCCACCGTTTCCAGCGACTTGTTGAACGAAGCGCTCGGCGCCGCGATGACGTCGCCCGGATAATGGATGCGGTGGATCTGGCGGCTGCCGTCGCGCAGGATGACGTAGCAGATGGCGCTGCCGGCGCGGAGCACGAACATCTGGTCCGTCGGGCTGCGCTGCGCGCGGATCAGTCCGTGACGCGGTATTTCGCGACGGCGCTGGTCCAGCGCATCGAGCGCCGCCCTTTCCTCCTCGGTCAGCGCCATCAGCCGTCCGAGCCTGTCGGCCAATCCGCACTCAATCAACGCAACGCCCCGCCCATGCTTCCCTCAAGCCGGATATGCGATGCCGCGTAGCGCCCGCTATGATCTGGATTAAGCCTATGAAATCAGGCAGGGAGCCGGACCGTGTGAGACATCGCAAAGCGACGGGGTTGCGCCGTCTGGGCGAGCAGTTAGAAGCCGGCCATGGATCGCATCATCATCAAGGGCGGCAAGCGCCTCGAAGGCCGCATCGCCATCTCCGGCGCCAAGAATGCGGCGCTGACCCTCCTCCCCTGCGCCTTGCTCACCGACGAGCCGCTGACGCTGCGCAACCTGCCGCGTCTCGCCGACGTCGACAGCTTCGGCCACCTGCTCAACCAGATGGGCGTATCGACCACGGTCGAAGGCTCGCGGCCCGAGGATTTCGGCCGGGTCATGACGATGCGCGCCGGCACGATCACCTCGACGGTCGCGCCCTATGACATCGTGCGCAAGATGCGCGCCTCGATCCTGGTGCTCGGCCCGATGCTCGCTCGCGCCGGCGAGGCGACCGTCTCGCTGCCTGGCGGCTGCGCGATCGGCAACCGTCCTATCGATCTCCATCTGAAGGCGCTCGAGGCGCTTGGCGCGGAGATCGAGCTCGCCGCGGGCTATGTGAAGGCGACCGCGCCCAAGGGCGGCCTCACCGGCGGCCATATCCAGTTCCCGGTGGTTTCGGTCGGCGCGACCGAGAACGCGCTGATGGCGGCGGTGTTGGCCAAGGGCGAGACCATGATCGAGAATGCGGCGCGCGAGCCCGAAATCACCGATCTCGCCAAGTGCCTGATCGCGATGGGGGCCAAGATCGAGGGTCTGCGCACCGACACGCTGACAATCCAGGGCGTGAGCGAGCTGCACGGCGCCACCTATGCCGTCATGCCGGACCGGATCGAAGCCGGCTCCTATGCCTGCGCCGCGGCGATCACCGGCGGCTCGCTCGAGCTGGTCGGCGCGCGCAAGGAAACGATGCCGTCGATCCTGTCGGGCCTGCAGGATGCCGGCATCGCCGTCGAGGACACGAAGGACGGCGTCCGCGTCACCGCCAATGACGGCATCAAGCCGCTCACCATCTCGACCGCGCCCTATCCGGCCTTCCCGACCGACATGCAGGCCCAGTTCATGGCGATGCTGACGCTGGCCGAAGGCACCAGCCTGCTCACCGAGACGATCTTCGAAAATCGCTACATGCACGTGCCTGAATTGCACCGCATGGGCGCCGACATCGAAGTGCGCGGCCGTTCCGCGGTGGTGCGGGGCGTCAAGGCGCTGCATGGCGCACCGGTGATGGCGACGGACCTGCGCGCGTCGATGAGCCTGATCCTCGCCGGCCTCGCGGCCGAGGGCGAGACCCAGGTCAGCCGCATCTACCATCTCGACCGCGGCTACGAGCGGCTCGAGGAAAAGCTCCAGGGCGTCGGCGCCGATATCGAGCGCGTCTCCGACGGCTAGGCGTCGCGCCCGTAGAGGTTGACGGGGGCGCCCTTATGCTCGGCAGCGCGCATCAGGCGATAGCCGAGCTTCTCGGCGATCCGCGCCGAGGCGTGATTGTCGGGGCTGATCATGCAGACGGTGCGGCGCGGCCCGTGCGTCCGCTCGAACCAGTCGATCGTGGCGCGCATCGCTTCGGTGGCATAGCCGCGGCCCCAGCGATCCGAACGGACGATCCATCCCGCTTCCGGATGACGGTCGAAATCCTCGCCCAGCCCGCGCAGCAGGCGGAAGATGCCGCAGGTGCCGACGAACGCGCCGCCGTCGCGCTCGAATATCGTGAAGCGGTCGAAGCCGAACAGGCTCCAGCCGCCGATCGCCGCCAGCAGCCGCCGGTAATTGTCCTCGACGTTCGGCTCGCTCCCCAGGAAGCGGTGCATCTCCTCGCCCGCGATGAGCGCGTTGAGCGCGTCGAAATCGTCGATTTGCTGGGGCCGCAGGCGCAGCCGCTCGGTCTCGATCATCACGTCAACACTTCCATCGTGTGGATCAGCAGGCCAACGAGGCCGCCGACGAGAGTGCCGTTGATCCGGATATATTGAAGGTCGCGGCCGACCGCGCCTTCGAGCCGGTCGGTGACGGTGCGCGCGTCCCAGCCGCGGATCGTGTCGGACACCAAGGTGACGATGCCGGTGCCGTAAGCCGCGACCGCGCCGACCACCGCCCGCCGCGCGAACTGGTTGATGGTCGCCTTCAGCCGTTCGTCCTGCTGCAGCGTGTCGCCCAACGCGCGGATGGCCTCGCCGAACTTGCCGGCCATGGTCGCGTCGGGATCGCGCGCCGCCTTGAGCATTCCCGCCCGCGTCTTCTCCCACAGGCCTTCGATCCAGTCGGTCACCGCCTTGTTGGCGGCGATCTCGTTCTTGGCCTGCTCGACCCTGGAGCGCATCGCATCGTCATATTGGAGGTCCCAGGCGAGCATCGCCAGCGCCTCCTCGGCCTTCAGCCGCAGCGGATGCTGGGTGTCGGTCGCCATCGCGATGGTCAGCCGGCGCAGCCCGTCGATGATGCCGTCGGCGAGCCTTTCGTCGAGCCCGGCGAAGCGCACCAGCCAGTTTGCGCGGTCGTGGACCATGCCGCGGATCATGTCCTCGTTGGCGTCGAGCGTGCGCCCTGCCCAGGTGATCACCCCGTCGAGGATCGGCACGTGGCGGTCCTCATTGATCGCCGCGTCGAGCGTCTGGCCGAGCAGGGGCGAGACCTCGACCGAGCGGATCCGGTTGGCGACCGCACTCTTCACCATCCCGCCCAGCCGTTCCTGGTCGAGCGCCTCGAGGATATTGGCGATCAGGCTCGACGCACCCTGGCGCAGCCGGCCCTCGCCCGGCGGATCGGTGAGGAAGCGGCCGATCGCGCCGGCGACGTCGAGCCCGCGCATCCGCCGCGCCACCACCGAGGGGGTGAGGAAATTGTCGCGCAGGAAAAGGGCGAGCGTGTCGCCGATCCGGTCCTTGTTGCGCGGGATGATCGCGGTGTGCGGGATCGGCAGGCCGAGCGGGTGGCGGAACAGCGCCGTCACCGCGAACCAGTCGGCAAGGCCGCCGACCATCGCGGCTTCCGCGAACGCCTTGACGAAGCCCAGCCAGGGATAGGCTTCGTCATAGCGGTTCGAGATCAGGAAGATCGCGGCCATGGCCACCAGCATGCCGGTGGCCATGATGCGCATGCCGCGCACCCCGCCCTGCGCGGGGTTGAATCGGGTCAGGCCGGTTCTCTCGAGCAGGGTCATCCCTGCCTCAATAGCCGGAAAGCCGAATTAGTTCACTCCGCCGGCTGCGCGACCGCTTCCGGCCCGTGGTCCTGCGGCCCGCGATAGGTGAGCAGGCGGCCGAATTTGGGCGCCAGCCACTTCTCGAAGCTGTCGGCGAGGCTGAAGCCGGCCGGCACGATCACCAGGGTCAGAAGGGTCGACAGGATCAGGCCGCCGATCACGGTGATGCCCATCGGCGCGCGCCACGCGCCGTCGCCGGTCAGCGAGATCGCGGTAGGCACCATGCCCGCCACCATCGCGACCGTCGTCATGACGATCGGCTGGGCGCGCTTGTGGCCGGCATCGATGATCGCCTCGATCTGGGGCACGCCCTTCTCCATCTCCTCCAGTGCGAAATCGATCAGCAGGATCGAGTTCTTGGCGACGATGCCGAGCAGCATCAGCAGGCCGATGAAGACCGGCATCGAGATCGGATTGCCGGTGAGGTGCAGCGCCAGCGCGCCGCCGAGCGGGGCGAGCAGCAGCGAGCCCATGTTCACGAACGGCGGCATGATCCGCTTGTAGAGCAGCACCAGCACCGCGAACACGAGCAGCACGCCCGAGACGACCGCGATCGCGAAGTTGGTCAGCATCTCTGCCTGGAACTTGCTGTCGCCGATGTTGAGCTTGCGCACGCCCTGCGGCAGGTTCTTCATCGTCGGCAATTGGTTGATCTTGGCCATCGCGTCGCTGGTCACGAGCCCGGGCGCGAGATCGGCGCCGACCACGATGCGGCGGATCTGGTTGTAGCGGCGGATCTGCGTCGGTCCGGCGCCGAATTCGACGTCGGCGATCACCTTCAGCGGCACCGATCCGCCATTGGCGGTCGGGACCGGAAGGTTCTGGATCGTCGCCAGATTGCGGCGCGAACTCTCGGTCAGCGACACCCGGATCGGGATCTGGCGATCGGACAGCGAGAATTTGGCGCTGTTCTGGTCGATGTCGCCCATCGTCGCGATGCGGATCGTCTGGCTGAGCGCGGCCGTGGTGACGCCCATGTCGGCAGCGAGGTTCATGTGCGGCTTGATGATGATTTCCGGCCGCTGCATGTCGCCCACGACGCGCGGGGCGCGCAGTTCGGGAAGGCCTGCCATCTCGGTGGTGAGCTGGTTGGCGGTCTTCTCCAGCAGCACGGGATCGTCGCTGCCGAACATGATGATGATGTCGCGGCCGAAGCCGCCGCCCGACTGCGACTGGAAGTTCACGCGCGCGTCGGCGATCTGCTCGAACTTGGGCGCGGTCGTCCGCTCCCAGTCGACGCTGGAGACCGGGCGGTCCTTCTTGAGCGTCAGGTAGATCGTCGCCTCGGTCGGGTTGATGTCGGCAAAGGCGTCGTTCACCACCGCCTTGTCCTCCGTCAGGATGCGGGCGACCTGCTCGGTGGTACGGCGGGTCTGCTCGACCGTGGTTCCCGGCACCATCTCGATCTTCACCTGGCTATAGTCGGTGTTCATCGTCGGCTGGAACGTCATCGGCAGCGTCGAGAAGGCGAAGATAGTCGCCACGAACGCGCCGCCGCCGCCGATCAGCACGGTCTTCCAGCGGTGCTTCACCGACCAGACGAGGACGCTCATATAGCGGTCCATCAGCCAGCCTTCGCCATGGCTGGCCTGGCCGCGGGCTTTCAGGAAGTAAGCGGCGACCAGCGGCGTGATCAGGCGCGCGACGGCAAGGCTCATCAGCACGGCGACGACGACGGTCATGCCGAACTGGATGAAGAACTGCCCCGAAATGCCCGGCATCAGCGCGACCGGCAGGAAGACTGCGACGATCGACATGGTGGTGGCGAGAACGGCGAGGCCGATCTCGTCGGCCGCGTCGATCGACGCCTGGTAGGCCGATTTGCCCATGCGCATGTGGCGGACGATATTCTCGATCTCCACGATCGCGTCGTCGACCAGCACGCCGGCGACGAGGCTGAGCGCGAGCAGGGAGATGCCGTTCAGCGTGAAGCCCAGCATGTCCATGAACCAGAAAGCCGGGATCGCGGACAGCGGAATGGCGAGCGCGGAGATGATCGTCGCGCGCCAGTCGCGCAGGAACAGGAAGACGACGAGCACGGCGAGAACCGCGCCCTCGATCATCGCCGTCATCGCCGAATGATACTGCTCCTTGGTGTAATCGACGCTCGTGTAGAGCTGCTTGAACTTGACCTTGGGATTCTCCTTCTGGAGCGCCTCGATCTCCTTCATCGCCTCGTCATAGACGGTGACGTCGGACGCGCCCTTGGCCTTGGCCATCGAGAAGCTGGTCACCTGCCGGCCGTTCATCATCGAAAGGTTGCGCTGCTCGGCATAGGTGTCGCGAACGTCGGCGATGTCGGCGAGCTTCACGGTCCGGCCGCCCGGCACCGCTATCTGGGTCTGGCCCAGAGCGAAGGCATCCTGGGCGTTGCCGAGCACGCGCACCGACTGTTCCGAGCCGGCGATTTCCGCGCGGCCGCCGGCGGCGTTGAGGTTCATCTGCCGCAGCTGCTGGTTGACCTGGACCGCGGTCAGGCCCTGCGCCTGCAGCTTGGCAGGGTCGAGCAGGATGCGGATTTCGCGGCTGACCCCGCCGCCGCGCTGGACGGCGGCCATGCCCTCGATGCCGAGCAGGCGCTTGGCGACCGTATTGTCGACATACCAGCTCAGTTGCTCGAGCGTCATGTCGGTCGCTTCGGCGCTGAAATAGGCGATCGGGCCGCCATCGATGTCCATGCGCGTGACCTGCGGCTCGAGGATGCCGTCGGGCAGCTGGCTGCGGACCTGGTCCACCGCGTTGCGGACGTCGTTGACCGCGCGGTCCACCGGCGTGCCGATGTCGAACTGGACGATCGTGAAGCTCTCGCCTTCGCGCGCCACCGACGTGATTTCGTCGACGCCGCTGATCGAGCGCACCGCCGCTTCCACGCGCTGGGTGACCTGGGTCTCCAGCTCGGCGGGGGCCGCGCCCGGCTGAATCACCGACACGGTGACCGCCGGGAAGCTGACGTCCGGATTGTTGTTCACGTCCATCCGCATGAAGCTGATCAGGCCTGCCAGCGTCAGCGCGAAGAACAGGACGAGAGGGGCCACCGGGTTGCGGATCGCCCAGGCCGAGATGTTACGAAAGCTCATATGTCTGCCCTGTCAGTCCTGTCATTCTCACGTCCGGGGGGCCCCCCGGCGGGGCCCGCC
>JAFAEZ010000195.1 GCA_023423775.1 Pseudomonadota bacterium
GAAAACCCAGGCAGAAAGGCCGGCATCTCCGGGAGCCGTTCCTGCACATTACATATTACTGTGGATATGTATTGAGACATATAGGAACGGCTAATTTAACCGACCAAACGACGCCCAGAGGCCGCCGCAGACCGGAGCCGCCGCCCACATGTCCCTTCATCAAAATAACAATGTCAAAGAGCCGACGCGTCTCCCACCCCGTTTTTACCGAGGCACCGGCTTGCCGATCGAAGAGACGCAAACGAGCCGTGCCCGGAGGGCGCCGTCTCGTCGGTGAACAGCCATATATGGAGGAGATATCCTACCGTCAACAGCTATTTTCGAAAAGGTTCCGAAGAACCGTTCCTTCCGGCGGTCGCTGGCCTGTCGGCCGTGAGCCCCGTCGCGGTGAGAGGCCATATGTCGATCGAATCGGCCGCCGTCAACGGTGATTCACCGCCCCGGTAATCCTACTGTAGACGCGGCCTGCGCCGGCGCGCCGGCCCCTCCCGATCACGCTCGGAACCCCCGACGGCCGGCAGGGGTTGAGTCCGGATTCGCTGCGGGGACGTGAATGGGCACGATGCCGAGACCTTCCGTTTGCGTTCGCCCGATGGCGCGGCGAGCGGCGGCGGCGACTCTCGCCCTCATCCCCACCGGCTGCGCCGGCCGCCAGTCGGCGCTGGCGCCGTTCGGCGCCGAGGCGCAATCGACCTTCACACTCACCGTGGCGATGGCGGCCGCTTTCGCTTTGGTGACCTTGGCCGTCCTCTGGCTCGCCTGGCATGCGTGGCGGTCGCCGCCCGAACGGCTCGCACCCGCCGCCGGCATGCGCATGGTGCTGTGGCTCGGCGCGATCATTCCCGCGATCGCGCTCGGCATCATGCTGGTCCTCTCGCTGCCGACGATGCGGGCGCTGCCGGTCGCCGACCAGGACCTGCGCATCGCGGTCGACGGCGAGCAATATTGGTGGCGGGTACGCTATGCCCCGCCGGGCGGTCCGGCGGTGGAGACGGCGAATGAGGTGCGCGTGCCGGTCGGCCGCACCGTCGCCTTCGCGCTCGCCAGCCCCGACGTCATCCACAGCTTCTGGATCCCCGGTCTCGCCGGCAAGGTCGACATGATCCCGGGCCGCACCAACGAACTGGTCGTCCGCGCCACCCGGCCCGGAACCTTCCGCGGCGTCTGCGCCGAATTTTGCGGCCTGAGCCATGCCAAGATGGCGTTCGACGTGATCGCCATGCCGGCCGCGGAGTTCGACCGCTGGCTGGCGGGCGCGGCGCGGCCCGCCGCTGCGATCGCCGGTGCCGGGCGCGCCCTCTTTGAGGATTATGGCTGCGGCGGCTGCCACGTAGTCCGCGGCCACAGGCCCGGCAATCCGATCGGGCCGGACCTCACCCATTTCGGCGCGCGCCGCTCGCTGGGGGCGGGTACTTTGCCGATGGAGCGTGAGGCGATCGCCGCCTTCATCCGCAACCCCGCCGCCGCCAAGCCGGGGGCGCTGATGCCGGCCTTTCCGGGCATGAGCGCCGCCGACGCCAATGCGATCGCGGCCTATCTCGAGGCGCTGCGCTGATGGCCGATCCCGCAATCGCCATTCCCGACCAGGACGATCCCGCCGTCCGCGCCGCCCAGGAAGACCGGCTGCGCGCGGTCTGGGCCGCGCCGACCGGCCTGTTCTTCCGCTGGACCGACACCAACAACAATGCGGTCGGCATCTGGTATGTGCTGACCGCCTTCGGAATGATGCTCTTCGCCGGCGTGCTGGCGCTGATCATGCGCGCGCAGCTCGCCGTCCCCGACAACGACCTCGTCTCGGCCGGGACCTTCAACCAGCTGTTCACCCTGCACGGCTCGATGATGATGTTCCTGTTCGCCGTGCCGATGTTCGAGGCGGTGTCGGTGCTGATCCTGCCGCAGCTGCTCGGCGCGCGCGACCTCCCCTTCCCGCGCCTCTCGGCCTTCGGCTATTGGAGTTTCCTGATCGGCGGCGTCTTCGTCGGTGGCTCGATCTTCTTCGACGCCGCGCCGGACGGCGGCTGGTTCATGTATCCGCCGCTGTCGACCGACCCGAATTTGAGCGGGATCGGCGCCGACATCTGGATGCTCGGCCTCTCCTTCATCGAGGTCGCGTCGATCGCCGCCGCGGTCGAACTGATCGTCGGCGTGCTGAAATGCCGTCCGCCCGGAATGGGTCTCAACCTGATGCCGCTCTACGCCTGGTATATATTGGTGGTAGCGGTGATGATCCTGTTCGCCTTCCCGCCGCTGATCGCGGGCGACATCCTGTTCGAAATGGAGCGGCTGCTCGACTGGCCCTTCTTCGATCCGGCGCGCGGCGGCGACCCGATATTGTGGCAGCACCTGTTCTGGATCTTCGGCCATCCCGAGGTCTACATCATCTTCCTGCCCTCGATCGCGATCTTCGCGATGGTGGTGCCGACCTTCGCCCAGCGGCATCTGCTCGGCTATCCCTGGATCGTGCTGGCCGCGGTCGGCACCGGCTTCCTGAGCTTCGGCCTGTGGGCGCACCACATGTTCACGATCGGCCTGCCCAATATCAGCATCGGCTTCTTCGCGGCCGCGTCGGAGGCGGTGGCGATCCCGACCGGCGTCCAGATCTTCGTGTTCATCGCCACCATCTGGGCCGGGCGGGTGATCTGGTCGACGCCGATGCTCTATGCCGCGGGCGCGCTCGCCATCTTCGTGGTCGGGGGCCTCACCGGGGTGATGGTCGCCAACGCGCCGTTCGACTGGCAGGCGCACGACACCTATTTCATCGTCGCCCACCTCCATTATGTTCTGATCGGCGGCGTCCTCTTCCCGCTCTTCGCCGGCCTTTATTATTATTGGCCTTTGGTCACCGCCAAGAGGCTCTCCGACCGGCTCGGCCGCATCGCCTTCTGGCTGCTGTTCGTCGGCTTCAACATCGGCTTCTTCCCGATGCACTTCACCGGCCTGATGGGGATGCCGCGGCGGGTCTACACCTATCCGGCCGAGCTCGGGCTCGGCACTTTGAACCTGGTCTCGACGATCGGCGCCTTCCTGTTCGCGACGGGGGTCGCCGTCATCCTGGTCGATCTCTTCCTCTCGCCCCGTCGGCCGCGCGGTCCGCGCAATCCCTGGAATGCCGGCACGCTCGAATGGCTGGCGCTGCCCAAAACGCCGGACGAGGATTGGGGCGTGCGCTCGATCCCGGTGATCGAGAGCCGCTACCCGCTCTGGGACCAGCTCGATTTCGTCCGCAACGTCGACGAGGGCCGCTATTTCCTGCCCGATGCCGAGGAGGGCAAGCGCGAGCTGATGATCACCACCGTGCTCGACGCGAAGCCGCTGCAGGTGGCGCGGATCGGCGGGCCGAGCGTGGTGCCGATGCTGACCGCGGCCGCGCTCGGCTCGGTCTTCATCCTCACCACCTATCATTTATATTGGGCGGCTTTGGCCGGCGGCGTGGCGACGCTCGGGCTGATCCTGTGGTGGCTGGCGACCGGGACCGGGATCATCCCCGAGAAACCCGAGAAGCATGCCGGGCTCGGCGTCATGCTGCCGCTTTACTCGTCCGGTCCGGCCTCGCCCGGCTGGTGGGCGATGTTCATCACCATGGGCGGCGACGCGACCGCGTTCGGCAGCCTCGTGTTCGGCTATTTCTTCTACTGGACGATCCACGACGATTTTCCGCCCCCGGCCGCCCCGGGGCTGGACGGGCCCGGCCTCCTCTGGCCGATGGTCGCGCTGGTGCTGATCCTCGCCGGCTGGGCGCTGACGATCGCCGCGCGCGAGACCAATG
>JAFAEZ010000203.1 GCA_023423775.1 Pseudomonadota bacterium
CGCAGGCGGCGAGCGCGAGGAGCAGCATCGCGGCGCTAGCGGCGCGGAAGCGCGAAGACATGGAGCCTTCCCCCCGCCTCGGTCCGCTTCGGGAGGTCGCGGACGGCGTTGACGAAGCCGAGCGCCGCGGTCGGATCGCGCGGGTCGAGCCCGGCCGAGACGATCGCGCCGGCCCAGCCGCCGACGCCGGAGAGAATTGCAATATATTGGCGCCCGTCGGGACCGCGATAGCTGATCGGCTGGCCGATGATCCCGGACTTGGTCTTGAAGCGCCACAGCAAGGCGCCGCTGCGCGCATCAACCGCTTTGAACCAGCCGTCCATCGTGCCGTAGAAGACGACGTCGCCGGCGGTGACGAGCGCCCCGCTCCACAGCGGCAAGTCCTCCTTGATCTCCCAGGCCTTGCGCCTCTTGACCGGATCCCAGGCGCTGAAGACGCCGCGATGGCCGCCGGGGCCGGCATACATCTTCACGTCGGCGCCGACATAGGGTGTGCCGGAGACGTAATTGGCCTCCATCGCGCCCATGTCCATGCATAGATTGAGGTGCGGGACGTAGAGCAAGCCGGTGCGGGGCGAGAAAGCCGACGGATTCCAGTCCTTGGCACCCGGCGCGGTGGGGCAGATGCCGCGAACGACGCGCCCTTCCTTGGGCTCCTTCTCCGGGACGGGGATCAGCCGCCCGGTCTCGAGGTCCACGCCCTTGGCGCTGTTGATGTAACCGTAGGCGTCGGCGGAATAGACTTGGCCGGTCACCCGATCGAGGACGTACATGTAGCCGTTGCGCGCCGGCCGGACGAGCACCGGACGCATGCGGCCATTGATCGGCATGTCGAGCAGGATGCTCTCGTTGATGTCGTCATGGTCGTAGAGATCGTGGGGCGAGGTCTGGTAGAACCAGCGCGCCCGGCCGGTGGCGATGTCGCGGGCGAAGACGCCGGTCGTCCATTTGTTGTCGCCGGGGCGTTGCGCCGCGTTCCACGGCCCCGGATTGCCGGTGCCGTAATAGATCATCTTCAGTTTCGGATCGTAGCTGATCCACCCCCAGACGGTGCCGCCGCCGATCTTCCATGCGTCGGGCGGCCAGCTCTTGACGCCGAGGTCCTTGCCCTGGTCCATCGCATAATAAGGCTTGAAGCCGGGGCCGATCAGCACGTCCTTGTCGGGGCCGGTGCTCCACGCCTTCCAGGCGATCTTGCCGCTGGCGGCGTCGAGCGCGACCAGCCACCCGCGCACGCCGAATTCGCCGCCCGAATTGCCGACCAGCACTTTGCCCTCGGCGACGAGCGGCGCCATGGTGACGGTCTCGCCCTTGGCGATATTGCCGAGCTGGGTGCGCCAGACTTGCTTGCCGGTGCGCGCGTCGAGCGCGATCGTCGCGCCGTCGAGCGTGTTGAAGAACAATCGGCCATTGGCATAGGCGCCACCGCGATTGACGACGTCGCAACAGGCCACGCCCTGCGCCGCCCGCCGTGGCTTGGGCCGGAACGCCCATTTGACCGGCGCCCCTGGCTTGGTGAGGTCGAGCGCAAAGACGGTGTTGGGGAAGGGCGTGACGATATACATCGTGCCGCCGACCACGATCGGCGCCGCTTCATGGCCGCGCGCGTTGCCGGTGGCGACATCGATGACCGGTTTGAGGCTCTTGACGTTCTGCCGATTGATCTGGGCAAGGCCGCTATAGCGCGTGCTCGCATAATCCTTGGCCGGCATCAGCCACTGGCCGTCCTCGGCAACCACGGCCCCGGCGGCCGGAACGGCACGCTGAGCGCCTCCGGGGGCTGCGGCCACGAACAAGGTCGCCAACAAGGCAAGCCCGCACGACCTCACAATAGCCGAACCACCCACCAACTACGCCCCCTGTTGACGCTTTTTTTATCTGATAAAAGCTTGCCGGCTCAACGTTCGCTCGAACGAATGTTTCCGCTCCGATACGACCAAAGTGGGTAAACTAGATCAATCGGACATGCGGGGGTGCCGCGGGGGCGGGCGAAGCCGAACGGCCGCTGCAGGCTGACAGTGCCAGTGGGGCGGGCTCCGGCGCTATTCCGCCGGGATCGGCCGCCCCAGCGCGCTGCGGCGTTGCCCGTAGAGCGCGTAGATCAGAAGGCCGGCGGCGTTCCAGATCAGGCACCAGAGCAAAGTTTCGGCCGGCAGGCTCAGGAAAAGATAGAGGCAGCCGCCGATCGTGCCAAGGCCGACCAGCCAGGCCCAGCGCACGCGGAAGGGCCGGTGCGCGTCCGGTGCGCTGCGTCGCAGGACCAGCAGGCACGCGCCTACCGCCGTGAAGGCGATCAGCGTGCCGGCATTGGCGAGCGCGGCCACCTTCCCAATCGGGAGAATCCCGGCCAGGACGGCCACGATCGCCGCGGTAGCGAGCGTGATCCGGGTCGGCGTTCCCCGCTTCGAGAGGGTGGCGAAGCTCCGGGGCAGGAAGCCATCGCGCGCCATTGCAAGAAAGATCCGGCTCTGCCCGTACAGAAAGGCGAGCAGGACGGTAGGAAGCGCGACCACCGCCGTTGTCGCCACGAGATGGGCGACTCCGCCCTGTCCGATCGAACGCAGGATCAGGGCGAGCGGCTCCGGGCTGTCGGCAAAGCGGGTGATCGGGGTCGCGCCGACCGCGGCCGCCGCGACAAGCATGTATATGAAAGTACAGACGAGCATCGAGCCAATGATCGCGATCGGCAGATCGCGATCGGGACGCTTGGTCTCCTCCGCCGCCGTCGAGATCGCATCGAAGCCGTAGAAAGCGAAGAAGATGATCGCGGCGGCGGCAATGACCCCGCGCGGCACGCCGTCGTCGTCGACCGTGCCGGCATAGCCGTAAGGCATGAACGGATCGAGATTCGCGCCGTCGAAATGGGGCAAGGCAAAAGCGACGAACAGCAGCAATGTCGCGATCTTCACGACCACGAGGACGCTGTTGACGCGGGCGCTTTCGCGCGTGCCCAACAGTAGAAGACCGGTGACGACGGCGATGATGAAGACGGCGGGGACGTTGATCATCCCGCCAAGCTCGGGGCCGCGCGTCAGAGCGTCGGGGAAGCCGATCCCGACGAGCAGCGGCGAGGCATAGCCCGACCAGCCCACGGCGACCGCCGACACGACCAGCGAATATTCGAGGATCAGGCTCCATCCCACGACCCAGGCGATCGCTTCGCCAAGCGCCGCATAGCTATAGCTGTAGGCGCTGCCGGCCGCCGGCATCATGGCCGACAATTCGGCATAAGCGAGCGCAGCGCAGGCGCAGACCGCGCCCGCAATCAGGAAGGACAGCAGCACGGCGGGGCCGGCGCGGTCGACGCCGACCCCGATCAGTGTGAGGATGCCCGTCCCGATGATGGCGCCGACACCGAGCGCCATGAGCTGCGGCCAGGACAGACTGGAAGGAAGCGCGTCCGCACCGCGTGCGCTCGTCGGAACGATGGGTTTGCGGCGTTTCCAACTATTCAAGCTCTTCCTCCCCAAATGTCCGGCTCAGCCGGTTCTCAACCCTGGATTGCCCGGCGCCTCAGGGCATTTCGTTCGGGAACAGGAAGACCCAGTCCGCCTCGGCCTGGATGCGCGCGAAGAAGCTCCAGCTGTCGACGTTGATCGAGCGCTGCAGCCACGGCTTCGCTTTGTCCGCTTCACCGCGCAGGATGTAATAATTGGCCAGGCTGTAGGCGGTCGACGCCGCCACGCCGTCGGCGGTGGCAAAGGCGCGGCCGCCATCCTTGTCGTTGAAGAAGCTGTTCGGATCGCGGTGACCCTTGAACAGCTGGATTCCGTCGAAATAGGTGTCGGACCCGCCGTCGGGATGCACTTCGAACAAGGTCAGATCGTAGCTGTCGAGCAGATCCTGCGCCTCACGCATGCGGCCGCCGCGAGCCAGCGAGAGATATTCCCAGTAGGTGTTGGCGGTGCGCGCCTCCACATCCTTGGTGAACATCGCCGCTTCTGCCGATTTGGCGAACCACTTGGCGGCATTGTCGAAATCATGCTTGGCGAAATAGGCCGCGCCGAGGTGGTAGTAGAGATAATATTGCACGATGTCCGGATCGCCGCGGAAATAATCCGGACCCGGCTTCTCGCGCTCGAGCGGCTGGCCCTCGTAAAGCTTGGCCGCCTTCAGGCCGACCGCGATCGACTTGTCGAATTCGCGCAGCGAGAAGTGGCGGTGCGCGCGGTGGCGCAGCAGCTTTCCCGAATTCGGGAACTTGGCCAGCGCCTTGTCGTAAACGGCAGCGGATTCCTTGGCATAGCCCTGATAGAAAAGGATGCGGCCGTACCAGGTGGCGGTATCGACCGTCATATTCTTCTCGAAATCAGCCTTTGCATCCGCGGCAGCGCGATCCAGCAGCGCGACCGACGCCACGCCTACATTGCGGGAGGGTTCGGTGACCATTGGCTTGCCGAGCAGCGACGTGCCCTGCAGGCTGCCTTGCGCCGCGGCGGGGCCCGCGCACAGCAACAGGGCAACGCCCATCCATAATTTCGTCTTGCGGCTCAGCATCCCTTGAATCTCCTGCTGTCTGTGTTTGATCTTATGCGATGTCGAACTTCACGCCCTGAGCCAGCGGCAAAGAGGCGGAATAATTCACCGTTGTGGTCATGCGGCGCATATAGTTTTTCCAGCTATCGCTACCCGAAACGCGACCACCGCCAGTGACCTTCTCGCCGCCGAACGCGCCGCCGATTTCCGCGCCGCTGGTGCCGATGTTGATGTTGGCGATGCCGCAATCGCTGCCATTGGCGGACTGGAACCGCTCCGCCTCGCGCACATCATTAGTGAAGATGCTCGAGGAAAGCCCCTGGGTGACGCCATTTTGGAGCGCGAGCGCGTCGTCGAAATCGCTGTAGGTCAACACGTAGAGGATGGGCGCGAAGGTCTCTTCCTTCACGATTTCGGTCTGCGCGGGCATTTCGACGATGGCGGGGCGGACATAATAGCCGCCTTCCAGCCCTGCGACTTCCACCCGCTCGCCGCCATGGACGATGCCCCCTTGCGCCTTTGCGGCTTCCAGCGCTTTTTGCATGCCGTCGAACGCTGCCCGATCGATCAGCGGGCCGACCAGCACGTCGTCGTCCAGCGGATTGCCGATCGTGAGCGTACCGTAGGCGGCCTTGAGCCGGGCGAGGAAGGTGCTCTTCACGGTCTCATGCACGATCAGGCGGCGCAGCGTGGTGCAGCGTTGGCCCGCTGTGCCTGCCGCGGCGAACACCGCGCCGCGCAGTGCCAGGTCCAGGTCGGCTGTCGGCGCGACGATGGTGGCATTGTTACCACCCAGTTCCAGAACGGGCCGGCCGAAGCGGGCGGCCACGCGCAGGTTCACATCGCGGCCCATCGCCACGCTGCCCGTCGCGCTCACGATGGCCACGCCTTCATGGTCGGCAAGGGCCTTACCGCAATCGGCTCCGCCGATGACGACCTGAACGAGATGGTCGGGAGCCGCATCGAATTCGTCCGCCACCTTGGCGAGCAGGCCCGCCATGGCGAGCGCGATCAGGGGGGTCTTTTCCGAAGGCTTCCAGATCGCGGCGTTGCCGCAAACCAGTGCTACCGTGGTGCCCCAGGCCCACACCGCCGCCGGGAAATTGAACGCTGAAATCAGGCCCAACACACCCATCGGGTGCCAATATTCGGTCAGCCGGTGCTCGGGGCGCTCAGAGGCGATGGTCAGGCCAAACAGCTGGCGCGACAGCCCCACCGCATAATCGCAAATATCGATCACTTCCTGAATTTCGCCGCGCGCCTCGGTCAGGATCTTTCCGTTTTCACGCGACAGAAGCTGCGACAGCTCTTCCTTGTGCGTGCGCACCACTTCGCCATAGCGACGGATCAGCTCGCCGCGGACGGGGGCCGGAACGATTTTCCACCGGTCGAAGGCGGCGCGCGAACGCGCAACCATCGCATCGATGTCCCCGGCGGCATGGACGTGCAGCGCTGCAAGCTTTGCGCCGTCGATCGGCGAAACGACCTCCAGATCGTTGCCGAGGCAGGACTCGATGGACACGCCAAGGCGAAAGAAGCTGCTTGCAACCAGAGCTTCACGAGACGGTGATTTAAATTCCATTTTTCTCACAGACTTGAGTTTGAATTTTGTCATTTGGATGCGGCGTCGGCCGGATGCTTGATCACTGCGCCGTCCTTGATCACTGCGACCACTTTCTCGAGCAGCGTCACATCCTCATAAGGATTGCCGTCCACGGCGATCAGATCGGCAAGCTTGCCGACCTCGACGGTGCCGATATTCTCCGTCTGGCCGAGCAGCTCAGCCGCGGACACGGTCGCGGCGCGCAGCGCTTCCGCGGGCGTCATCGGGCCTTGCTCGACCATGTAGCGGAACTGCCGGGCGTTCTTGCCGTGGGCCGAGACTCCGGCGTCGGTACCGAAGGCGATATGGAGCTTATGTTTGACGCCCAGGCGAACATTCTGCCCCGCAAACCTGCGCGCCTCGGCGATCTTGGCGCGCACCGCGGGCGTGAAGCGGGCTTCTTCGTCGCCTTCGAAGTCCAGCAGGCCAAGAGTGGGAACGAGCCAGGTGCCGCGCTTGGCCATCAGCTTGGCGGTTTCGTCGTCGAGATAAGTGCCATGCTCGATGGAATCGACACCGGCGCGAACAGATGCTGCGACGCCCTCGCGACCGTGGGCGTGCGCCGCCACCTTCAGGCCGAGACTGTGGGCGGTGGTGACGATCGAGGTCAGTTCCTCGTCGCTCAGATGCTGGCCGAGCCCGCGCGCCTGCTGCGACATGATGCCGCCCGTGGAGGTGATCTTGATGAGGTCGGCGCCATATTTGGCCGCCTCGCGGACACGCAGCGCGCATTCGACCGCGCCGGTGCAGGCGCCGGTATAGTCATAGGGGAAAAGCGCCTCGGTCGTCCGGCGGTTCAGCCCCGACATGTCGCCATGCCCGCCGACGATCGACAGCGAAGTACCCGACAGGAAAATGCGCGGTCCGGTGACGGTGCCCTCGTTGATGGCATCGCGCAGCGCGTGGATTGAATAACCGTCCGACCCGACGTCGCGTACGGTCGTGAAGCCGGCCTCCAACGTCTTCTTCGCATTGGCAAATGCAAACAGGGCCACGTCTTCCGGCGTATCGATCGCTGCCGACCATAATTTCGTTTCCGGCGCGAAGCTGAAATGGACGTGCGTGTCGATCAGGCCGGGCAACACGGTGCGTCCCTTAAGGTCAATCGTCTCCGCACCCGGCACGGCAACATGGCCGGGCTTGAGTTCGGCGATCCGGCGGTTGCGGACAACAATCGTGGTTGGGCCGAGCGCTCGCTCGCCAGGTACCGCGACGACGGCACCCGCGTGGATCGCCAGGCTTTCCGGGCCGATCTCGTCTGCAGGAGCAGCAACGGCGCCGCCCGAAAGCAGCAGGCCCAGCATCAGGGGCAGCGCCTGCGCAAGCCCGATTGAGCGGGCGAGCGCGGCGCGTTCGATCCTGTCCATTGCGATAACCCCCATCCCTGCGCGGCAGGCTCATCCGCCCCGCTGAAATTTGATAGGAATATTTTCGTAGATGGGCAAGAATTTTTATGATAGGAAAATTCTTGATAAATACGAAAGAGGCCGGAAAGTCCTTTGTTCCGGCGGGGTTGAGTATCAGGGAGGGAAAAGTGTCGAAGTTCGTTTCAAGCCTTTTATTGTCGTCGGCTCTTGCGTTGGCAGTCACGCCGGCCGCCCATGCGCAGACGGCGGCCCCTGAAGCCGATGGAGTTTCGACCGACGAAAGCGGCGAAGGCATCGTCGTGATCGGCTCGCGCCGCAAGGACCGTTCGGTCACCGATAGTTCGGTCGCCATCGACGTGATCTCGCCCGAAGAAATCACCACGACCGGCTATTCCGACATGAACGACGCGCTGCGGACGCTTGTGCCGGCCTTCAACGCCCAGCGCCTCCAGGGGAATGACGGCTCCTCGTTCGTGCGTCCCATCACGTTGCGCGGCTCTCCGGCCGACCACGTGCTTCTGCTGATGAACGGCAAGCGCCGCCACCGCGCATCGATCGTGCAGATCGGCACCGGCCATGCTTCGACCTCGGGCTCGCAGGGTCAGGATTTCAACGTGATCCCGCCGATCGCCTTCTCCAACGTCGAAGTGCTGCGCGACGGCGCCTCGGCGCAATATGGCTCCGACGCCATCGCCGGCGTCGTCAATATGGAGCTGAAGAAGCAGAAGAGCGGCGGCTCGATCATGGCCCAGGCCGGTGAATATTATTCGACCGGGGGCCGCACCTACGACATTCAGGGTCACCTTGCCGTTCCGGTGGGCGAGAATGCCTATTTCAACATCGCCGCCCAATATACCGATCAGGCCAAGGCTTTCGCCAAGAAGGCGCGCCACGCCGGCGCCGAAGCGCTTCGCGCCGCAGGCGTGCCGGGCGTGCCGGCCCATCCCGAGGGCAACCTCGATCCGCGCTACATGGCGTTCAAATCGGTCTGGAATGCCGGCGTCGAACTGAGCGACGAGATCGAGCTCTATGCGTTCGGCAACTACATGATGGGCGAGAGCTCGGTCACGTTCGGCCTGCGCCAGCCGTTCGCGGCCGGCGGCCTGAACGGCCACAGCACCTATGCCAATTCGGCCTATGACCTCAGCCCGGCTCACCCGCAGGCGTTCAACCTTGCTGCCATCTACCCGGGTGGCTTCACGCCGGAATTTGCGGGCGATCTTGAAGATTTCAGCACCGTGGTGGGCGTACGCGACCAGGTCGGCCGCTTGAGCTGGGATCTGTCGGCACGCTACGGCAACAACACTGTCGATTACCTGATCACCGGCACGATCAACGCTTCGATGGGCGTCAATTCGCCCACCGCGTTCAAGCCGGGTTCGCTGACCCAGCGCGAACTGCAGTTCGACGGCGAAATCTCCTACGAGCTGACCGACGAAGTCCTGGTCTTCGCCGGCGTCAGCCATCGCAAAGAAACCTACGTCATCGGCGAGGGCGATCAGGCCAGCTACACCACCGGTCCGCTGCGGGATCTGCCGGCCGGCTCGAACGGCTTCCAGGGCTTCTCGCCCGAATTCGCAGGCAGCTTCGATTCGTCGAGCTACGCCGTGTTCGCCGAAGTCGATGCCGACATCACGCCCTGGTGGAACCTGTCGGTCGCCGGCCGCTACGAAGATTACGACCAGTTCGGGACGAACTTCAGCTACAAGGCCGCTACCCGTTTCGAGCTGAGCGATGCCTTCGCTCTGCGCGGCTCGGTCAGCACCGGCTTCCGCGCTCCGGCGGCCGGCCAGGTGTTCGGAACCAGCCTCACCTCGCAGCTCGACGGCAGGGGCGGCTTTATCCTCGACGCCGTGCTGGTTCCGGGTTCGCCCGCGGCCCAGGTGTTCGGCTCGCAGGCCCTGACGCCGGAAACCTCGTTCAACATGTCGGCCGGCGTCGTCTTCACCGGCATCGATCGGTTCCTCACGACGCTCGATTTCTATCAGATCGACGTCGACGATCGCCTCCTGCTGACGCCTTCGCGGAACACCACGGCAGCTGAGCGCGCGGCGCTGGCGGCCATCGGCTTCCCGAACGGGGCAGACATTGAGCAGGTGCGCTACTTCCAGAACGAGATGAACACCCGCGTCCGCGGCTTCGATCTCGTCAGCACCTATCGTCAGCCCTGGTCGGACAATGCTTCGACCGACTTCAGCCTCGCAGTGAACTATAACGAACAGCATTTGCGCGGTGCGCCGCCGGTAGGCTTCAGCCCGGCCATCGTCACCGAGTTCGAGCGGGGGACGCCGCGCTGGCGCGGCAACTTCTCGACGACGACCAAGGTCGGCGATTTCTCGCTCATGGGTCGCGCTACCCACTATGGCGCGTGGCGGCGTCTGGATGGCGCTGGCTTCCTCCCGCGCAAGGCTGTGACTTTGTTCGACGCGGAAGTGACCTATTCCGGCATCGAGAATGTCGATCTCAGCATTGGCGCCCGCAACCTGTTCAACATCTTCCCGCCCGATCGCGGCGCCGCGCGCGCTCGTGCGGGCTTGATCTACGACAACCACAGCGTGTTCGGGGTCGCCGGCGGCTTTTATTATGTAAATGCCAAGATGAGGTTCTGATCTCCATCATCCGGTATTAGTGCAGATTTCCGGTGGACGCTGCGGCGAGGGCATGAGGCATGCCGTCTCCGTAGCCCATCGGAAATTTGTGCTTTATGGACTAGGCCTCTGATGCGCCGGACCCGGCCGACGCCATACGATCTCGAGCAAGTTGAGGATTGGAGACTATGCCCTCCAGCAATGAAGACCAGATGGACGTTTACGCCGCGGCTCAGAAGGCGAAACGGCCTCGATCGGACGGCTTTCATTTGGGGGAAAGATTGCGCCAGCTGCGCCGCGAACGCGGCATGACGCTGGAGGACGCAGGCCGCCTGACGGCATTGGCGGCCTCGACTCTCTCGAAGATCGAAAATGATCAGATGTCGCCGACCTTCGACGTGGTGCAAAAGCTCGCCGCCGGCTTCGACATCGACATCACCGAATTGTTTGCGTCCAATTCGGGGCAGGACGCGGTCGGGCGTCGCAGCGTCACTCCGAACGGCACCGGGCGCGTCATGGAAACGGAGGTATATCGCCATCGGCTGATCGCGGCCGAGCTCAAGAACAAGAAAATCCTGCCGTTCGTCACGACCATCAAGGCGCGCAAGCTCGAGGATTTCAAGAAATGGTCGCAGCATAGCGGCGAGGAATTCCTCTATGTTCTGGAAGGCGAAATCTGCTTCCAGACCGAGCATTATGAGCCGGCGATCCTGGGGCCTGGCGACAGCATCTACATCAACAGCAGCATGGAGCATGCCTGCTACTCGACGAGCCAGGAAGATGCCGTCGTGCTGTGGGTCAATACCGCGTGAGCCCAAACCGCCACGGCGCTTGCAAATCTTTTCCTATGCGATAAACTCTTTCCGATAATAAAACCGGGGAGGGTTGAATGGATAGACGTCAGTTCATCGCGTCGGGCGCGGCGTTGTCGGCGATGGTGGCTTTCGCCCCGGCCGCGGCAGCACGGTCCAAGGTTCGCCCGTTGACCTTTGATGCGATGGGCGAGGTGCGTTTCGAATATGACGCCGCGCTCATCGGACAGATGCGCGCCAGCGGTCTCGACGCGATCACGGTGACGCTCTGCGACCCGAAGTCCTATGAAGCCGACGCCTATGAGGAAGCGGTGCAGGCGGTGCTCGCGCATGACGCCCATATCGCCGCGCATCCCGAGCTTTTCCTCAAGGCGACCCGAACCAGCGACATCGATGTCGCGCGCAAGAATGGCCAGATCGCGCTTTTCTATCTGTTCCAGAACAGCACCCAGTTCGGGCGCGACCTCGACAATGTCGATCTGTTCCACAAGCTCGGCGTGCGCTCGGCGCAGATCACCTATAACGACCAGAATTGGGCCGGCGCCGGCTGCAAGGAGCTTGGCGCGAACGGGCTGACCCTGTTCGGCCGCGATCTGGTCGCGCGCATGAACGAGCGCCGGATGCTGATCGACCTGTCGCACGCGAACATGCAGACGACGGCCGACGCGATCGTCGCGTCGAAGGTGCCCGTCATCGTCTCGCACACCGCCTGCATGGCGGTGCACAGCAACGTCCGCAACATCACCGACGCCAATCTGCGCGCGCTGGGCGAGAAGGGCGGCGTGGTCGGCATCTGCCAGATGCGCCCCTTCCTGACGACCAAGCGGGCCGATGCGCTTCCCGAATATTTCCGCCACATCGACCACGCCGTCAAAGTGGCCGGCGCGGACCATGTCGCCATCGGCAGCGACCGCGACCATCGCGTCGTCGAAATGACCGACGCCTATATTGCCGAGCTGAAGCGCGAGGAAGGCGCCAATTTCAACGACGCCGACTGGCCGCTCTTCATCAACGAGCTGAATGGTCCGCGGCGCATGGAAGTGGTTTGGGACGGCGTGCGCAAGCTCGGCTATCCGGAAAGCGTCGTCGAAAAGATCATGGGGACCAACCTTCGCCGCATCTATCAGGAGGTGATCGGATGACGATGCGCCCGCCCGTCGCCGCTTCCGTCGCCCTTGCCCTGCTGCTGATCGCCGCGCCCGCCGCCGCCAAGGAGGGCGCTGCCGGCGCCGCGCGGTGCGCGACCAGCCTGATCGGCACCGCGCTGACCGTGCCGAAATATCCGGCGGACACTCAGCGGCGCCTCGACGAGGATATCGCAATCGCCCAGGCGGCGCTGCGGATCGCGCCCGACCGGGAGGATTCCCATATCTGGTACGGCCGGCGGCTCGATTATGCCGGCCGGATCTGCGACGCGGTCGACGCCTTCACCGAGGGCCTCAAGCGCTTTCCCGACAGCTACAAGCTCCATCGCTTCCGCGCGCGGGCCCTGACCCGCGCCCGCCGCGTCGAGGAAGCTCTCGCCGATTATGAGAAAGCGCTCGAGCTGATGGGCGATACGCCCGACAGCTTCGAGCCCGATGGCATGCCCAATCCGATCGGTCTGACGATCAGCACCTATCGCGGCAACATCGTCTATTATCACGCCCAGACCAGCTTCGCGACCGGCGACTATCCTACGCTCATCGCCGGAATGGCCAAGTCGCTCGAACTCGCCGCCGATTTCGCGCGCGACGACATGCGCGTGCCGACGGCCTATTGGACCTATCTCGGCTATCGCAAGATGGGCCAGCACGACAAGGCGCGCGCGGCGATCGACGCGATCGAGCCGGGACTGAAGCTGATCGAGAACTTCACTTACTATCAGGCTGTTCAGATCATGCAGGGCCGCCTCGATCCCGCCGATTTCGCCGATACGCGCGACAGCACGATCAAGTTCGCCATCGCAATGGAGCGCCGCTTCGCGGGCGACGAGAAGGGTGCCAAAGCGCTGCTGACCGAGATCGTCCGCGAAAACCCGCAAGGCCACTGGCCCGCGGAAGCCGAGCTCGCCCAACCCGACCGCAAAGACTACTAGCTCCGGTCAGTATGGCGCGCCCGGCAGGAGTCGAACCTGCGGCCTCAAGATTAGAAGTCTCGTGCTCTATCCAGCTGAGCTACGGGCGCGCGCTGCGCTCGCTCTAGCGTGCTTTGCAGCCGAGCGGAACAGCGCTAATCATCGCGGTGATGGACGGGGGGAAGATCAGGCAAATCGAGGGGCCGGCGGCCGGCGGGCGGCGCTTCGCTTATTTCGACTATGTGATGGCGGCGTTCGTGACCGTCATCCTGCTCTCCAACATCCTCGGCGCGGGCAAGGTGGCGGTCGTGGCGCTGCCCGGGCTCGGCGACTGGCCGTTCGGCGCCGGCATCCTGTTCTTCCCGGTCTCCTACGTGATCGGCGACGTGCTGACCGAAGTCTATGGCTATGCCCGCGCCCGCCGCGTGATCTGGGCGGGCTTCGCCGCCTTGCTGTTCATGGCGTTCATGGCCTGGGTGGTGGTGGCGCTGCCGCCGGCGGCGAGCTGGCAGGGGCAGGCGGCCTATGAGAGCGTTTTCGGGCAGGTGCCGCGCATCGTCTTCGCGTCGATCATCGCCTTCTGGGCCGGCGAGTTCGCCAATTCCTACGTGCTGGCGCGGATGAAGCTGTTGACCCAGGGGCGCCATCTCTGGACCCGCACGATCGGCTCGACCGTGGTCGGGCAGGGCATAGACAGTTTGATCTTCTATCCGCTCGCTTTCTACGGCCTGTGGGACAATGAGACTTTGCTGATCGTCCTCGCCACCCAGTTCGCGCTGAAGGTCGGCTGGGAGGTCTTGCTGACGCCCTTCACTTATGCCGCAGTCGGCTGGCTCAAGCGGCGCGAGGGCGTCGACGTGTTCGACAAGGGAACGGACTTCAATCCGTTCCGCACCGGGATTTGAATATGAGCCTTTTCCAGAGCGCCAAGATGTTTCTCGTCGAGGCGACGAACCTCGGCAAGGACGCGCTTCATATCTATGTCGGCCTCGGCGTGATGCTGCTGGTCGTGATTGTTTTTCGCAAGTCGCTCGCCGACTGGCGGCCGCTCGCCGCCGTCGCTCTCGCCGCCGTCGCGGGGGAAGTGTGGGACGTTATCGACACGCTGAGCCACGGCGGGACGCCGTGCTGGAGCCTCAACGGGAAGGACGTCTGGAACACGATGTTCTGGCCGACCATCCTGTTCGGGCTCGCCCGCTTCACGCGGGTGCTGAAGCGCTAGGCGCGTTCGATTGCCGCGATATCGATCTTTCCCATCGTCATCATCGCCTGCATGACGCGGCGCGCGCGATCCGGATCGGGGCTGTTCATCAGTTCCATCAGCCGCCGCGGCACGATCTGCCAGGACAGGCCGAACCGGTCCTTGAGCCAGCCGCACTGGCTCGGACTGCCACCATCGGCGGTAAGCGCATCCCACAGCCGGTCGACCTCGGCCTGGTCGTCGCAGGCGATCATGAACGAGACCGCCTCCGTGAAGTGGAAGAGCGGGCCGCCGTTCAGCGCGAGGTAGGTCTGGCCGGCGAGCGTGAACTCGACCGTCAGCACCGCGCCTTCGGGCGTGCTCGGATTGTCGGCCGGTGCGCGCATCACCCGGTCGATGCGGCTGTCGGGGAGCAAGGAGACGTAGAAGTTCGCGGCTTCCTCGGCCTGGCCGTCATACCAGAGGCAAGGGGTGATCCTCGACATGGCTCCGCTCCTTTCAGGCCTGCGCCGCGCCGACCAGCGCGAAGACCGCGCCCTGCGGGTCGCGGCCGACGATGATCCGGTCGCCGCCGGGGACGTCGGCAGGGCCATGCAGAATGGTAGCGCCTTCGGCCTCGGCAGTGGCGGCGGCCCGCTCGATGTCGGCCACGCGGAAATAGAAGGTCCAGCCTTCGGGCGCGCCTTCGGGGCGGGTCATCATCGCGCCGATCGTGCCGCTTCCCTCGCAACCCTCGCCGGTCGCGGCAGCGGGATCGGTAATGAACTGGTAAATCCCCATCGGCCCCATATCCATCGCGTCGCCCTTCGCCCAGCCGAACGCGCCGGCGTAGAAAGCGAAAGCCGCTTCCTGGTCGGTGGTCGAAAGCTCGTTCCAGCTGCAATGGCCGAGGCGATTGGGTGCGAACGCCTTGCTGGTCCCGTCGCTTGCGCCCTGCATCATGTAGAAGGGTACGCCCTGCGGATCGGCGAGCAGGCTGAAGCGGCCGACATTGGGGATGTCGGTCGGCGGCACATGGACTGTCGCCCCCGCCGCTTTGGTGCGGGCCACGGCATCGTCGACGTTCGCGACGCCTATATAGCCGAGCCAGCCCGGCCGCATGCCGGCCTTGGCCGCGTCGGGCGGGATCGCCATCAGGCCGGCAACATCGCCGTCGCCCGCGCTCAGCAGGGTGTAGCTCATGTCCGGCTGCCCTGAATCCCGCGCGGTCCAGCCGACGACCTTGCCGTAGAAGGCGGCCGCGGCTTCGGGATCGCGGGTAAGGAGCTCGTACCAGACGAAGCTGCCATGCTGGGTGGCAGGCTGCGCGGCGGCGGGCGCGGCGCGATCGTCGATCAGGTCGGACATTGCCGGTCCTTTCGAATTCAGGCGTCGAGGATCGGCGCGAAGCCGCCATAGATCATGCGCTTGCCGTCGAACGGCATCGGCTCGTCGCCAGGCTTCATGCGCTCATCGGCCATGATTTTCGCCCAGCCCGCGTCGCGCGCTTCGCGCGAGGGCCATTCGACCCAGGAGAAGACCACAGCCTCGTCGGGTTCGGCTTTCACCGCCCCCTTGAAGTCGGTCACCTTGCCGTCGGGGACGTCGTCGGCCCAGGTCTCGACGATCCGGTTGGCGCCATGCTCGCGGAAGATCGGCGCGAGCTTGGCCGCAATCTGGCGATATTCCTCTTTCTTGTCGGCCTTGACCGGCACCAGATAGCCATCGGCAAAGCCCATCGCGCCGCTCCCTTCGTCGACCAGAGGCGCGAAGCCGCCGAAGATCATGCGCTTGCCGTCGAACGGCATGCTTGCGCCCATTTGCTCCATGCGCGGGTCGCTCATCATCTTCTGATTGGCGGCGTCGCGCGCTTCCTTCGACGGATATTCGAACCAGGAGAACACCACGACCTCGCCATCCTCGGCCTTCACCGCGCCCTTGAAGTCGGTGACCTTACCGTCGGGGACGTCGACGCCCCACGCCTCGACATGGCGGGTGACTCCGAACTCCTTGAACAAGGGCACGGCGTCGGCGGCATGCTTGCGATAAGCCTCCTTGTTGTCGGCGGGGACCGGGACCACAAATCCTTCGACATAGGCCATCTGATTTCTCCTATCGGCTCTGTCAGGCTTCGACCGTTTCGGGCCGCATCGCCGCCGTGGCCGCCGCCACGTCCATCCACATCACTTCCCAGATGTGGCCATCGGGATCCTCGAAGCTGCGGCCGTACATGAAACCATAATCCTGGACCGGCCCGGGGTCGAGAATGCCGCCGGCCGCTTCGGCGCGGCCGATGACCGCATCGACTTCTTCCCGGCTGTCGGCCGACAGTGCGATCAGCACCTGCGCGGTGCGGTGTGCGTCGGGGATCGCCTTGGTCGTGAACTGGCCGAACTTGTCGTGGGTCAGAAGCATGGCGTGGATCGTTTCGGAAAAGACGATGCAGCTCGCCGTGTCGTCGCTGAACTGCGGATTCTTCTGCGCGCCGAGCGCTTCGTAGAAGGCGGTCGAGCGCTGCAGGTCGGAAACCGGCAGATTGACGAAAATGAGCTTGGACATGGGCCTCTCCCGAATCATCTATTTGTCTTTGATGCGCTCGTGAGTTAAGAAACGCAACGATGAAGTTAAAAAATGTAACTAGTGAGACTTCGGCTGCCCGGCGACGCTACGACGACGCCTGCGCCGCTACCCACAGCATGGACATTATCGGCGAGCGCTGGGCGCTGCCGGTGATGCGCGAGCTGATGCTCGGGCCGCGCCGCTTCGGCGAGCTCAAGGCGAGCATCAACGGCATCAGCGCCAATGTGCTGACCCAGCGGCTGGAGGGACTCGAGGCGGCCGGCGTCGTGCGGCGCCACCGGCTGCCGCCGCCGGCCTCGGTCCAGGTCTATGAGCTCACGCCCTGGGGCTATGAAGCCGGGCCGATCTTCCAGGCGATGGGGCGGTGGGCGGTGCGCTCGCCCGCGCACGATCCGACGCGGCCGTTCAGCGCGGTCTCTTTGATGCTGTCGTTCCGGACGATGATGGACATGAAGCGCGCCGCCGAGCGGGACGCGACGATCGCCTTCCGTATCGGCGCGGACTCGTTCTCGCTTGCGCTCGTCGGCGGCCAGGTCACGCTCGGGCGCGGCGAGCCGACGCAACCCGATCTCGTCCTCGCCGGCCCGACCTCGGCGCTCGGCGCCGCGGCTTATGGCGGGGCGCCGCTCGCCGCGCTGGAAGCGGAGGGCGCGCTGGCGATCGAGGGCGATCGCGATCTCGCGTCCTGGTTCATGACCCTGTTCCCGCTGCCCCCTAAGGCCGGGCCGTCGGAGGATTAGCGCGCCCGCACGTAGCTTCCGGGCGCGTCTTCGATCGGTTGGAGCTTGCCCTTGCCGGGGATGCGGGCGCCGGTCGCGGCGACCTTCGCGCCGTCCTGGCGCTCGATCCAGCCGAGCCAGTCGGGCCACCAGCTCCCCTTGGTCTCGGTTGCGCTGGCGATGAATTCGTCGAGCGAGGCGACCTTCGCGTCGTTGGTCCAATATTGGTATTTCTGCGCCTCGGGTGGGTTCACCACGCCGGCGATATGCCCCGACCCCGCCAGCACGAAGCGCACAGGCCCGCGGAAATGGTGGGTGATCTTCCACACGCTTTGCGGCGGCGCGATATGGTCCTCGCGCCCGGCCTGCACGTAGGTCGGGACTTTCACCTTGGAGAGGTCGATCGGCGTTCCGTCGATGGTGATGCCGCCGGGCCGGGCTAGGCGGTTCTCGGCGTACAATTCCTTGAGATAGGCCTGGTGCCATTTGGCCGGCAGGTTGGTGGTGTCGCCGTTCCAGTGGAGCAGGTCGAACTGCGGATAATCCTCGCCGAGCAGGTAATTGTTGGTGACGTAGTTCCAGATGAGGTCGCGACCTCGCAGCAGGTTGAAGGTGGCGGCCATGTAGCGGCCGTCGAGATAGCCCTTCTCGGCCGAAAGCTGGCGGATCAGCTCCATCTGCTCGTCGCCGATGAAGAGGTTGAGGTCGCCGGCTTCGGTGAAATCGACCTGGGCGGTGAAGAAGGTCGCGCTCGCCACCTTGTCGGCCTCGCCGCGCGCTTCGAGCAAGGCGAGCGTGGCGGCGAGGGTGGTCCCGGCGACGCAATAGCCGATCGCGTGCACCGCCTCGACGCCGAGCAGGTCCCGGATCGTGTCGATCGCCTCGATCTGGGCGAGGACGTAATCCTCCATCATCACGTCGGCGATGCTTTCGTCCGCCGACTTCCACGAGACCATGAAGACGGTGAGGCCCTGGTCGACGGCCCAGCGGATGAAGCTTTTCTTCGGGTTGAGGTCGAGGATGTAGAAGCGGTTGATCCAGGGCGGGAAGATGACCAGCGGCGTTTCGTGCACCTGCTTGGTGGTCGGCGCATATTGGATGAGCTGGAAGAGGGGCGTCTCGAGGACCACCTTGCCCGGCGTGGTCGCGATGTTGCGGCCGACCTCGAAGGCGTCGCTGTCGGTGTGGGTGAGCTGCCCCTTGGCAAGGTCCTTCAGCATATGCTCCAGGCCCTTGAGCAGATTCTCGCCCTTGGTTTCGAGCGTCTTCTCCAGCACCAGCGGATTGGTGAGGGCGAAATTGGACGGGCTCATGGCATCGACAAAGGCCCGCGTCGCGAACCGCACTTTCTCGCGTGTCCGCTCGTCGACGCCGTCGAGCGCGTCGACGCTGCCGAGCAGCCGGTCGGAGACGAGCAGATAGCTCTGACGGATCATGTCGAAGAGCGGATTGTCGCGCCACTGCGGGGCGCTGAAGCGCTTGTCGCGGTCCGCTTTCTCGCCGAGCGCGCTCTTCTGCTGCGTGCCGCCGAGCGCGCGCTGCCAGATCGCCATGCCCTCGGTCCACAGATCGACCTGCGCCGCGGCGATCCGTGCCGGATCGGCGAGCAGGCTCATGCTCGGCCAGGCCACCGCGGCTGCGCCCGAACCTTCGCCGAACCGCGAGCCCGCCTCGCCCATGGTCCGCGCGACATGCTCCAGCATCAATTGCTGGGCCCGTCCCATCACCCAGGTCCAGTGCTGCATCTCCTCCAGCGTCGGCAGCGGCGGGGTCGCTTCGTCCTGGTCAGCCATGCTCGGTCCTTTCGCGGCGCATACTAGTCAACACCAGCGGCCCTCGATAGTGCCGGGAGGGGGCGGGATGGTCCGCTCCATTGCACGAGAAGCCCCGATGTCCGACGATTTCTACCGCATCCGCCGCATGCCGCCCTACGTCTTCGCGGAAGTGAACGCGATGAAGGCGGCGGCGAGGGCGCGGGGCGACGACATCATCGATCTCGGGATGGGCAATCCCGACGGCGCGCCGCCCGCCCACGTCATCGAGAAGCTCGCCGAAGTGGCGCGCAATCCTCGCGCCCACGGCTATTCCGCATCGAAGGGCATTGCCGGGCTGCGCAAGGCACAGGCTGCTTATTACGGCCGCCGCTTCGACGTCAGCCTCGACCCCGACAGCGAGGTGATCGTGACTTTGGGCTCGAAGGAAGGACTGGCCAACCTCGCCCAGGCGATCACTGCGCCGGGCGACGTCGTGCTGGCGCCCAATCCATCCTACCCGATCCACCAGTTCGGCTTCATCATCGCCGGCGCCGCGATCCGCTCGATCCCGGCCGCGCCGGGGCCGGACTTCTTCACCCGCCTCGAATTCGCGATGCGTTACACGGTGCCCAAGCCGTCGGTGCTGGTGATCGGCTATCCGAGCAACCCGACCGCTTACGTCGCCGACCTCGATTTCTACGAGAAGGTCGTGGCCTTTGCGCGCGAGCACAAATTGTGGGTGATCAGCGACCTGGCTTATGCCGAAATCTATTTCGGCGAAACGCCGACGCCCTCGATCCTGCAGGTGCCCGACGCCAAGGAGGTGGCGATCGAGTTCACCTCCGTGTCGAAGACCTATTCGATGGCCGGCTGGCGCATCGGCTTCGCGGTCGGCAACAAGACGCTGATCAACGCGCTCACCCGCGTCAAATCCTATCTCGATTACGGCGCCTTCACCCCCGTCCAGGCGGCGGCGGTGGCCGCGCTCAATGGGCCGCAGGACATCGTCGAGGCCAACCGCAAGCTCTACAAGGCGCGCCGCGACGTCCTTGTCGAATGTTTCGGCCGGGCCGGCTGGACGATCGAGCCACCGCAGGCGAGCATGTTCGCCTGGACTCCGATCCCCGAGGCCTTCCGCCACCTTGGGTCGGTCGAGTTCGCCAAGCGCCTGCTGACCGAAGCCGGAGTCGCGGTCGCGCCGGGCGCCGGCTTCGGCGAGGAAGGCGAGGGCTTCGTCCGCATCGCTTTGGTCGAGAACGAGCAGCGCATCCGCCAGGCCGCCCGCGGCATCAAGAAGTTCCTGGCCGGCGCCTGACCTACTCGTCGCCCTCGAGCAGGCGCCCGATCCCGGCGATGAGCTTGCGGGCCATGTTGAGGTCGATGCCGACCGGCTGGGTGCACATTCGGCAGGGGCCCTGGTCGCTGGTCGCGGGCTCGCCGACGTGCCGCACGATCTCGCCCGGCTCGCGCTCGATCGGCAGCGGCAGACGGCTGGGGTCGACCGCGTCGGCCGGGCGGCCGCAGATGACGATGTCGTCCGGACCGGCGGTCGGGCAATCCAGCTCCCGCGTCGACTGGAAAGTGCGGCGATAGGTCTTCAGCGCCTGTTCGGCGGTGACGGCCGGTTCGGCCGCAGCGGTTAGTCCCGGCCAGACGATCAGCAGCATCGTCATCCTCGACTTTGTCATGGGCCTCGCCTATCGACGCTCGCAACCAAGCCTAGGGGATGACAGAAAAAATGGTGACTGCAAGCCATGTGCTCGACCGCGTGCTCGTTCTGGAAATGGTGCGCGTCACCGAAGCCGCGGCGGTCGCCGCGTCGAAGCTGATCGGCCGCGGCAACGAGAAGGCCGCCGACGCTGCGGCCGTCGAGGCGATGCGCGCCGCACTGAACACGCTCGACATGGACGGCACCGTCGTGATCGGCGAGGGCGAGCGCGACGAGGCGCCGATGCTCTATATCGGCGAGAAGGTCGGCACCGCGCAGGGCACCGGGCCCAAGATCGATATCGCGCTCGATCCGCTCGAAGGCACCACCATCACCGCCAAGGCCGGGCCCAACGCGCTCGCCGTGCTGGCGATCGCCGAGGCGGGCGGGCTCCTGAACGCCCCGGACGTCTATATGGACAAGCTCGCGGTCGGCCCCGGCTATCCCGAAGGCGTGATCGACCTCGCCAAGTCGCCCAGCGACAACGTCCGCGCCGTCGCCGCCGCCAAGGGCGTCGATCCGAGCGAGATTATCGTCTGCGTGCTCGATCGCCCGCGCCACGAGAAGATCATCAGTGAGCTGCGCGCGCTCGGCTGCGGCGTCCAGCTCATTCCGGACGGCGATGTCGCCGGGGTGATCGCCGTCACCGACCCCGACACCACGATCGATCTCTACATGGGCCAGGGCGGCGCGCCGGAAGGCGTGCTCGCAGCCGCGGCGCTGCGCTGCGTCGGCGGCCAGTTCCAGGGCCGGCTCGTGTTCCGCAACGACGACGAGCGTGCCCGCGCCGCCAAATGGGGCGTCGAGGATCTCGACCGGATCTACCACCTCGAAGATCTCGCCAAGGGCGACTGCATCTTCGCCGCGACCGGCGTCACCGACGGCTCGCTGCTCGAAGGCGTCAAGCGTCGCAAGGGCGGCTGCATCACCACCGAGAGCGTCGTCATGCGCGCCTCCACCGGCACGGTGCGCTGGGTGAAGGGCGAGCATCGCCACGAGCCCGGCCGGGCCTGAACCCGCGCCTGCGGTCCGCCGCGCGCATCGTTAACCGAATGACAAGCCTCCCCCCGCTAAGCCCAGGCGGGGGGAAGAGCCTATGCAAGCCCAGCTGAAGAAGGTCTATGTCCAGCGCCCGCCGCGGCAGTGGATCAACGCCGAGACGATCGTCGAGGACGGCTGCGGTCGTCAGCTCGACAGCCGGCTCTGGAACATCTCCGAGGGCGGCTTCATGGCCGAATGCGAAGTGAAGCTCCCGATCGGATCGGAAGTCGTCGTCGAGCTGCCGGGCCGCGGCAAGGTCCGCGCCGAGATTCGCTGGGCCGTGGGCTGGCGCTTCGGCGCGATGATCCTGGGCGACGCCTGAACGCACTTACGCCTTGGGTCTGCCACGCAGGGTCTTGATCAGCCGGTAGGCGAGATCAATCGCATATCCTGCGGCAAAAGCCGGATATCCCAGCGCGCGCCGATCGCTTAGGGTGGCAGCGTGAACCTGTTCGATCCCTCCGCGCCCTTCACCCATGTCTGCGGCGTTTCCCGCTCGATCCTCGGCCAGCCGTGGCGCTGGCGCGGCACCGCCGGCGACGCGGTCGATGCCGGTTTCGTCCCCGACGATCTCGTCAGCCAGCTGCTGCTGGCGCGCGGTGTCGGCCGCGACGAGATCGAGCGGCATCGCGCGCCGACCCTGCGCGGCTTCATGCCCGATCCGTCGCTGTTCCAGGACATGGACAAAGCGGCCGAGCGCCTCGCCGACGCGGTCGAGGCGCGCGAATCGATCACGATCTTCGGCGATTACGACGTCGACGGCGCGACCTCCGCCGCTCTGCTGATCCGGCTGCTGCGCGGCCTCGGCTGCAATCCCGCCGCATACATTCCGGACCGGCTGATGGAGGGTTACGGCCCCTCGGGCGAGGCTTTGGTGCGGATTGCGCAGGGCGGCGCCGATCTGATCGTCACCGTCGATTGCGGCGCCCAGGCGTTCGAGGCGCTGGAGATGGCGCGCGGGGCGGGCGTCGACGTGATCGTGGTCGATCACCACAAATGCGCCGCGGCGCTGCCGGTGGCTCACGCCCTGGTCAATCCCAACCGCCTCGACGAAGCGGCCGAGGCCGCGGCCCATGGTCATCTCGCCGCCGTCGGTGTCTGCTTCCTGCTCGGCGCCGCCTTGCTGCGCACCTTGCGCGGGCGCGGCTTCTTCGCGAGCCGCCCTGAGCCCAAGCTGATCGATCTGCTCGATCTGGTCGCGCTCGGCACCGTCGCCGACGTCGCCCAGTTGAAGGGCCTCAACCGGGCCTTCGTTACCCAGGGGCTCAAGGTGATGGCGCAGCGCCGCAACGTCGGCCTCGCCGCCCTGATCGACGCCTCGCGGCTCGATCGCGCGCCGACCTGCACCGATCTCGGATTCGCGCTGGGCCCGCGCATCAATGCCGGCGGCCGCGTCGGCAAGTCCGATCTGGGCGTGCGCCTGCTCACCACCGAGGATCCGGCCGAGGCGGCGGGCATCGCGGCCGAGCTCGAGCGCTACAATGAGGAGCGCCGCACGATCGAGACTTTGGTCTCCGAAGCCGCCGAGGAATTGTGCCGCGCCCAGGGCAACCGCGCCGTCGCGTTGGTCGCGGGCGAGGGCTGGCATCCCGGCGTGATCGGCATCGTCGCCGGCCGCCTCAAGGAGAAACTGGGCCGGCCGGCGATCGTCGTCGCGCTCGATGGCGAGGTCGGCAAGGGCTCGGGCCGCTCGATCGGCGGGGTCGATCTCGGCGCCGCGATCCTGGCGGCCAAGGACAGCGGCCTGCTCGTCGCCGGCGGCGGCCACGCCATGGCGGCGGGGCTGACGGTCGCGCGCGACAAGGTCGAGGCGCGCGCCGATTTCCTCGACGAGCGGCTCGGCGC
>JAFAEZ010000205.1 GCA_023423775.1 Pseudomonadota bacterium
GCGCTCTCCCGATCGAGCGGCGTCTCGTAGACGCCGGCCACCGGCGAGGTCGCGCGGATCACGGTGCGCTCCTCCTGGCGGAGCGGCCCGAGCCGCGACCGGGGCGGCTTTATCAGGGTCCGCTGCACCGGGCTGGGCGCTCCGTCTGCGCCGAGCAGCGAGACCAAAGCCTCGCCGGTGCGCAGCTCGGTAATCACGCTCTCGACCGCGAAGGCGGAATTGGGCCGGAACGTCTCGGCTGCCGCCTTCACCGCCTTCTGGTCCTTGGGGGTGAAGGCGCGGAGCGCATGCTGCACGCGATTGCCGAGCTGGCCGGCAATGTCTTCGGGGATATCGATCGGATTCTGCGTGACGAAGTAGACGCCCACGCCCTTCGAGCGGATCAACCGCACCACCTGCTCGACCTTGTCGAGCAGGGCTTTGGGGGCATCCTCGAACAGCAGATGGGCCTCGTCGAAGAAGAAGACGAGCTTGGGCCGGTCGGGATCGCCGACCTCGGGCAGTTCCTCGAACAATTCGGACAGCAGCCACAAAAGGAAGGTCGCGTAAAGCTTCGGGCTGGCCATCAATTTGTCGGCGGCGAGGACGTTGACGAAGCCGCGCCCGGCCTCGTCGGTCCGCATCAGGTCGGTGATCGCGAGCGCCGGTTCGCCGAAGAACAGGCTGCCGCCCTGCCCTTCAAGCTGGAGCAACTGGCGCTGGATCGTGCCGACCGTGGCCTTGGCGACATTGCCGTAGGTCGTCGCCAGCTCCGCGGCATGCTCAGCGACATAGGTCAGAACCGCCTGGAGATCGTCGATGTCGAGGAGCAGCAATCCCTGCTCGTCGGCAACCCGGAAGGCGATGGCCAGCACCCCCTCCTGGGTGTCGTTGAGCCCCATCAGCCGCGCCAGCAGCAGCGGGCCCATTTCGGAGACGGTGGTGCGGATCGGATGCCCCTGCTCCCCGAACAGATCCCAGAGGACGACCGAGGGCGCTTCATAGGCGTAATCGGTTTCGCCAACCTCCTGCGCACGTTGGGTCATGGCCGCATGGGCCTTGTCCATCGGCGATCCGGGCATGGCGAGGCCGGCGAGGTCGCCCTTGACGTCGGCGAGGAAGACCGGCGTTCCGGCCTTGGCGAAGCCCTCGGCCAGTCCCTGCAGCGTCACGGTCTTGCCGGTTCCGGTCGCGCCGGCGATCAGCCCGTGGCGGTTGGCGCGGTTGAGGAGCAGGCATTGCGGCCCTTCCTCCGAACGTCCGACGAGAAGGGAATCGTCCACGGGCTTGCTCCTGCATTGGGTCAGCCCCGACCAACCACAGCCGCCCGGATGGCGCAAGCGGCCCGCCCGATCGCGGCGGGCACAAAAAAAGGGCCTCCCGAGGGAGGCCCTTTCTGTCTCTCAGGCGGGCAGCGCGCTTAGGCGGCCTCAGCCTCGAACTCGTCGTTCATCACCGGGCCCGAATCCTGGCCCTTGGCGGCGACATCGCGGTCGACCAGCTCGATGATCGCGATCGGGGCGGCGTCCGAAGCGCGGATGCCGGCCTTGATGATGCGGGTGTAGCCGCCGTTGCGGTCGGCGTAGCGGGTCACCAGCACGTCGAACAGCTTCTTCAGTTGGGTCTCGTCGAGCAAGCGGGCGTGGGCGAGGCGGCGGTTGGAGAGGCCGCCCTTCTTGGCGAGCGTGATCAGCTTCTCGACATAGGGGCGAAGCTCCTTCGCCTTGGCGGTCGTGGTGGTGATCTGCTCGTGCTTGATGAGGGCTGCCGCCATATTGCGGAACAGGGCCGCGCGATGGCTGGAGGTACGCTGCAGCTTGCGGCCGGCGACGCGATGACGCATGTCTTCTTTCCTTCGTTCGTCCCGGGGCCGTCTTACGGAAATCCCCGGACCAGGCGGTGAAATGGGGCACTGCCAAGACCCCTGAAACGAAAGGCGGAGCCGCAGCCCCGCTTTCTTGCGCGCTCCCAAAGCCCATATGAGGCGGAGAGTCAAGGCGCTCGGATGGCGGCGGCGCGCCTCGATCGAACGGCCCGACACGGCGGAGGTAACATTTTACCTTTCGCGAAGCCCGCCGAAACATTGACTTTCCGGCACCTCATTGGCATTTGCCCGTCACCAGCGCCGCTCGGATTCGGGCGGCGTAGCTTATTTCAAGAGGTCATGCCCCATGAAGGCGCTGATGAAGACCACCAAGTCGGCCAAGCCGGCCGAGGTGGAGAAGAAGTGGCATCTGATCGATGCCGACGGTCTGGTGGTCGGGCGTCTCGCCTCGATCGTCGCCAATATCCTGCGCGGCAAGCACAAGCCGAGCTTCACCCCGCACGTCGATTGCGGCGACCATGTCGTCATCATCAACGCGGACAAGGTCAGGTTCACCGGCAACAAGCTGCAGGACAAGGTCTATTACAAGCACACCGGCTATGCCGGTGGCATCAAGGGCATCACCGCCGGCAAGGTGCTTGAAGGCCGCTTCCCCGAGCGCGTGCTCTAGAAGGCGATCGAGCGCATGATCCCGCGCGGCCCGCTCGGCCGCGACCAGATGCGCGCCCTGCACCTCTATAACGGCACCGAGCATCCGCACGGCGGCCAGAACCCCGAAATCCTCGACGTCGCGGGCATGAACCGCAAGAACAAGGTGGGTGCCTAATGTCTGATACCCGTCAGTCCCTTTCCGACCTCGCGTCGCTGACCGAAGGCCAGGCCGCCGCTCCGGCAGCCGCCGCAGCACCGGCCGCGCCGATCCCCGGCTCCGAGGATAATGGCGTCTCCACGCAAGGCCCGCAGATCGAAGCCGTTCTGCGCGAGCAGCAGCTCGACAAGCAGGGCCGCGCTTATGCGACCGGCCGCCGCAAGGACGCCGTCGCCCGCGTATGGCTGAAGCCCGGCACCGGCAAGATCACGATCAACGGCCGCGACCAGGAAGTGTATTTCGCACGTCCGACGCTGCGCCTCGTGATCAATCAGGTGTTCGACATCACCGAGCGCCGCGACCAGTATGACGTCGTCGCCACCGTCAAGGGCGGCGGCCTCTCCGGCCAGGCCGGCGCGGTCAAGCACGGCATCAGCCAGGCGCTCACCCGCTACGAGCCCGCGCTGCGCACCACGGTGAAGCGCGCCGGCTTTCTGACCCGCGATCCGCGCGTCGTCGAGCGTAAGAAGTACGGCCGTGCCAAGGCTCGCCGCAGCTTCCAGTTCTCGAAGCGCTAAGACGCCTCAGGCTGTACAGAAATCGGGCGGTTCGGAGTTTCCGGGCCGCCCTTTTTCTTGTCCAAAACGGACGCTTTTCGCGGCTTGACCGCCGACTGGCCCGACTGAAACTATGCCTGCGGTCCGGACACTTTCCGTCCTGCCACCATCGGGAGACCAGAGATGTTGGAACCGAAGAATCCGAACAACGATCCGCTCCGCAAGCAGCCCTCGACCGACACCGAGAAAAAGAGCGATCCGGCCAAGGGCGGATCGACCGAGAAGAAATAATCCGCGGCGCCGTCGGTTCGGCGAACCGGCGGCGTAGCTCCGTCAGCCAAGCTCGGCGAGCACCTCCTTAGCGGACGCCGTCGCTGGCAGCCGCAGGAAGAAGATCGTTCCCCCGCCCGGATTGGGCTCCGCCCAGATACGACCGCCATGGGCCTCGACGATCGTGCGGCTGATCGATAGGCCGATTCCCATACCCTCTTCGCGACCCGACGTGAACGGCTCGAACAGCGTCTCGGCAATGGCCGGCGGGATGCCGGAGCCGCTGTCGCGCACGGCGATCTCGACCCATCCGGCGCATTCCTTGGCTTCGATTTCGAGCCGTTTGCACGGCGCGCCTTGCATCGCCTGAAGCGCGTTGCGGACGAGGTTCAGCACCACCTGCTGCAGCTGGATCGGATCGGCCTCCACCGCCAGCGCGGGCGGTATGGCAAGGTGGATCTCCAGCCTGCTTTCGTCGAGGCCGACCAGGGCCAGCCCCATCGCCTCGTCGACCGCCTCTCCGAGCGGCACGCGGCAGGTCTGCACCTCGCCGCGCTCGGTCATCGCCCGCAGGCGCCGGATCACGTCGCCGGCGCGCAACGCGCTCGCATGCGCTCCCTTCATGCCCTCCAGCAGAAGCCCCTCTTTATCCTCGCCTTCGGCGCCGATCAGGCGCTGGCAGCCGACCAGATAGGAGGTGACCGCCGTCAACGGCTGGTTCAATTCGTGCGCGAGCGTCGAGGCCATCGTGCCCATCGCGCTCAGCCGCGACACGTGGATCAGCTCGGACTGGAGCTGCTGCACCTTCTGCTCGGCGGTTCTCTTGTCGGTCAGGTCGACGAGCGCGCCCACCGCGCGCACCGCAGCGCCGCTGTCGTCGCGGATGATGAAGCAGCGCTCGTATATGATCGCATAGTCGCCGTCAGCGCGGCGCAGCTTGTATTCGTCGGACCAAAAGGTCGAGCGGCTGGCCAGGGCGCGCGCGAGACTCGCCGTCACGCGCTCGCGGTCCAGCGGGTGCAGCCTTTCCTCCCACCAGTCGAGCGGGTGATGCGCGGCCCCGTCCGTGCCGGTAAAGACCCGTGCGGTCTGGCTCCAATGGATATCGTCGGCCAGGATGTCCCAGTCCCAGATGATGTCGCTCGTCGCCCGCGCGGCGAGATCGAACCGTTCCTGGGTCTCCTCCAGCGCGGCTTCGGCGCGGCGCCGCTCGGTTACGTCGCGGAAGAAGACGCCCACCCCATCGCCAAACGGATGGAAGCGCATCTCCAGCCATACCTCCCGTCCGCGGCCGACATGGTGGTAGCTCATCGTCCGGGCAGCGCGGTCGGACATTGTCGCCTGCAACAGCTTGCCGACCTCCTCCTCCTCGCGGCCGGGCCATGCCTCCCAGACGCTCTGGCCGACGAGCGCTTCGGCGGGCCGCCCGTCGACACGCGCGCTCTCTGCATTGAGGTGGACGATGCGGAAATCGGGGTCGAGCAGGACGAAACCGATATGCATGCTGTCGAGAAGCTCGCGAAGCTGGTCCTGCGTCACGTTCAACACTTGCGGCGGCTCCCGTCTGGCTCGTCGGCGCGTTCTAGCCAAACTGCGCGCGCCGTGCACTAACTCCGTGGTTCCGCTCATGCGGTCATTACGGTTGCGCTTCAAAGCGCGGAACCGCGGCCTGTGGTGGCGGTTCTCGTCGCTTCATGCTGGGCAGGACGATGGACACGATCACCGACTTTTTTGCGACGCGCGCGGGCGAAGAATTCTTCCGGTCCGGTCGCGCTCCGACCGATGCAGCCCGGGCCGAGCACCGCCGCCGCGGGGAGCGTTATTCGAACCTGATGCTGGCGGCCCGGCGTTCGGCGAAGGCGCGCGCGGCGGGGCCCTGCGCTTAATCGGCCACCATCGGGGGGCCGCCGCTCATACGCGCCTTCCGCAGCAGCAGGACCAGCGGCAGCGCGGCCAGCGTGACCATCATCATGATGTGGAAATCGTCGACGAACGCGACCATCAGCGCCTGCCGGTTGATCTCGGCATCGAGCAGCGCCAGGCCGGTATCGCCCAATTCTCCCAGACGCTGCGCCAAGGCCGGATCCGCGGCCGGCATGCGGTAGGGCGTGACCTGCGCCGCGAGATCGGCATGGCTGGTCTGCAGGTTGCGCGCCAGCAGGGTCGTCACCAGCGAGATGCCGACCGAGCCGCCGATGTTGCGTGACAGGTTGAGCAGGCTCGCCGCGGTTGTCCGGTACCGCACCGCCAGCGTGCCGAAGGCGAGCGTGTTCAAAGGCACGAAGATCAGGCCCAGGCCCAGCCCCTGGACCACGCCGCTGACGATGATCGGCCGCGAATCCATGCCCAGGGCAAAGCCGGACATCTGCCACAGCGACAGCGCCATCAGGGCGATGCCGGTGAAGATGATCAGCCGGGCGTCGATCTTGCCGACCAGCCGGCCGGCGAGCAGCATGGAAATCAGCGTTCCGACTCCGCGCGGGGCGGTGAGGAATCCTGAATCGAGCACCGAATAGCCCATCAGCCGCTGCAGCAACGGGGGCAGCAAGGCGAGCCCGGCGAGCAGCAGCACCCCGGTCACCGCCATGAAGAACAGGCCCATCGCGAAATTGCGGTCGGCGAACATCTTGGGATCGAAGATCGGGTCACGGCTCGTGAACAGATGGACGCCGAACATCCAGGCCGCCGAGACCGCGATGCCGGCCTCCACCCAGATCTCCCAGCTTTCGAACCAGTCCAGCTGCTCGCCCCGGTCGAGCATCATCTGCAGCCCGCCAATGGCCAGCGCGAGCAGCGCGAAGCCGAACAGGTCGAAACGGCGCTCGTGCTTCGGCGTCTTGGGCAGGAAGCGCAGCAGCATGATCGTCGCCAGCACGCCGACCGGCAGGTTGACGATGAACACCCAGCGCCAGTTGATGCTTTCGGTAAGCCACCCGCCGAGGACGGGCCCGAGGATCGGCCCGATCATGATGCCGCCGCCGAACAGGGCCATTGCCCGGGCATGTTTCTCCGGCGGATTGATGTCGAACATCACGGCTTGAGCGAGCGGCACGATGAATGCGCCGGCGACGCCTTGCAGCAGACGGAAGGCGACCATCTCTTCCAGATTCTGCGCGATGCCGCACAGCAACGAGGCGTTCGTGAAAACCACCACGGCGGTGATCATCAACCGCTTGCGCCCGACCTTGTCGGCCAGCCAGCCGGTGATGGGGATCGCCACCGCCGACGCCACGATATAGCTGGTCAGCACCCAGTTGATCGTCTCGGACGTGGCGCCGAGACTGGTCTGCATGTGCGGCAGCGCGACGTTCGCGATCGTGGTGTCGAGCACCTGCATCAGCGTCGCCAGCATGACGGCGATGGTGGTCGCCGCCCGTTCGCCGCCGGTCATGGTCTCCGGATGCTGCACGGCTGGGGGCCTAGCGCCGCGCCGCCAACTGCGCCGGCTCGGGCTTTGTGTCGACGGTAACGTCGGCCGACAGACCGGCGATCATCGCGCGTTCGGGCTTGCCCTCGATCGCGATCCGGACCGGCACGCGCTGCGTCACCTTCACCCAATTGCCGGTCGCATTCTGGGCCGGGAGCACCGAGAATTCGGACCCGGTGCCGGCGCCGATGCTGGCGACGCGGCCATGGACCTTGAGGTCAGGATAGGCGTCGAGATGCACGTCGACCGGCTGGCCCACCCGCATGCGAGCAAGGTCCGTCTCCTTGTAATTGGCTTCGATCCAGCTTTCGCCGCTGCGCACGAGCGTCACCACGGCGAGCCCCGGAACGGCGGCATTGCCGACCTGCAGTCGCTCGGTCTGGCTGACATAGCCGTCCGAGGGTGCGCGGACCTCGGTCCGCTTGAGATCGAGCAGAGCCTTGTCGCGCGCCGCAAGCGCAGCGGCCACGGCCGGCTGGTTGGAAGCGCCGCCGCTGTTCAGCGCCGACCGCTTCACGACCGCGTCCGCGCGCGCATTGGCGAGCCGTTCGCGCGCTTCCTGGACCGCGTGCAGCGCCTCGTCATAATGCGCGCGGGTCGTGAAGCCGCGATCGAGCAGCTCGGCCTGCCGGTCGAACGCCCGCTGGGCGATGGTGATGTTGTCGGTGGCGCCCTGGATGTCGGCTCCGGTCGCGAAGGTCTCCGCTTCGAGCCGATTCACCTGGACCTTGGCCGCGGCGATCTGCGCTTCCGCCTGGGCGAGCGCGATGCGGTACGGTCGGGGGTCGATTCGGAACAGGAGGTCGCCCTTCTTGACGACCTGGTTTTCGTGCACGGCAACCTCAACGATCGGGCCGGCCACCTCAGCGCTGACCGTGACCTTGTCCTGCTGGACATACGCGTTGTCGGTCGAGACATAGCGTCCCGAGGTCAGCCAGAAATAGCCGCCGACGGCTGCCAGGATGAGCGGCACGGCCAGCATGACCAGCATGCGCAAGCCCCGCTTGCGCGGCCGGACCTGCACTTCCGCCGCAGCTTCGATCGTCCCTTCCTTCATGATGCCTTCCGCGCGGCCTCGCCGCCGCTCTTGCTGAGATTGTTGCGAATGCCGGCGAGAACACGTTCGGTCGTCCGCCGGTCCTCGTCGGAAATGTCTTCGAGGGCGTCGGCGAGAAACGCCGAGCCGATCGTCCAGAGCTTGTCGATCAGCGGCCGCGCTTTGGGAGTCAGCCACACATTCCATGCGCGGCGGTCCGATTCATCGGGACGCCGCTCGACCAGTTCGGCCTCGGCCAGCCGGTCGATCATCCGCGAGAGCGTGATCGGCTCAAGGTCGAGCGCGTCTGCCAGTTCGATCTGGCGGACGCCGTCGCGCCTGGCGAGCCGCGCCAGCACGCGCCATTGCGGACGGGTGACGCCGAGCGCCGCAGCACGTCGATCGAACTCGCGCCGCATGGCGTGCGCCGTCTCGGCCAAATCGAATGCGAACGTATCCATAGGCCCAGTTATAATAGGCATGCTTATTAGTTTCAATAAGGGACCGGGAATTTCAGACCATCGCCTGGAGGTCCCTGATCAATGCGCGAATGCGCCTGGCGTTGGCACCGACATCGCTCTGGCCGACCCGGCTGACCGAGCGGAAATCGACGACCGAGCCGCCTCCCGGATCGTCGCGGACGCGAGCGACCACATTGTCCTTGAAGCGGAAGAACAGGCTCGTATCGACGGCTTCGACGATCCCGCTACGCGGATCGACCGTAGCGATATCGAGCCCCCGGGCGCGCATCACGGTCTCGATCCGGCCGACGGTTTCGGCTTTGCTCCACGGAAGATGCACACTCTTGAGGTCGCCATAGGCATCGGCGTGAATTGCGCGCCATCGCTCGCGCGGCGTCAACCGGGCGAGCGCCGGCCGGCCGAGATCGGGGATGTTGTCGAGATTGTCGTCGCGCACCCGCAGCCGGTAGAAGCTCGGCGGGTCGGCGAGGTTGGTGGTGATGTCGTGAATCGGCGCAACGTTGCGCGCCGTGGTCACCATGCTGCCGAGATAGAAGATGTAGGCCAGCGCGACGATCAAGGCGACGAGGTTCAGCCACACCAGGGCATGCATGCCCTTGCGTCCGGCCAGCGCCAGGGCGATCAGCGCGAAGACGGCGCCGGCGATCGCCGCGAAGAACATATATTCGAGCAACGCGAAGCCGGTGCGGAAATGCCACATCCCCTGCCCGCTGCCGATCGCCGCGACCAAGGCCACGATCACCGCCCCGAAACTGAGGATGGCGGCGGTCCAGGACAGCCGCTGGGTGAGATGTCGTCTCCGAAGCGCGTCCGCCATCGTTCGACTCCCTGCCGGTCCGGGCAAGTGTGATCCCAACCAGGGCTCTCGACAAGCCCCGCGCCGCTTTCTAGATAGCGGCCAGGCGCGGGTATGATGTAATGGTAGCCTGTCAGCTTCCCAAGCTGAACGCGCGGGTTCGATTCCCGCTACCCGCTCCAATATAACCCGAAAATCAGCAATCGGCGCTCCCGGAACCTCCTCGCTCCGCCGGCATCAAATCCACGCGGTCCCGCCGGACCGGGAGGAGACAATGATGACCATAAGAGCCGTTTTGCTGGGCGCCGCCGCCGTCATTTTGACCACAAGCCCCGCTTGTTCGGAGGATGGGGGGCCGAATGACGCGCAAATCGCCCATATCGCCCACAAAGCCGGCGAGATCGACGTCGCCGCCGGCAGACAGGCGCTGGCGAGGGCGCAGGACCCCGCCGTGCGCGCGTTCGCCGAGACAATGGTCCGCGACCATGTCGCGGTGAACGAGCAGGCGCTGGCGCTGGTCAAGAAGCTCGGCGTGACGCCCGAAGCCAATCCGGTGAGCGAGGGCCTGGCGAAGGAGGCCGCCGCGCAGGCGACGAGGCTCGCCGCGCTCAAGGGCGCAGCCTATGACCGGGCCTATGTCGCCAACGAAGTCGCCTTCCATCGCACCGTCAACGAGGCGCTGCGCACGACGCTCATCCCGTCGGCGGACAATGCCGAGCTGAAGGCCCTGCTGGAAACCGGGCTGACCCTGTTCCAGGCCCATCAGGCCCACGCCGAGCAGCTCGCCGCACGGGTCGATAAATGACCGTCCGCAAGCGCGGCAGCCTCCTGCTGCTCGCCGCGGCCGGGCTGACGCTCGGCTGCACAGGCTCCGACGCGGCGCCCGCCGCGCGGACCCACGTCATCATGCTCGACAAGATGCAGTTCGGGCCGGTCCCCCGCGGCCTGCGCCTCGGCGACACGATCGAGTGGGTGAATGCCGACATGTTCCGGCACAACGCCACGGCGCGCGACGGAAGCTTCGCCGTCGACCTGCCGCCGCGCAGCAAACGCAGGATGGTGCTCCGCAAGGCAGGGACGTTCGCTTTCTACTGCACCTTCCATCCCGCCATGCAGGGATCGCTCGCCGTGGCGAAATAGGCCGGCGAGCACGGGAACCCGCCGCACCGCGCGGCATCCAATGGGCCGAAGCGAGAAGGAGTGATCGAGTGGAGCTTGTACAACGTACCTTCGCCGAGGATGACGATGTCGCGCTGGTCGACGACATCGCGCAGCGCCTGGCGGCCGAGCAGGCGGTCCGGGCCTTGATCGCGGCGGCCGGAGACGATCCCTCCCGCGAAGGCCTGATCGACACGCCCGCGCGTGTCGCCAAGGCCTATGGCGAATGGTTTGCAGGCTACCGGGTCGATCCGGCCAAGCTGCTGCAGCGCACCTTCGACGCGGCCGACTATCGCGAGCTCATCCTGCTCCGCTCGATCCCGGTGCGATCGACCTGCGAGCATCACATGGCGCCGATCACCGGGATCGCCCATGTCGGTTATCTAGCCGCCGGGCGGGTGGTCGGGATCTCAAAGCTGGCGCGGGTCGTGGACGCCTATGCGCGGCGGCTGCAGCTGCAGGAACGGCTGACCACCCAGATCGCAGCCACGATCGACGAGGTGCTGAAGCCGCGCGGCGTCGGCGTCATCGTCGAGGCCGTTCATGGCTGCATGGCGAGCCGCGGCGTCAACCAGAATGGCCTGTCGATGGTCACCCAATGCTGGCTGGGCGCGTTCGAGAGCGACGCCGAGCTGCGCCGCGATTTCGTACAATCCGTCCAGCGTGGCATATAGGGCCATGGCGACAGCAATCGACGCCTCCGGGGCCGGCGACCTTCAGGCCACCGGGACCGACTATGCGGACGATCTCGCGCTGGTACGGGGCTTTGCCGCACGGCAGCCGGAGGCGGTGCGCCTGATCACGGCCCGCAACAACCAGCGCCTGTTCCGCGCGGCCTGGGCGATCCTGCGCAACCGCGCCGAGGCCGAGGACGCCGTCCAGAGCGCCTATCTCAAGGCGTTCGCCGCCGCCGACGCGTTCGAGGCGCGATCCTCGCTGACGACCTGGCTGACGCGGATCGCGATCAACGAGGCGCTCGGCCGCCGCCGGGCCGCGCAGCGGCGCATGGCCGGCCTCGACGGAAGCTCCGTGACGGTGCTCGAAGACTATCGGGACAAGATGATGCGCGGATCCACGACCCATTTGCTGCCCGACGGCGCCCTCGCCCGCCAGCAGATCCGGCAGATGCTGGAGGAAGCGATCGCCCGGCTGCCCGACGCTTTCCGCACGGTCTTCATATTGCGCGAGATCGAAGGGATGAGCGTCGAGGAGGTTGCCGAGACGCTCGCGATCCCGCCCGCAACGGTGAAGACCCGCACGCTGCGCGCCCGCCAGCGTCTGCGCGAGGCGCTGGCCCCCGACATACAGACCGCGCTGCAAGGCACCTTCCCGTTCGCCGGCGTCGATTGCGTCGCGATGACCGAGTGGCTGGAGCGGCAGATTTGCGGGGAAGCGCCGGACGGCCTTACATGCTGAGCGGCGCGAGATAGCCGGTCAGCTCGAGATAACCCCGGCCGCCGGCGGTGGTCACCGCGCCCTCCCAATAAACCGGCATTCCGGCGCTCCGGCCGTCCAGTTCCTGCGCGTCGAACAGCGGCTTGAGGCGGTAAGTGCGCTCACCCTCGGGCAGGCGAACGAGAAGATCCGTCTCCACCGGATAGGCCGCGCCGGTGGCCGGCGAGCGCCAGCGGCGGCGCGGCGCGAAGCGAACCTCATCCGGGCCCAGCACAGTCACGCGGCCGTCCGGCCGGCGGAACGTGCCGCCGGCATAAAGCGCCTCGCCCTTCCCATCGCGGACGCGGAACGCCATCAGCGCCCCGCCGCCATCCAGGTTGAGGCCGGCCCAGTCCCAGCCGGCGGCGCCCGGCGCGAGCAGGGTCGACGACCATTCGCGGTCGAGCCAGCCTGTGCCGCTCACGGCGACCCGCTTGCCGCCCCGCCTCACCATGCCCGTCACCTGAAGATGCGGCAGCGAATAATAATAGCTGGCCTGCTCGGGTCGCGGCCCCTTCTGGCTATAGCCGCCGCGGCCGTTCGCCATCACGGGCTGGGTCGGGGCGAAGGCGAGGTCGAGCGCGAAATCGCGCGAGACCGTCACCGCTTGGAACCGCCCGTTTGCTTCACGGCGCAGGCGCCAATCGAGCAGCGCCACGTCGGCGTCATCGCTACGCGCCTCGGCGATCCCAAAGCCGCCGCGCGCGGCGCGCTGGTCGTGGAGCAGCTTTCCGGTCGCCGGGTCCGACAAAGCGGCGTGCGCGAACAGGATCTGACGCGGCGCGAAGGCGCTGGGATTGGCGGAATCGACGGCCGGGCGCGAACGGAAGAAGGTGATCTGGAAGCCGAGCGGCTCGCCCGCTTCGGTCTGCAGCCAGCCGGTGAAATACCACCATTCGGTGCGAAAATCGGGGTGGGCGCCGTGATCGCGCGGGAAGCGCAAGGCGAGCCCGGGCTTCACTGCCGGATAGACGATGTCCGCCTCGCCCGCCGGCGCCGCGGCGGCGGCGGCGCCGAGCAACAGCAGAGCGAGGATCGCGCGCCGGCCCATCACCAATCCTCGCTGACCGCGCGGACCGCGTCGCGCGAGACCGCCCGGCCTCCGGCGAGGACCGCGGTTGCGGCGGCGGTCACCACCAGAGCGAGCGCCACCCCCGCCAGCAGGAGCCACGGGATGCGCGTCGTCATCGTCCAGTTGAACGATTGCGGGTTGATGACGTGGATCAGGATCTGGCTGATGCCGATGCCGAGCGCGATCCCCGCCGCCGCGCCGATCAGCCCGAGCAAGGCTCCTTCCGCCGCCAGCATCGCCACGATCTGGCGCGGCGCCATGCCGACATGGCGCAGCATGCCGAATTCCTTGATTCGCGCCATCGCCTGGGCCGAGATGGTCGCCGCCACGCCGGCGAGGCCGATCAGGATCGCGATCGCCTCCAGCCCGTAAGTGATCGCGAAGCTGCGATCGAACAGGCGCAGCGCCTGCGCACGCAGGATCCCCGGTTCGAGCACCTGGACCCGGCCCGCGAGATCGGCCGGAAGGCGCCCCACTATCCCGGCACGCACCATTTCCGGGGTTGCGCCGGGCTGGAGGGTCACCGCCGCTTCGCTGCGATCGCGGTCGCCGGTGAGCGCGACATAATCCCGCTCGTCGATCACGATCGCCCCTTGCTGGCGAGCATAATCGCGCCAGATGCCCGCGACATGGCCGGTCATGCCCGACGCGCCGAGCGGGAGCCTGAGCCGATCGCCAGGGCGCAGCCGATAAATCCGCGCCGCCGGCTCGGACAGCCACAGCGCCGGCCCCGGCCCTTTCTCCCCGGCGCGATCGATCAGCGGCAAGGCGTAGCCCGGCCCGCCGACCGGACGCACGATCAGCGCCAACGAGGGCAAATCCGGATCGAGCGCCAGAGGCACCGTCTTGCTGAAGGCGATCGACGCGATCCCCGGCGTTCCCGCGAGCCGATGCTGCGCGTCGGCATCGAACAAAGGCTCGGTCGTCGCCGCGCCGACATAGAGATCGGCGCTGAGGAAGGCGTCGAGCCAGTCGTCCACCGCGCCACGGAAGCTGGACACCATCACCGCCATCGCGATCATCAGCGCGGTGCTTGCGACGATGCCGCCGAGCGCGGTCGCCGCCTGCGACGGCGCGCCGAGCAGCCGCCGCAGCGCGAGATCGAACCAAGGCCGGCGCGTATCGAGGCGCGCCAGCGGCGCGAGCAGCGTCCGGGCCAGCCACGGCATCGCCGCCACGCCGCCCGCCAGCACCAGACCGACCGCAAGATAGCCGAACAAGGGCAGCCGGTTGACGGCCGGCAACAGCGCCGCGCCGGTGCCGGCCAGGATCAGCAGGAGCGCCGGGCGCCAGGCAGGCCGGCGGCGCGGATCGACCGGGTCGCCGGCGTCCTTGAGCGCCTCGGCCGGCGCGATCCGCCC
>JAFAEZ010000076.1 GCA_023423775.1 Pseudomonadota bacterium
CAGGACCCAGTCGAGCCTTCTTCCGGTTCCACCCCCCCGTTGCATATTACGCATCCGCAACATCTGTGTTTGCAGTTGCGAAGATACATGCTGCAACGCACAAAGATCGGGCCTTTCAGGCATCCTCTCCAAAACTTCCAAGGCCGGCCCCTCGGGGCTGGCCTCTTTTTTGCAGCGCCCTTCAGGCGGAACCGGACCCGATTCACGGGCCCGGTTGTTTTGTTAACCCTGCCCCCCTATATCGGCCTTGCTAACGTCGCCTGCGACGGAATTTGTCGGCTCCCGAAGGAGCACACCTTCCCTTTCACGCTGCTGGCTCCGCTGCGCGAGTTGCGCGTGGACATTCATTCGCGAAAGGGGCTGGGCTATGGCCATCGGCACCGTCAAATTCTTCAATTACGACAAGGGCTACGGCTTCATCTCCGATGATGCCGGCGGCCCTGACGCCTTCGTCCACGTCACCGCCGTCGAAGCCGCAGGGCTTCCCGGCCTGAACAAGGACCAGAGGGTCAGCTACGAGCTGGACGCCGACGCGAAAGGTCGCAAGACCGCCGTCGGCCTCCAGGCGGCCTGAGCCTTGGCGAAGGAAGAATTGCTCACCATCGAGGGCGAGATCGACGAGATCTACCCCGACGGACGCTTCGGCGTGATGCTCGACAACGAGCATCGCATCATCGCCTACACGGCCGGCAAGATGCGGCGTTTCCGCATCCGCTCGGTGGTCGGTGACCGCGTCCATGTCGAGATGACGCCCTACGATCTGTCGAAGGGCCGCATCGTCTATCGCGAACGCGGCGCCGGCCCGGCTCCGGGCCAACGGCGCGCCTTCCGGCGCTAGCACGACTGAAACTAAGAATAGGCGGCATCGGCCGCCCCAAGGATAATATGACGACTTACATTGAGAGGGCCGCACGGCCCAAGCTTGGCCTCGCTTATGGCGTCGCCCACGGACGGCCGCACCAGCGCCGCTCCCCGATCCTGTCCGGCGACGAACTGCGCCGGATCATCTCCGAAACCATCGGATAACCGTAAAGGCGGCCCAAGGGCCGCCTTTTTCATTGCAACCAAGGAGACCCCCATGTCGAGAGTTCCGCTTCGCCCGTTCCTGATCGCCAAGGACGAGAGCGGCGAATACCGCCTGACCGTCCGCGAGACGCGCTACAATTCGCAAAACTACCCGATCGTCACCGCCACCATGCAGGACGAGCGCTTCAAGAGCGCAGCCGCCGCGCGCGCCCATGCCAAGGAGCATTTCGGCGCCGAAGCCGGCCAGTTCGCGGCCAAATAACCCGCCCGGCCGGCCTCGCTCGCTCGAGGCCGGTCAGCGCCGGGTGGCGAACCAGATGACGTGGCGCGGCCCTTTGCCGTTGCTGCGCGCGCGCACCCCGACCTCCTCGACCGCGAACCCGGCCTTGGCCAGCCGCCGCGCGAAGGCCGCGTCCGGCGCCGCCGACCAAATGGCGAGAATCCCGCCCGGCCGCAGCGCCGCCTTCGCCGCCGCCAGTCCCCAACCCGAATAGAGCCGATCATTGCCCTCGCGCGACAGCCCGTCCGGGCCGTTGTCGACGTCGAGCAGGATCGCGTCATAGGCGCCCTGCCCTTGCTCGATCAGAGCGGCGACGTCGTCCTCGACCAGGGTGACACGATTGTCGTCCAGGCATCCCGCCGCCAGCTCGGCCATCGGACCACGCGCCCAACGCAGGATTTCCGGCACCAGCTCTGCGACCGTCACCTTGGCATCGCGCCCCAGGGCCGCCAGCGCGGCCCGCAACGTGAAGCCCATGCCATAGCCGCCGATCAGCAGATGCGGCGCCTTCCGTCCGCCGAGCCGCTCGCAGGTCATCACCGCCAGCGCCTCTTCCGACCCCGACATGCGGCTGCTCATCAATTCGTTGCGGCCGAGCACGATCATGAAGTCGCGGCCGCGGCGGAACAGGCGCAATTCCTCGCCGCCCGGCACCTGCGCCACATCGATCAGCTCGCGGGGGGTCATGCTCTCACTCCTCAAATCCGGCCGCGGCGGGCCGCGCCGTGGCGGCGCCGTGCACAATCCTGCCGCCCCTGTCGAATGTTATCGCCGAACCCGGTAGGGAGGCGTATCGGCCGCCCTCCCTCCATCGCGAGTTCCCATGCACCTTGATTTCGACGCCGCCGCCTTCCTGCGCGACTATTGGCAGAAGAAGCCGCTGCTGATCCGCAATCCGTGGCGGGACTGGACCAATCCGATCGCGCCCGACGAGCTTGCCGGCCTCGCCTGCGAGGAGGAGGTGGAATCGCGCCTGATCACGCAAGGACGCGACGGGCTGAAGCTCGAGCACGGGCCCTTTCCGGAAGATCGCTTCGGCACGCTCGGCCGCAAGAACTGGACCCTGCTCGTCCAGGCGGTCGACCATTATGTGCCCGAGGTCGCCGCCTTGCTCGACCCGTTCCGCTTCGTGCCCAACTGGCGGATCGACGACGTGATGGTGAGCTACGCCGCCGACCAGGGCGGGGTCGGCGCGCATTTCGACCAATATGACGTGTTCCTCATCCAGGGCCTCGGCCGGCGGCGCTGGCGGATCGGCGCGCGATGCGACGAGACGACGCCGTTGCTCCCGCACGGCGATCTGCGCCTGCTCGCCGACTTCGAGGCCAGCGACGAGTGGGTGCTCGAGCCCGGCGACATCCTCTACGTCCCGCCCGGAATCGCCCATGACGGCGTCGCGGTCGGCGACGACTGCATGACCTACTCGATCGGCTTCCGCGCCCCCTCACGCGGCGAGCTGATCGACCATTGGAGCGAGCAGCTCGTCGCGGACCTGCCGGAAGACGACCGCTATGCCGACCCCGGCCTGCAGCCGCAGGCCAATCCGGGCGAGATCGCGCGGGATGCCCTCGCCCGACTTCACGCCATGGTCACCGAAGCGGTCGCCGACCGCGAGGCCTTCGCCCGCTGGTTCGGCCGCTACAGCAGCGAGCCCAAATATCCCGACGCCGACCGGGAGCCGGATGAGCCGGGCGACATTGAGGCGTTGAGCGAACGCCTCGCCGAGGGCGAGCCGCTCGCCCGCAATCCTGCCAGCCGATTCTCGTTCATCCGCCAGTCGGGCGATGCACTCCTGCTGTTCGTGGATGGACGCTGCTTCGAATGCGCCGGCGACACCGCCGCGCTGGCCGAACGGATCTGCGCGGAAGATCAGCTCGTCGTCGACCCGCCCTGCCCGGGCGAGAGCCTTGCCCTGATCGCGGCCCTGATAAACCAGGGAAGCCTCGGCTTCGACGACGAAGGCTGAGGTCAGACCCTCACTTCTTTCCACGTGCCCGGCTCCAGGCCTTCGACCGTCCAGTCGCCGATCCGCCACCGCACCAGCCGCAAGGTCGGATAGCCGGCGGCCGCGGTCATCCGTCGGACCTGGCGGTTGCGCCCTTCGCGGATCGTCAGGCGGATCCATGTGTCCGGCACGCTCTTGCGGAAGCGCACCGGCGGATCGCGCGGCCACAATGCGGGATCGGCGATGCGCTCGACCTCGGCCGGTCGGGTGAGGCCGTCCTTCAGTCGCACCCCGCGCCGCAGCGGCTCGAGGCCCGCCTCGTCGGGATCGCCCTCGACCTGGACGAGATAGGTCTTGGCCAGCTTGAACTTCGGATCGGCGATCCGCGCCTGCAGCCTTCCGTCGTCGGTCAGCAGCAGCAGCCCCTCGCTGTCGCGGTCGAGCCGGCCGGCCGGATAGACGCCGGGCAGGTCGATATAGTCGGACAAGGTGGCGCGCGGCGTCTCCGTGCCGCGATCGGTGAATTGCGAGAGCACGTCGAACGGCTTGTTGAACAGGATCAGGCGGGCCATGCGCTCAATCCGGAAACGGCGGAAATCCGCGCCCGACGCGGGGCTAAGTTCACAAAGTTCACACCAACGCGCTTGTTTAGTGCTCGCGGGTTGGGGCCGCCCGGAGCGCGGCGCAGGGGGCCTCGGGGCCGGAGGGTGACCCTCGGAAGCGACTCGCGGCGAAGGGGCTGTGCGTCCATCCCGCAGCATGGATCACATATGAGGCCGTGTAGGAAAGTTGTTTTTGGACGAGGCTACCGCAACGCACGGATGGGCAGCTAGGGCACGGGCAGCCCGCTGCACCCCGCACCGTTCGGGCTGGGCTTGTCGAAGCCCTTCCCTTCTCCTGAGAAGCAGGAAGGAAGCCCTTCGGCAGGCTCAGGGCGAACGGGTGAAGAGTCCCCCGGCGGCTGAAGTCGGATCGGGCGCGCCGAGGGTGTGGGCACGGGTAAAGCGTGCCTTGGCGGCGGCGGCGAAGGTCCTGCCGACCGGCACCAGACTGTTGTCGACCAGGCAGAGGGAAAGCTTCTGTCCCTCCGTCCGCACGCCCGCGACCGCGGCCTCTGCGACCCACCAGCGGCGATGGACCTGCGCCCCCAGCCGCGGGTCGAGCAAGGCGACCGCGTCCGCCATCCGCATCAGGATCAGCGCGCTCCCGCCCCGCGCGTGCACGCGCAGATAATGATCCTCGGTTTCGAGAGCGATGATGTCGCGGCCGATCTCCGGCGGCAGCCGGCTGAGCAAGGCGGACGGAATGGCCGCCGGGAGCGCCTCACTTTCCGGTTCCGGGAGAGCAGGAGCCAAGCCGCGCGCCTCGCCGTCGCCGACATTGGCCGAGGCGGCTCTCGTCGCAAAGACGATCAGCAGCTGGACGGCCGCGACCGCCGCGAACAGGGCCGGCAATTGCTGCGGCGCGAAGACCCGGCCCGGCTGGAGGAGGGACATGGTCCAGGCCACGACGAAGGTCATCGGCAATGCGGAGATCAGAGCTAGGGCTCCGACTCGGATCGCGGCCGTGCGAAGCCGCGTCGCGGGCAGCATAATGTCCGCCGCGAGCGCGGCCACCGCACCCGCCGCCGTCAGGCCCAACCAGAAGGCGTAGCGGGTCGCCGTCGGATAGGCAGGGTAGGAGCCGAAGGGGCCGAGGAAGCCGAGCAGCAGGCCGACCGGGATCGCGGCCAGCAACGAGTTCCATCTCCCCCAGAAAGGCCGTTGGCGCTGCGTGAACTGCATGCTTCCCACATTGGCGAAAAAGCGGACGCTATTGGCGAAATCCCCGCTTGTCGATGCGGCGCAGACGGGAGGATGTCGACCGCCGAGGGTGCGATCCGTGCCCCAATGCTTGTCCGACATGGAGAATATGACGATGAAACGCCTGATGACGCTTGCCTTGATCACCGCCTTCGCGGTCCCTGCAGAGCTTGACGCACAGCCCACAGCGTCGATCGCTCTCACCTGCGATGCGGGAGCCGCCACGGCCGGTAGCGAGGCCCCCAACCTCCACGGCCAGTGGGATTTCCTGATGGTCCCGCGCGGGACGCCCAGCTTCGGCCTGATGTCGATCGGCTTCGTCGGCGCCGACTATGGCGGATCGCTGGCACCGGTGCGGACCGCCCCGGTCGTTCTTCGCAACATCACCGTCAACCGCGACAAGGTCCACATGGTCGTCGCTTCCACCGAGGGCGACGTCCTGTTCGACGGCAGGATCTCGGCCAAGGGCGACTTCATGTGCGGAACCGTCACCTACCATGGCGGCGAAACCTTCCCGATGGCGGCGCAGAAGCGACCTTCGACCTACCAGTCGCAATCTCAAGTGCAGCGGTCGCGGTAATCGCCGGCCGGGGTGGCCGGACTCGCTGCTGTCCGATAGGCTGGGCTGCTCCCCGGCTCCATGTCGCACCTACGAATTTTTCGGGGTGGCCCGACCGGGGCCGGGGGGCCTAGGGCGAAGGGATGGGCACGCGGGTGAAGGACGCTTTGTGGGCGCTGACCGAGAAGGAGAAGCAGACGCTTCGCCTGATCGTCCGCGGCCACGACGCGAAATCGATCGCGCGCAGCTTCGGCCTCTCGGTGCACACGATCAACGAACGGCTGCGCGACGCCCGGCGCAAGATGGCGGTCTCGAGCAGCCGCGAGGCCGCCCGCCTGCTGCTCGAAGCCGAAGGCGGCGACCCGAGTCCGCCAACCCCCTATTCGCTTGGGGACGGACAAATCGGGGATGACGCCGCCGCGCAGCGGATGGATCAGGAAGGCGCGCCGGTCAGCGGCGTGGGGCGACGCAATCGCCGCTCCTGGATCATCGTCGGAGTGCTGCTCATGATTCTTGTCCTTGGCCTTCTCGCGCTCACCGCCCTGCCCCAGGCTGCTTCCGGCCCGGCGCCGACCGCGGCAACTGCCGCCGCCCCGGCCCATTCGGAGGTCGTCGGCGTTGCGCGGCAATGGCTCGGCCTCCTCGATGAGGGCCGCTGGGACGAAAGCTATCGCGCGACCGGCGCGTCGTTCCAGAAGAACAACACCCTCAAGGTGTGGACGGACGTGTCGCTCCAGGCGCGCGCGCCGCTGGGCGCGATGATCTCCCGCACCTTGGTCAGCCACGAGAATCTGCCCGCCCCGCCGCACGGCTACGAAGTGGTCAAGTTCCGCACGAGCTACGCCAACAGGGCCGAGGCGATCGAGACGGTCACGCTCGACCGCGAGAACGGCGCCTGGCGCATAGTGGGCGTGATGATCGAGTGAGGCTGGCGGGTTTCCAGGGCCGGATTGCCGCGGTGCGTGCCTCGCCTCGCAATGAAGGGGCTGAGGTGCGGGGGTCGCGCACAAGACGTCACGGGCGGCCGTGAAGTCGGACGGCTTCGGCT
>JAFAEZ010000031.1 GCA_023423775.1 Pseudomonadota bacterium
ACGACGGGCCGGGGAGTCGCCTCCCCGGCCCTTTCTCTTTGGCCTGGCTGCCGGACTTAGAAGTCCATGCCGCCCATGCCGCCCATGCCGCCGGGCATGCCGCCGGCGGCGGGCTTGTCCTCGGGGAGTTCCGACACCGCCGCTTCGGTGGTGATCAGGAGACCCGCGACCGAAGCCGCATCCTGGAGCGCGGTGCGAACGACCTTGGTCGGATCGATCACGCCGGCCTGGACGAGGTTCTCATAGACCTCGGTCTGGGCGTTGAAGCCCATCGTCTCGTCGTTGCCTTCGATCAGCTTGCCCGAGATGACCGCGCCGTCATGGCCGGCATTCTCGGCGATCTGGCGGACCGGAGCCTGCAGCGCGCGACGGACGATGTCGATGCCGCGGGTCTGGTCGTCGTTAACGCCGTTGAGGCCGTGCAGCGCCTTGGTGGCGTAGAGGAGAGCGGTACCGCCGCCGGGGACGATGCCTTCCTCGACCGCTGCGCGGGTGGCGTGGAGCGCGTCGTCGACGCGATCCTTGCGCTCCTTGACCTCGACCTCGGACGAACCGCCGACCTTGATCACGGCAACGCCGCCGGCGAGCTTGGCGAGGCGCTCCTGGAGCTTCTCGCGGTCATAGTCGCTGGTGGTGTTCTCGATCTGCTGGCGGATGGCTTCGACGCGGCCCTTGATCTGGTCGGCTTGGCCGGCACCGTCGACGATCGTGGTGTTGTCCTTGTCGATGGTGACGCGCTTGGCCTGGCCGAGCATGCCGATCGTTACGGTCTCGAGCTTGATGCCGAGATCCTCGGAGATCATCTCGCCGCCGGTCAGGATGGCGATGTCCTCGAGCATCGCCTTGCGGCGATCGCCGAAGCCCGGCGCCTTGACGGCTGCGACCTTGAGGCCGCCGCGGAGCTTGTTGACGACGAGCGTGGCCAGGGCCTCGCCTTCGATGTCCTCGGCGATGATCAGGAGCGGACGGCCCGACTGGACGACCGCTTCCAGGATCGGAAGCATCGCCTGCAGGTTCGACAGCTTCTTCTCGTGGATCAGGATGTACGGATCGTTGAGTTCGACCGTCATCTTCTCCGGGTTGGTGATGAAGTAGGGCGAGAGGTAGCCGCGGTCGAACTGCATGCCTTCGACGACATCGAGCTCGAATTCGAGGCCCTTGGCTTCCTCGACGGTGATCACGCCTTCCTTGCCGACCTTGTCCATCGCCTCGGCGATCTTCTCGCCGACGACGGTGTCGCCGTTGGCCGAGATGATGCCGACCTGGGCGATCTCATTCGAGCCGGCGACCGGCTTGGAGCGCGCCTTGAGGTCCTCGACGACCTTGGAGACGGCGATGTCGATGCCGCGCTTCAAGTCCATCGGGTTCATGCCGGCCGAGACCGACTTCATGCCCTCGCGGACGATAGCCTGGGCGAGCACGGTCGCGGTGGTGGTGCCGTCGCCGGCGAGATCGTTGGTCTTCGACGCAACCTCGCGCAGCATCTGCGCGCCCATATTCTCGAACTTGTCCTTGAGCTCGATCTCCTTGGCGACGGTGACGCCGTCCTTGGTGATGCGGGGAGCGCCGAACGACTTGTCGATGACCACGTTGCGGCCCTTGGGGCCGAGGGTCACCTTGACGGCGTCGGCGAGGATGTCGACGCCGCGCAGAATGCGCTCGCGGGCCTCACGGCCGAAGCGTACGTCTTTCGCTGCCATGTTTGTCTTTCCTTTCAGATGTTCCCCGGCGGAAGCCGGGGTCCAGTGTGACGATGAAATTCAGGTCCGGCTTCCGCCGGGAAGCATGAAGCTCAGCCGACGATCCCGAGGATGTCGGATTCCTTCATGATGAGCAGGTCCTCGCCGTTGACGCGGACCTCGGTGCCCGACCACTTGCCGAACAGGATGCGGTCGCCGGCCTTGACGTCGAGCGGGGTCACCTTGCCGTCTTCCGACTTGGCGCCGGCGCCGACGGCGACGACTTCGCCTTCCTGCGGCTTTTCCTTCGCGGTGTCGGGGATGATGATGCCGCCGGCCGTCTTCTCTTCGGCCTCTACACGGCGCACGAGCACCCGATCATGAAGCGGACGAAAATTCATGCGCGTTCCCTTTCTGTCATTCTTGCGTCAGCCCCCCGGTTCAAGGAACTGCCCGCCTGGTGGAAGCTTGTTAGCACTCTATCGTGGTGAGTGCCAATGGCGCCGATCTAAGCGCTGTTCATCGGGCGTCAAGGGGCGCGGGCGGGCAAATGTGACAGGCCGGGCGAAGCGCCGGGCCAAGCCCGCATTTACAGGGGCTTGCCGCTCCGATAGCGGATCGAAGAGCTGAAAAGGAAAGACTGGCGATGCGGTTTATCGGCAAGGCGTGGCGGCTGCTGGTCGGGGTGAAGGACGCGCTCGTCCTGCTCTTCATGCTGCTCTTCTTCGGCGCGCTCTACGCGGCCCTGTCGGCCAATCCCTATGCCGGCAGCGCCAGCGAGGGCGCTTTGCTGCTGAACCTTTCCGGAAGCATCGTCGAGCAGCCGGCCGAGTCGGAGCCGTTCGAACTACTCGCTGGCGGCGGCTCGCTGGTGCGCGAATATCGGCTGCGCGACGTCGTCCACGCGCTCGAGACGGCGGCCACCGACGACCGGATCAAGGCGGTGGCGCTTGACCTCGACATCTTCACCGGCGGCGGCCAATCGGCGCTGTCGGACGTCGGCGCGGCGATGGACGTGGTGCGCAAGGCCGGCAAGCCGGTCGTCGCCTACGCCACCGGCTACAGCGACGATTCCTATCTGCTTGCCGCCCATGCCAGCGAGATCTGGCTGGATCCGCTCGGCGGCGTGCTGATCGCCGGGCCGGGCGGCGCGAACCTCTATTACAAGGGCCTGCTCGACAAGATCGGCGTCACCGCCAACGTCTACCGGGTCGGCACCTACAAGGCTGCGGTCGAGCCGTTCACGCGCAGTGACATGTCGCCCGAATCGCGCGAGGCCAGCCAGGCGCTCGCCGGCGCCTTGTGGGAGACGTGGCAGGACGAGGTCCAGCGCTCGCGGCCCAAGGCGCAGCTCGCGGCCTATGTCGCGGCGCCGGCCGAGCGCATGGCGGCCGCCGGCGGCGATATGGCCAAGGCGGCGCTCGCTGCGGGCCTGGTCGATCGGATCGGCGACCGCACCGCCTTCGGCAAGCGCATGGCCGAGCTCGCCGGCGTCGACAAGGACAAGGTCCCGGGCAGCTTCAAGACGATCGCCTACGACGCCTGGATCAACGCCAATCCCGCGGTCGACGGCTCGGGCCAGATCGGGATCGTCACGGTCGCCGGCGAGATCGTCGATGGCGAGGCTGGCCTCGGCACTGCCGGCGGCGAGACGGTCGCCAAGGCGATCTACAAGGGACTGGAGAAGCGGGACCTGCGCGCGCTCGTCGTCCGGGTCGATTCGCCGGGCGGGTCGGTGCTGGCTTCCGAGCGCATTCGCCAGGCGGTGCTCGACGCCAAGTCGAAGGGGCTGCCGGTGGTGGTCTCGATGGGATCGGTCGCCGCCTCGGGCGGCTATTGGATCGCCACCGCCGGCGACCGCATCTTCGCCGAGCCCGAGACGATCACCGGTTCGATCGGCGTGTTCGGCATCATCCCGAGCTTCGAAGGCACGCTCGGCAAGCTCGGCATCGGCGCGGACGGGGTTAAGACGACGCCGCTCTCGGGCGAGCCCGACATCCTTCGCGGCCCGTCCGAGGAGGCCAACCAGCTCATCCAGCTCGGCGTCGAAAGCACCTACCGGCGCTTCGTCGGCCTCGTCGCGGCGGCGCGGAAGATGCCGGCGCAGCGGGTCGACCAGATCGCGCAGGGCCGGGTCTGGGACGGCGGAACCGCGCGCCAGCTCGGCCTCGTCGACCAGTTCGGGACGCTCGACACGGCGATCGCCGAAGCCGCCCGCCGGGCCAAGCTCGATCCCGACACGGCCAAGGCGGTGTGGCTCGAGAAGGAGCCGAGCTGGTTCGACGCGCTGTTCGCCAGCGCCGCGGGCAGCGAGACCGAAGAGCAGGCGCGCGACGTGTTCAGCCGGGTCGCGGGCAAGCCCGAGCGGCTGCTGATGCGCGGGCTGCACGACGCGCGGCGCATCCTGTCAGGCCCGTCGATCCAGGCGCGCTGTCTGGAATGCCCCGCCGGCACGACGCCTCTGCGCCCGCGCGAGCGCCAGTCGCTCGGCGCCTGGCTCGCGCGATTGCTCCCGGCCTGAGCGTCAGCGGGGGTAGGTCGGAAGGCCCCAGCCGTAACGGATCGCGCCGGCGCGCAAGGTGAAGCCGGCCAGGGCGGCGATCGCGCCGGCGACCGTTCCCGGCAGGCCGAGCAGCAGCAACCCGACCATCATCGCCGCGGAAAGTGCGGCGGCGGTCACGTAGAGTTCGGGACGCATCAGGATCGATGGTTCGCCGGTGAGGACATCACGCAGGATTCCGCCGACGCATCCGGTCATCACGCCCATTGCGATTGCGGGCAGAGGCGCGATCCCGAAGGCGAGACCCTTGGCCGCGCCGAATGTGCCGTAGGCGGCGAGCCCGAATGCGTCGAGCCAGAGCAGGGCATTTCCCTCCCACCAGCGCCGCGGGGGCCCCCCGAGGATGAGCGCCGCGGCGATGCAGATGAGCAGGATGCTGTTGCGGCCGACCCAGAAGACCGGAGCGCCGATCAGCAGGTCGCGGATCGTGCCGCCCCCGACGCCGGTGATCATTGCGAAGAAGACGAAGGTGACGAGCGTCTGCCCCTTTTGCGCCGCGACCAGAGCCCCCGACAGGGCGAACACGGCGATGCCCGCCAGATCGAGATAGGCGAGCAGCGGCGCGACGGCGGGATGGAGCGGATCCGGCGTCACAGGCTTATGGCCGCCGCTTGCCCGAGCCCCGGCGCCGGATGGTCATCGGCAGCAGCACCAGGGCCATCAGCACGGTCACGAACGACAGGGCACTGAAGCCGATCAGCAGCGGCGTATTGAAATCGTCGCGCGTCTTGAGGTTCATGATGTGGAGGCCCCACAGGAAGTCGTAGACCCGCCACAGATTGGTGCGCCGAGCGATGATGTCGCCGGTCGTCGCATCGACATAGAAGCGCGTGCCGTCGTCGAAGCTGACGCGCCACGCATCGACCGGCCGGCGCAGCTCCACCGGCGGAGCCTCTGCGGACGTGCGATCGACCGCAGTGATCCGCGCGTCGCCCGTATAGCGCGCCTCGACCGCCTGCACCGCATCGCGCGCGCTGAGCCCGGGGAGCAGGCGCCCGCTGGCTGGATCGGCAAGTCTGGTCGCCCCGTCGGCATAGCGGATCACCCATTTGGGGCCGTTCGAGCGCGGTTCGAGTGCGAGCGACGCGACCGGGCGCGGGCCGATGACCGGCGGCACGGGCGGAGCGGATAGCGCCAGGACCGGGGCCTTGCCGACGAGATCCTCGCCGCGCACCTTTTCAATCGGCTGCGCGGCCATGAACAGGCCGCTGCCGGTCCAGAGCAAAAACGGGATGATCAGGACCCATCCCAGCCAGATGTGGACGCGCCTCAGCGATGCACGGACCTTCACGAAACCTGCCCTTCCCCCGAAAGTGGTACGGGGCCGCTTGTCAGGCCTCGGCCGGCAAAAGGGAAGCCCTCACGCGAAGCGCGCCAGGCAGCGCTGCATCACGGCCATGGGCGGGCCCAGCCTGGCGGCTTCGGCCAGGGCCGTGCGGCGCGCCTGGCGCTGCGCGTCCAAGTCCGGTCCGGCGCGGGCCTGGAGGCCGGGCCCGAGCCGCTGGTCCATCCTCCGCGCGAACTGGTGATAGTCGCTGAGGGAGGGGCCGTATTCGCCGTCCTGGCGTGCGAGCGCAGTGGTCAGGAAATCGCCGAGCTCGTCGCAGGCGAGCTGCGCGGCGAAGCCGTCGGCGGGCAGGGCCACTTCCGCAATCTGCGTTTCGGGGAAGGCGGCGCGGCACTGCGGCACCAGCTCCTGCCATTTGCCCGAAGTGATCTCTCCCTCCAGCTCGGGCATGCGTTTCAGCACTTCGTTGGCGGCGTCTGCGTCGAACGCGCCGCCCTGCGCACCGGCCAGCAAAGCGAAATGGAGGATCCGGCCCTGAGCCTCGAACGGCAGCGAGGCCTTGATGTCGGTGGTGGCGGCGCGCGCCTCGGTCGCCGTTACCACGCCGCAGGTCGCGGCGCGATCGATCGGCGCCTCGGGCAGCGCGAGCGCCTTGGGTCCGCAGGAGGCCAGCACCAGAAGCGCGCCGGCCCAAAAGGAAAGCCGCATCCTCGCCTCATTGAGAAACCGTAACGGTCTCCCAACGGGCAAGGGCTGCGGCTGTTCCGTTTAGATGTGGATCGGCTTGCCGGTGACCGCCATCGCCGCTTCCTTGAACGCTTCGGAATGCGTCGGGTGGGCGTGGCACGTGTAGGCGATGTCCTCGCTGGTCGCGCCGAATTCCATTGCCTGCGCGGCCTGGGCGATCATCGTGCCGGCGACCGAGGCGACCATCCACACGCCGAGCACGCGGTCGGTCTTGGCGTCGGCGATGACCTTGACGAAGCCGTCGGGCTCGCGGTTGGTCTTGGCGCGGCTATTGGCCATCATCGGGAACTTGCCGACCTTCACCTCGGCGCGGCTCTTGGCCTCTTCCTCGGTGAGGCCGACGCCGGCGATTTCGGGCATGGTATAGACCACGCTCGGGATGACGTCGTGGTTCACGATGCCGGTGAGGCCCGCAATATTCTCCGCAACCGCAATGCCCTCGTCCTCGGCCTTGTGGGCGAGCATCGGGCCCGGGGCCACGTCGCCGATCGCCCAGATGCCCGGCACCTTGGTGCTGAAATCATGGTCGATCTCGATCTGGCCGCGCTGGTTGGTGGCAAGGCCGACCTTGTCGAGCGCGAGGCCCTCGGTGTTGGGACGGCGGCCGATCGAAACGAGGACCGTGTCGGCCTCGATCGTCGTCGCTTCGCCGCCGGCGGCCGGCTCGACCGTCAGCACCACGCCTTCGCCCTTGCGCTCGGCCTTGGTGACCTTGGTGCCGGTCTTGATGTCGAAGCCCTGCTTCTTGAAGATCTTGGCGGCTTCCTTGCGGACTTCGCCGTCCATGCCGGGCAGGATCTGGTCGAGATATTCGACGACGGTAACCTTGGCGCCGAGGCGCCGCCATACCGAGCCCAGTTCGAGGCCGATCACGCCGCCGCCGATCACGACCATGTGGCCCGGGACCTTCTTCAGCTCGAGTGCGCTGGTCGAATCGACGATCGCTTCATGGTCGATCTCGACGCCCGGCAGCGGGGTGACGCTGGAGCCGGTGGCGATGACGATGTTCTTCGCGCGGACCTCGCGGTCGCCGACCTTGACGCTGTTGGTGCCGGTGAAGGCGGCGCGGCCCTTCAGCCACTCGACCTTGTTCTTCTTGAACAGGAATTCGATGCCGCCCGTCAGGCCCTTGATCGCCTCGAGGCGGGTGCCGTGCATCGCGTCCAGGTCGAGCTCGACCGGGCCGGTCTTGACGCCCCATTTGGCGAGCGTGCCGTGGCTCGCTTCCTCGAACAGCTCGGAGGCATGGAGCAGCGCCTTGGAGGGGATGCAGCCGACGTTGAGGCAGGTGCCGCCGAGCGTCTCGCGGCTTTCCGCGCACGCCGTCTTGAGGCCGAGCTGGGCGGCGCGGATCGCTGCGACATAGCCGCCGGGGCCGGCGCCGATCACCAGAACGTCAAAGTCGAATTCAGCCATTCCAAACTCCGTTCGCCCTGAGCCTGTCGAAGGGCTTTCCAATTTCTTCCTCCCTCAGAAGAAGGAGTGGGCTTCGACAGGCTCAGCCCGAACGGGTTAGTTACAGATCGATCAGCAGGCGCGTCGGATCCTCGATCGCTTCCTTCATGCGGACGAGGAAGGTCACCGCTTCACGGCCGTCGACCAGGCGATGGTCGTAGGACAGAGCGAGATACATCATCGGACGCGCGACGATCTGGCCGTCGATGACGACCGGACGCTGCTCGATGCGGTGCATGCCAAGCACGGCCGACTGCGGCGGATTGATGATCGGGGTCGACAGGAGCGAGCCGAACACGCCGCCGTTGGAGATGGTGAAGGTGCCACCCTTCATCTCGTCCATGGTGAGCGTGCCATCCTTGGCGCGCTTGCCGAAGTCGGCGATCGTCTTCTCGATCTCGGCGAAGCTCAGCGCGTCGGCGTTACGGATGACGGGGACGACGAGGCCCTTGGGCGCGCTTACCGCGACCGAAACGTCGAGATAGTCGTGATAGACGATCTCGTCGCCTTCGATGAAGGCGTTGACCGACGGGACGTCGCGGGCGGCCAGTGCGGCGGCCTTCACGAAGAAGCCCATGAAGCCCAGGCGGATGCCGTGCTTCTTCTCGAACAGGTCCTTATATTTGGCCCGCGCCTCCATCACCGCCGTCATGTCGACGTCGTTGAAGGTGGTGAGCAGAGCGGCCGTGTTCTGCGCCTCCTTGAGGCGGCTGGCGATCGTCTGGCGCAGACGCGTCATGCGGACGCGCTCCTCGCGGCGCTCGCCGGCGGCGGCAGGGGCCTGGGCCGGCTGCGCGCCGGTCGTTGCCGCCGGAGCGGCCGACTGGGCCTTGGC
>JAFAEZ010000124.1 GCA_023423775.1 Pseudomonadota bacterium
GGGGGGCCCGCCCCGGGGGCGGCGCCCCCCACGGCCGCCGACACGTTCGGCGCGGTCGCGCTGGTGAAGGGCCAGTGGAGCTTCGTCGTCGCGCCCGACGGGCGCAGCTTCCGCTTCCTCGGCGGCGGGATCGGCCTCGCCACCTCGGGCTCGGGCGACACGCTCGCCGGCATCGTCGGCGGCCTCGCCGCCCGCGGCGCCGCCCCCCTCACCGCGGCCCTGTGGGGCGTCTATCTCCACGGCGAGGCGGGTCGCACGCTGACCCGCGACGTCGGCCGCGTCGGCTTCCTTGCGCGGGAGATCCCGGATCTTATCCCCGGCTTGATGCAGGCGGTTTAGGCGCCGGTCCCCGCTTCTTTTCCTCGGCTAGCGCCGAGGAGCATCAGATTGCGCCTCGCCTGGGCCGCTAGGTTCAAGTTCGCTTGAACTGCGCCGATTGCGCTGCCTTGTGACGGTCGAGCTCGTCGCCGATCAGCCGCGCCACTTGCACGACATTCGTCGAGCCCGGGGTGCCGAAGGGTACGCCGGCGGTGATGATGATGCGGTCGCCGCCCTTGGCGAGGCCGTGACGTAGCGCCATGCGCTTCGCCTTGGCGATCATCTCCTCGAAGCTTCCGACGTCACGTGTCCGCACCGCGTGCGCGCCCCACAGGAGGCCCATCCGCCGCGCGGTGTTGACCGACGGCGTCAGCACCATGACGGGGGCGGCCGGCCGCTCGCGCGCCACGCGCCGGGCGGTCGAACCCGATGTCGTGAAGCAGACGATGGCGGCGCCGCCGATTGTCGTCAGGATGTTGGTCGCCGCCTGCGCGATCGCGTCGTTGGTGGTCGGATCGGGCAGGGTCTCGGTGAAGTGGACCCGCGGCAGATAGCTGGGGTCCGCTTCGACCGTGGTGGCGATGCGGTTCATGATCGAGACCGCTTCGACCGGCCACTGGCCCGAGGCGCTCTCCGCCGACAGCATGATCGCGTCGGCGCCGTCATAGACCGCGGTGGCGACGTCCGACACCTCGGCGCGGGTGGGCGAGGGCGACGTGATCATCGATTCGAGCATCTGGGTCGCGACCACGACCGGCCGGCCCATCCGGCGGGCGGCTTCGACGATCTTCTTCTGCAGCGGCGGCACGTCCTCGGGGGGAAGCTCGACGCCGAGATCGCCGCGGGCGACCATCACCGCGTCGGCGAGCTCGAGAATGCCGTCGAGCCGCTCGACCGCGGCCGGCTTCTCGATCTTGGCGAGCAAGGAGGCGCGGCCGGCGATCAGGCGGCGTGCTTCGGCGACGTCTTCGGAACGCTGGACGAAGCTCAGCGCGATCCAGTCGACATGGTGCGCCAAGGCGAAATCGAGGTCGCGCCGGTCCTTCTCGGTCAGCGCCGCCACCGGCAGCACGACGTCCGGGACGTTGAGGCCCTTGTTGTTGGAGATCGTGCCGGGCACCTCGACCATCGTCTCGATCCGGTCCGGCTCGACCTTCAGCACGCGCAGCACGATCTTGCCGTCGTCGACCAGCAAGCGGGTGCCCGCCTCGACCGCCTCGAAAATCTCGCGGTGCGGGAGCTGGACGCGGGTCGCGTCGCCGAGCGCCTCGTCGCGGTCGAGGACGAACGTCTGTCCGGCGTTCAGCTCCGCCTTGTTGCCCTCGAAGCGGCCGACCCGGAGCTTGGGCCCCTGGAGGTCGACGAGGATCGTCGTCGGGCGATCCAGCTCCTTCTCGAGCCCGCGGATCATTGCGATCAGCTTGGCGTGATCCTCGTGGCTGCCGTGGCTCATATTGACGCGGAAGGCGTCGGCGCCGGCTTCGGCGAGCTTGCGGATCATTTCCGGCGTGTTGCTGGCCGGCCCCAGCGTCGCGAGGATGCGGACCTTGCGGCTGCGGGGCACGAACGGGCTCTGCATGGTGTCTCCTTGAGCGTGAGGTGGCGGAATAGCCACTATCGGTGACAGTTCAAGCATCCGTGTTCGCCCGGGCTTGAGCGGGGTGCCCGCCATGCCCTAGACGCGCCCCTTCAATTTCAGAATCGGGTGGGAAACAAGAATGTCCGAAGGAACCGTGGCGGCCGACGAACTGCGCTTGCTGATCGAGCGCATCGAGCGCCTGGAAGAAGAGAAGAAGGCGATCGCCGACGACGTCAAGGACGTCTATCTCGAAGCGAAATCGCGCGGCTATGACGTGAAGACGATGCGCACCATCATCCGCCTGCGCAAGATGGAAGCCCATCACCGCCAGGAAGCCGAGATGCTGCTCGAAACCTACAAGGCTGCGCTCGGCATCGAGTGAGCTCTTCCCGCGCCCCGCGAAAGCGGGGTGCCTCTCCCGGCCGACCGGTGTAGCCTGTCCCGGCATGCCCGCTTCGGGGTCGGCGCAAGGGAGTAGAAGCATGATCGTCACGACCACCACTGTCGTCGAGGGCCGGCCGGTCCAGCAATATCTGGGCGTCGTCACCGGCGAAGTCATCGTCGGCGCGAACATCTTCAAGGATCTGTTCGCCGGGATACGCGACATCGTCGGCGGCCGGGCCGGCGCCTATGAGAGCACGCTCCGCGAGGCACGCACGACCGCGTTCGCGGAACTGGAAGCCGAGGCGACGCGGCTCGGCGCCAATGCGGTCGTCGGCGTCGATATCGATTACGAAGTGATCGGCAAGGAAGGCTCGATGCTGATGGTCAGCGTGTCGGGCACGGCGGTGCGGCTCTAGCGAGAGCTCGCACCGGTGGAGGCCTACAGGCGCGTTGCGCGAGGGGGATAGTCTCGGCTATCGCGGTGTCACCACATCCTTTTTCATGAAGAGGCAAACCCGGATCCATGGCCGGCCATAGCAAGTTCAAGAACATCATGCATCGCAAGGGCGCGCAGGACAAAAAGCGCTCGGCCATGTTCTCCAAGCTCTCCCGCGAAATCACCGTCGCCGCGAAGATGGGCTCGCCCGATCCGGACATGAACCCGCGCCTTCGCGCCGCCGTGCTGGCGGCCAAGGCGCAGTCGATGCCCAAGGACAATATCCAGCGCGCGATCGACAAGTCGTCGGCGGGCGACGGTGAGAATTACGAGGACGTGCGCTACGAGGGCTTCGGGCCGGGCGGCGTATCGCTGATCGTCGAAGCGCTGACCGACAATCGCAACCGCACCGCCACCAACGTGCGCACCGCCTTTGCCAAGAATGGCGGCAATCTCGGCGCGTCGGGCTCGGTCAGCCACGGCTTCGATCGCCTCGGCCTGATCACCTATCCGGCAGCGGCGGGCAGCCATGACGCCGTGTTCGAAGCGGCGATCGAGGCGGGCGCCGAGGATCTCGAATCGAACGACGAGAGCCACGAAATCTGGACCGCGCAGGAAAGCCTGCACGAGGTCGCCAAGGCGCTCGAAAAGGTGCTGGGCGAGCCCGAGAGCACGAAGCTCGCCTGGCGTCCGCAGACGCCGGTCGAGGTCGGCGAGGGCGATGCCGGCTCGCTGCTCAAGCTGATCGACGCGCTCGACGACGACGACGACGTCCAGACCGTCTGGGGCAATTACGAAGTTTCCGACGACGTGATGGAGAAACTGGGCTGATCCTGATCGGGCTTGACCCCGGGCTCACCTGCACCGGCTGGGGGGCGATCGCGGCTGAGGGTAATCGCCTCAGCCATGTCGCCAACGGCCAGATCCGCACGGACGCGAAGGCCGAGATGCCGGCGCGGCTGGTCGAGTTGCACGACCGGCTGCACGACCTGTTCGAGCAATATCGGCCGGGCGGTGCCGGCGTGGAGGAAGTGTTCGTCAACATGAACCCGCAATCGACGCTCAAGCTCGGCCAGGCGCGCGGCGTCGTCCTGCTCTGCGCGGCGAAGAGCGGCCTGATCGTCGGCGAATATGCGCCCAAGCTGGTGAAGAAGGCCGTCGTCGGCACCGGCAATGCCGAGAAGGCCCAGGTCCATGCGATGGTGATGCGGCTGCTGCCGGGCGCAAAGGTCGCCGGCGCGGACGCGGCCGATGCGCTCGCAGTCGCGATCACCCACGCCCACCATATCGCCAGCGCCCGCGCACTGAAGGGGCACGCCGCATGATTGCCAAGCTGCGCGGCCTGCTCGACAGTTTCACCGCCGATCATGCGGTAATCGACGTCCAGGGCGTCGGCTATCTCGTCTCCGCCTCGGCCCGCACCCTGTCGGCGCTGGGCGCGATCGGGGACGAGGTCGTGCTCCACACCGAGATGCAGGTGTCCGACGACGCGATCCGCCTGGTCGGATTTGCCAGCATCGAGGAGCGCGACTGGTTCCGTCTGCTGACCTCGGTCCAAGGCGTCGGCTCGCGCGTTGCCCTCGCCATCCTGTCGGCGCTGAATTCGGACGAGTTGCACCGCGCCGTCGCCAGCGGCGACAAGGCGATGGTCGCGCGCGCCAACGGCGTCGGTCCCAAGCTCGCCCAGCGCATCGTCAACGAATTGAAGGACAAGGCCGGCGGCATCATCCTCGGCGCCGGCGGTGGCGCGGCGCCGATCGTCGTGGCCGCCGGCTTTGCAGCCGATGCCGTCTCCGCCCTCCAGAATCTCGGCTTCCGTCCCGCCGAGGCCGCCGCCGCCGTCACCAAGGCCGAGGCGGAGCTCGGCCCTGAGGCGAGCCTCGACGCCCTCGTCCGGCTGGCGCTCAAGAAAGCGGCCAAATGACCGATCCCGACCGCATCATCACCGGAGACAGGCGACCCGAGGACGTCGACGCGGCGCTGCGGCCCAAGTCGCTCGACGATTTCGTCGGCCAGCGGGCGGCGCGCGAGAATCTGCGCGTGTTCATCGATGCCGCCAAAGCGCGCGGCGACGCGCTCGACCATGTGCTCTTCTTCGGCCCGCCGGGGCTCGGCAAGACGACACTTGCCCAGATCATCGCCCGCGAGCTCGGCGTCGGCTTCCGCGCCACTTCGGGACCGGTGATCGCCAAATCGGGCGACCTTGCCGCTCTGCTCACCAATCTCGAGGATGGCGACGTCCTGTTCATCGACGAGATCCACCGCCTCGCGCCGGCGGTCGAGGAGGTGCTCTACCCGGCGATGGAGGACCGTGCGCTCGACCTCATGATCGGCGAGGGTCCCTCGGCGCGCTCGGTCCGAATCGATCTGCCGCGCTTCACCCTGGTCGGCGCCACGACGCGGCAGGGGCTGCTGACGACGCCGCTGCGCGACCGCTTCGGCATTCCGGTGCGGCTCAATTTCTACACGGTCGAGGAGCTGGAGCGGGTCGTGCGCCGCGCCGCCGGACTGCTCGGCCTGCCGCTCACGGACGACGGTGCGACCGAGATCGCGCGGCGCTCGCGCGGCACGCCGCGCATCGCCGGCCGGCTGCTCCGCCG